>NZ_JASATR010000011.1:0-137959 GCF_038440395.1 Aeromonas sp. OTU364
CCCCCACACAATCTATGGCCGCGCCCCCCCCCCCCCCCCCCCCCCCCCCCACCAGGAGCTGGTGGGGCTGATCGAGCGGCTGCAACACAGGCTCCACGCTCCTGCCGACATAGGGCAGGAGCGGGTGAGGCTCTCCGCCAGCATAGGGGTCGCCCTCTACCCGGATCATGGCCTGACTCCAGACAGCCTCATCAGTGCGGCGGACAATGCCATGCATGAGGCCAAGCGCCGGGGCCGCAACGGCCATCTGTTCTACTCCCCCGAGATGATGACGCAGATGAGGGAGCGGATGGCCCTGGAGCAGGGGCTGATCAAGGCCATGGAGCAGCAGCAGTTCCGCCTGCTGTACCAACCCATGACGGATCTGGCCAGTGACAGCCTCAGCGGCCTCGAGGCCCTGGTACGCTGGCAGCACCCGAGCGAGGGCATTATCTCTCCCGCCCGCTTCATTCCGGTGGCCGAGGAGTGCGGCCTGATAGAGCAGTTGGGGGAATGGGTGATGCGCACCGCCTGCCAGCAGGGACAGCGGTGGCTGGCGGAGGGGTTCGCCGTGCCCAGGCTGTCCGTCAATGTGTCGGTAAGGGAGATGCGCTCCCCCAACTACGTGGACAGGGTCACCGCCATCCTGGCGCAGACCGGCTTCCCGGCAGAGCGGCTGGAGATCGAGGTCACCGAGAGCATCATCCAGAGCGTGGATCAGAGCCTGCGCCTCTTTACCCGCCTCAAGGCGCTGGGAGTGCAGATCGCCATCGACGACTTCGGCACCGGCTTCTCCTCTCTGAGCCTGCTCAAAAGCCTGCCCATAGACCGCATCAAGATAGACAGGGCCTTCGTGCAGGCGCTGCCCGACGACAGGCACAGCCGGGAGCTGTGCCGCACCATAGTCAGCCTGGCAGACAGCCTCGGCATGGCGGTCACGGCGGAAGGCATAGAGACCCAGCCCCAGCGCCAGTTCCTGCAATCCCTGCGATGCGAGGAGGGCCAGGGCTACCTGTTCAGCCACCCCCTGTCCGAACCCCACATGACCTCCATGCTCGCCACAGGGCATTGAAGATCCCGGACAGCCCAATGACAGAAGGGAGCCTCAGGCTCCCTTCTTCGCGATCCCTCGGCCATGTCGACCGGCCCCTCTCGTCGCTATCCAAAAGTCTAATTGCCCTCCCGTGCCAAAGGTATAAGTTGTTACTCAATCATTACAAAAATGTATTCACAGGAGTGAGAGATGAGCGAGAGCAAGGTCTATCCGGTCAAGGCCCACATAGGTAGCGACGCCCTGCTGGACAAGGAAGGTTATGAAGCCATGTACCTGGCGTCGGTGCAGAACCCGGACGCCTTCTGGGGGGAGCAGGGCAAGATTCTCGACTGGATGACGCCCTACACCCGTGTCAAGAACACCTCCTACGATCCGGGCCACGTCTCCATCAAGTGGTACGAGGATGGCCTGCTCAACGTGTCGGCCAACTGCCTGGATCGCCACCTGGCCCAACGCGGCGACAAGGTCGCCATCATCTGGGAAGGGGACAACCCGGCCGAGGATCGCAAGCTCACCTATCGCGAGCTCCACACCGAGGTGTGCAAGTTTGCCAACGTGCTCAAAGCCCAGGGGGTCAAGCGCGGTGACATGGTCTGCCTCTACATGCCCATGGTGCCTGAGGCGGCCATCGCCATGCTCGCCTGTACCCGCATCGGCGCCGTGCACAGCATCGTCTTCGGCGGCTTCTCGCCGGAGGCGCTCTCGGGCCGCATCATCGACTCGGGCTCCTCCATCGTCATCACAGCCGACGAGGGCCTGCGCGGTGGCCGCCCCATCCCCCTCAAGAAGAACGTGGACGAGGCGCTCACCCACCCGGATACCAAGGTCAGCAAGGTGATCGTCCTCAAGCGCACCGGCGGCAAGGTCGCCTGGCATGACCACAGGGATATCTGGTGGCACGACGCCGTCGCCGCTGCCAGCCCGGATTGCCCGCCCGAAGCCATGGGCGCCGAGGATCCCCTTTTCGTGCTCTACACCTCGGGCTCCACCGGCAAGCCCAAGGGAGTGCTGCACACCACGGGCGGCTACCTGGTCTATGCCGCCCTCACCTTCAAGTACGTGTTCGACTATCACGAGGAGGACATCTACTGGTGTACCGCCGACGTGGGCTGGGTCACCGGCCACTCCTATCTCGTCTACGGGCCGCTCGCCAACGGCGCCACTACGCTCATGTTCGAAGGGGTGCCGAACTACCCGGCCACCAACCGCATGAGCCAGGTGGTGGACAAGCACCAGGTCAGCATCCTCTATACCGCACCCACCGCCATCCGCGCCCTGATGGCCAAGGGCAAGGAGGCCATCGAAGGCACCTCCCGCCAGAGCCTGCGCATCATGGGATCTGTGGGGGAACCCATCAACCCGGAAGCCTGGGAGTGGTACTACCGCACCATAGGGGACGAGCGCTGCCCCATAGTCGACACCTGGTGGCAGACCGAGACCGGCGGCATCCTGATAAGCCCCCTGCCCGGCGTCACCGCCCTCAAGCCCGGTTCCGCCACCCGTCCCTTCTTCGGGGTGCAGCCGGCCCTGGTGGATAACCTGGGCGAGCCGCTGGAGGGCGCCACCGAGGGCAACCTGGTGATCACCGACTCCTGGCCTGGCCAGATGCGCACCGTGTTTGGCGATCACGAGCGCTTCGAGCAGACCTACTTCTCCACTTTCCCGGGCCGCTACTTCACCGGCGACGGTGCCCGTCGCGACGAGGATGGCTACTACTGGATCACCGGTCGGGTGGATGATGTACTCAACGTCTCCGGCCACCGCATGGGCACCGCCGAAATCGAGTCGGCCCTGGTGGCCCATCCGAAGATCGCCGAGGCGGCCGTGGTGGGGGTGCCCCACGAGATCAAGGGTCAGGGCATCTATGCCTATGTCACCCTGATCGCCGGGGAGGAGCCGAGCCGGGAGCTGCATAAAGAGGTGAAGGAGTGGGTGCGCAAGGAGATAGGCGCCATCGCCACCCCGGATGTGATCCACTGGGCCGAGGGGTTACCGAAGACCCGCTCCGGCAAGATCATGCGTCGTATCCTGCGCAAGATCGCCACCGGCGAGACCGACAGCCTGGGGGATATCTCCACCCTGGCGGATCCGGGTGTCGTGGACAAGCTGATCCGCGAGAAGTCGGAAGCGGCCTGATCCCCTTCGCTTGCTGCACGACAAAGCCGGCCTTGTGCCGGCTTTGTCGTGTCTGGAAAGCCTGAAGAGGTGGATGCTGCGGCAGAGCGGCTCCGGGCGCCACCATGCTCAATAAATGGCCAGATGTAGAGATTAGACCAGTAAAATGCTGCTAATTTTCACGAAATCAATATAATTGCGAAATCTGTGTGCCAGGGCACACCGAATTGTGCAGAAAGTGGCTAGATTTTTGGTGGTCCACAGATAGCTGATAGATAGCAGCATAATCATCGAGGATGTACTCAATATGTCGCAACATCACCGAATCCTCCTGCTCAACGGTCCCAACCTGAATCTGCTGGGCAAGCGGGAGCCGGGAATCTACGGCAGCAAGACGCTCGATGAGATCGTCGCCGATCTGCAGCAAAGCGCCAACGAACTCGGTGTCACCCTGGAACACCTGCAATCCAATGCCGAACATGAGTTGGTCGGCCGCATTCATCAGGCCATGGGCCAGGTGGATTTTATCATCATCAACCCGGCCGCCTTCACCCACACCAGCGTCGCCCTGCGCGATGCCCTGCTGGGCGTGGCCATCCCCTTTATCGAGGTTCACCTGTCAAACGTGCATGCCAGGGAACCCTTCCGCCATCACTCCTATCTGTCTGATGTCGCCAAGGGGGTCATTTGTGGGCTGGGTGCCGATGGCTACCAATTCGCTTTAACCGCGGCCGTGCATCAGTTGCGCGCGGCTTGATAATCACTGATCAGATAAAGAAGAAAGAGAATGCTAATGGATATCCGCAAAATCAAGAAGCTGATTGAACTGGTTGAAGAGTCCGGCATCGCCGAGCTGGAAATCTCCGAAGGGGAAGAGTCCGTTCGCATCAGCCGTAATTTCTCCGGCCAGGTTAGCGTTGCCCCGCAGATGATGATGCAGCCGGCACAGGTTCAACAAGCCGCCGCCCCGGTCGCCGCTGCCGCTCCGGCCGCCGCCCCTGCTGCCGATGCCGCCCCGAGTGGCCATCTGATGCGCTCCCCCATGGTGGGCTCCTTCTACCGCTCCTCCAGCCCGGAAGCCAAGCCGTTCGTGGAAGTCGGTCAGCACGTCAATGTCGGCGACACCCTGTGCATCGTCGAAGCCATGAAAATGATGAACCAAATCGAGTCTGACAAGGCCGGTGTGATCAAAGCGATCCTGGTTGAAAATGGTCAGGCCGTCGAATTTGACGAGCCGCTGTTCATCATCGAATAAGGGAAGACGCCACCCATGTTGGACAAAGTAGTCATCGCCAACCGCGGTGAAATTGCCCTGCGGATCCTGCGCGCCTGCAAAGAGCTCGGGATCAAGACAGTGGCCGTTCACTCCACTGCCGATCGGGAGCTCAAGCATGTGCTCCTGGCCGACGAAACCATCTGTATCGGCAAGCCCGCCAGCGGTGAGTCCTACCTCAACGTGCCGGCCATCATAGCCGCCGCCGAGGTGACCGGTGCCGTCGCCATCCACCCGGGCTACGGCTTCCTCTCCGAGAACGCCGACTTCGCCGAAGTGGTCGAGAAATCCGGCTTCATCTTCATCGGCCCGCGCGCCGAGACCATTCGCCTGATGGGTGACAAGGTTTCCGCCATCGAAGCCATGAAGAAGGCGGGCGTCCCCTGCGTACCCGGCTCCGACGGCCCGGTGGACAACGATGCCAAGCGCAACGCCACCATCGCCAAGCGGATCGGCTACCCCGTGATCATCAAGGCCGCCGGTGGCGGTGGTGGTCGTGGCATGCGCGTGGTGCGCAACGAGTCGGAGCTGGCCGCCGCCATCGCCCTGACCAAATCCGAAGCGGGCCAGTTCTTCAAGAACGACATGGTCTACATGGAGAAATACCTGGAGAACCCGCGCCACATCGAGATCCAGGTGCTGGCAGACGGCCAGGGCACCGCCCTCTACCTGGGTGAGCGGGACTGCTCCATGCAGCGTCGTCACCAGAAGGTGGTGGAAGAGGCGCCGGCACCCGGCATCACCGAAGAGATGCGCAAGTTCATCGGTGAGCGCTGCGTGCGCGCCTGCCTCGAGATCGGCTACCGCGGTGCGGGCACCTTCGAGTTCCTGTACGAGAACGGCGAGTTCTACTTCATCGAGATGAACACCCGGATCCAGGTCGAGCACCCGGTCACCGAGATGGTCACCGGCGTGGATCTCATCAAGGAGCAGCTGCGCATCGCCGCCGGCCAGCCCCTGTCGATCACCCAGCAGGACATCCGTCTCCGTGGCCATGCCATCGAGTGCCGGATCAATGCCGAGGATCCGGCCACCTTCATGCCGTCTCCTGGTCTCATCCAGCGCTTCCACGCGCCGGGTGGTCTGGGCGTGCGCTGGGAATCCCACATCTATGCGGGTTACAAGGTGCCGCCCTACTACGACTCCATGATCGGCAAGCTGATCTGTTACGGCGAGAACCGTGACATCGCCATCGCCCGCATGCGTCACTCTCTCGACGAGCTGGTGGTGGAAGGGATCAAGACCAACATCGCCCTGCAAAAAGAGATCATGAAGGACGAGAACTTCCAGCACGGTGGTACCAACATCCACTATCTGCACAAGAAGCTGGGTCTGTAAGAGGTCTCGGGACCCTGCAACCTGGCGCACGGTGGTAGCACAAACAACCACTACCTGCACAAGAAGCTGGGTCTGTAAGAGATCCACATTTAGCGAGCGATTGCCCGATCCATCGGGATCGACAATTGAAAAAGGGCCATGGCGACATGGCCCTTTTTTGTTATCCTTGCGCCCCTCAAAATTGTCGGAGGCCAAGGTGAATCGTTTCGCGCTCGCCCGTCGGGAAGCAGCCCTCTGCCTGCTGCTGACCCTGCTCTATTTCGTTGCCTGGTATGGCACCGCTTACTTCATCCCGGAAGAGCTGGAACTCTGGGATATGCCGCTCTGGTTCCTGCTCAGCTGCATGCTGATGCCACTGCTGTTCATCGGCCTGTGTGCGCTCATGGTGGATCGTCTGTTCGTCGACATTCCTCTGGACACCGAGGAGCCCCCTCATGACTCCTGAGCCGCGTACTGAACCCATGATGGATCCCCGGTTTACCGAGGTCCCGCTGGCCCCCCAGGAGTCACCCCATGAATCTTGAGTTAATGCTGCCGCTCTTCGTCTATCTGATGCTGGTGCTGGGGGTCGGCTTCTGGGCCGGTCGCCACCGCGCCGGGGGTGACTTCGTGCAGGAGTACTTCATCGGCAACCGCAGCATGGGCGGCCTGGTGCTGGCCATGACGCTGGTGGCCACTTACACCTCGGCCTCCTCCTTCATCGGCGGGCCGGGTGCCGCCTACAAGATAGGCCTGGGCTGGGTGCTGCTGGCGATGATCCAGCTGCCCACCGTCTGGCTCACCCTGGGGGTGCTTGGCAAGAAGTTCGCCATCATAGCCCGCCGGGTCAATGCGGTGACCATCAACGACATGCTGTGGGCCCGCTACCGCAGCAAGTGGGTGGTGGTGCTGGGCTCGGTGACCATCATCCTCGCCTTCATCGCGACCATGGTGGTGCAGTTCATCGGCGGCGCCCGCCTGCTGGAGACCGCCACCGGCCTCAGCTACCAGCAGGGGCTCTTCCTGTTTGCCAGCTGCGTGCTGCTCTACACGGTGATCGGCGGCTTTCGCGCGGTGGTGATGACGGATGCCCTGCAGGGCATCATCATGCTGATCGGCACAGGGGCCCTGCTGGCGGGGATCCTGATTGCCGGTGACGGCCTGCCGAACCTCATCCACCAGCTCAAGGTGATCGATCCCAAGCTGGTGAGCCCGACCGGTGCCGGCGACATGCTGACCCAGCCCTTCATGCTCAGCTTCTGGATCCTGGTCTGCGTCGGTGTGGTGGGGCTGCCCCACTCGGCCCTGCGCTGCTTCGGCTACCGCGACAGCAAGGCGCTGCACAGAGGCATCCTCATCGGTACCGTGGTCAGCGCCCTGCTGATGCTGGGCATGCACCTCGCCGGTGCCCTGGGCCGCGCCATCCTGCCCGGCATGGACAGCCCGGACAAGATCATGCCCTCCCTGATGATGGAGGTGCTGCCCCCCTGGCTGGCCGGGGTCTTCCTGGCGGCCCCCATGGCGGCCATCATGTCTACCATCGACTCCCAGCTGATCCAGGCCTCGGCGACCCTGGTCAAGGATCTCTACCTCAACTACCTCAATCCTCGCCAAGAGAAGCTGGAGGTGCGCATTCCACGGCTCTCCCTGCTCTGCACCCTGATCCTCGGCACGCTAGTGCTGCTGGCGGCGCTGCAGCCCCCCGAGATGATCATCTGGCTCAACCTGCTCGCCTTCGGCGGCCTGCAGGCGGTCTTCCTCTGGCCCCTGGTGCTCGGCCTCTACTGGTCGCGGGCCAATGGCCCCGGGGCCCTGGCCAGCATGGTGTCAGGCATTGTCTGCTACGGGGTCTTGAGTCAGTGGGGGATCAAGCTGGCCGGCCTGCACGCCATAGTGCCGAGCCTGGCGCTCGGCCTTGCGGCCTTCATCCTGGTCAGCCTGCTGACCCCGGCCCCGGATCAGTCGGTTCGCCGATTGTTTGATCAGAAATAAGAAAGGGGCCAATAAAGGGACTCGCACCTATTCCCAAATGGGTGCGAGTGGGTAAAATGTGCGCCACGTCACAAAATGCCGCGCCCTTATGCCAGTCCAGAACGCCAGAAAGATCCTGACCCAGTCCCTGCAACGGCTCGGTTATGCCCTGTTGCTGCCCGTCTCCATTCTGCCGCTGGCGGCCCTGCTCTATCGGCTCGGCCAGCCGGACGTGCTGGATCTGGCGGTGCTCTCCCTGGCCGGACGCGCCCTCTTCAGCCAGATGCCGCTCATCTATGCGGTGGCCATCGCTTTCGGGCTGAGCCGACAGGGGCAAGGGGCGCAGGCCCTGGCCGGCGCGGTCAACTTCCTGCTGCTGAGCTCGGCGCTCGCCACCCTGCAGCCCGGCCTGCATGCGGACATGATCTGCGGCCTGCTGGCGGGCCTGACCACCGCCATGGTCTGCTCCTGGACCCGCAGCCTCTCCCTCCCCGGCTGGCTGCGGCCGCTGCAGGAGGAGCTGCCCGGCCTGCTGCTATCGGCCCTGGCCAGCCTGCTGCTGGTCGTGCCCCTGGCCCTGCTCTGGCCCCTGCTGGAGCAAGGCATCACCCTGCTCGCCTCCGACCTGCTCACCACGCCGTTTGGCGCCTTCTGCTACGGCGTGCTGAACCGGCTGCTGATCCCCCTCGGCCTGCACCAGGTGCTGGGCAGCCTCATGGGGCTGGGGGAGAGCAACCTGCAGGCGCTCTCCGCCGCCCAGCCGCTGCACGAGGGCTATGTGGCGGGTCTCTATCCGGTCATCATGTTCGGCCTGCCCGGCGCCTGCTTTGCCATCTGGCTCCATCGCCAGCGGATGCGACGCCTGCCACAGGGGGGCTTGCTGCTCACCCTGGCGCTCACCTCGGCCCTGGTGGGGATCACCGAACCCATCGAATTCCTGTTCGCCTTCACCGCCCCCTGGCTGTTCCTGGCCCATGCCCTGCTGACCGGGCTGTCGCTGGCCATCTGCAGCGGACTCGGCATTCAGGTGGGCAGTTACTTCTCCGCCGGGCTGCTGGATCTGGTGCTCAGCTATGGCGCCGGCGAGCACAGTTTCTGGCTCATTCCCCTCGGCATCCTGTTCTTCGTCATCTATGCCCTGGTCTTCTCCCGGCTGCTTGAATACGCCCCCCTCAGCCTGCCGAGCAAGCCCATCGCCGAGGATCTGCCCCAGCTCGCGACAGTGGCCCCCACAGATCCCCAGATGCTGGCCATCCAGTACCTCAAGATGCTGGGGGGCATGGACAACCTGCAGGCCATGAGCGTCTGCCTGACGCGCCTCAGCCTGCGGGTGAGGGAGATGGCGCTGGTGGATCAGTCCCGCCTGGCCAGGCTCGGCTGCCTCTCCTGGATCCAGCTCAACGAGCATCAGCTAGTGCTGGTACTGGGCCCCAACGCCGGCCTCATCGAGGGGCAGATCCGCATGCTGGCAGAGCGCCAGTCGGTCCCCCTCGGCCTCGAGCCCGGCCAGGCCCCCCTCAGCCAGCACCGCTGATCAGGCGAAGGGCAGCCGCTCGGCGACGAAGTCCATCAGGCTGCGCAGGGCGGGGGCCAGGTGTTCGCGGCTCGGATAGATGAGATAGAAGGGATTGGGGGGGATGGGGTGATCCGGCAGCACCTTCAGCAGGCGCCCCGCCGCCAGATCGTCCCGGCAGACGTGATCCGGCAACAGGGCGATCCCCCCTTCGTGAAGCGCCAGCTCCCTCAGCGCCAGCAAGCTGTTGCTGAGGCAGGCCCCCTGCGGTCGCCAGCCCCCCTCCTGCAGTGGCCACACCAGCAGCGCCCCATGCACCAGGCAGGCATGCCCCCCCAGCTCCGCCAGCTGTTGCGGCGTGCCCTGGCTCGCCAGATAACCCGGGGCCGCCACCAGGTGACGCGCCACCTGGCCGATACGCCGGCAGATGAGGCTGGAATCTTTGAGCGGCGCCGCCCGCAGCGCCAGATCGTAGCCCTCCCCCACCAGATCCAGTTGCTCGTCACTCAAGGTCAACTCCAGCACCACCTCGGGGTAGAGGGCGCGAAACTCGGCCAGGATCCGGCCAAGCAGCAGGGTACCGGTCGCCTCGGGGGCGGTGATCCGCACCCGGCCCGCCGGGGCCGATCGCAACCTGGCCATGGCCAGATTGGCGCTTCTCGCCAGGGCCAGCAGGGCCTGGCAATGCTCCACATAGACCTCCCCCTGGGGGGTCAGGCTGAGCCTGCGGGTGGTGCGCTGCAACAGCCGCACCCCGAGCCGTGACTCGAGGCGCGAGATCTTCTGGCTCACCGAGGACTTGGGCATGCCGAGCACCTCGGCCGCCCCGGTAAAACTGCCCTGCTCCACCACGGTGGCGAACAGCCCCATCAACTCCAGTTCGACATTGTTCATATATACAAACAGTCTGTCCCGATTATCTATCTTAATCGGAATAATCAACCAGACTAGACTCTCTGGCAATCCCACTCATAGCGATTTGAAAGGAACTGCCATGAAAGCCATCGCCCTCACCCATTATCTGCCAAGCGATCACCCCCACTGCTTCATCGAGACCGAGCTGCCGGATCCGACCCCGGGCCCACGGGATCTGCTGGTGAAAGTAACGGCAACCTCGGTCAACCCGGTGGACACCAAGGTGCGCGCCCCCAAGGCCAAGGTAGAGAGCAATCCTCGGGTGCTGGGCTGGGATGCCGTGGGGGAAGTGGTGGCCGTGGGCCACGAGGTGACCCTGTTCAAGGCGGGGGACAGGGTCTGGTATGCCGGCGACATCAGCCGCCCCGGCAGCAACAGCGCCCTGCAACTGGTGGACGAGCGCATCGCCGCCCTCGCCCCCAAGACCCTGAGCGACCTGGAAGCCGCCGCCCTGCCCCTGACCGCCATCACCGCCTGGGAGACCCTGTTCGAGCGCATCGGCCTCAACCGCGAAAGTACCGGGCGACTGCTTGTCATCGGTGGCGCCGGCGGCGTCGGCTCCATCGCCATCCAGCTGGCCCGCCAGCTCACCGGGATGGAGGTGATCGCCACCGCCTCCCGGCCTGAAACCCGTGACTGGTGCCTGGCCATGGGCGCCCACCAGGTCGTGAGTCATCACAACCTGCAGGAAGAGCTGGCCGGCCTTGGCATCAGCCAGCTCGATGCCATCTTCTGCACCAATGCCACCGAGCAGCACTGGGCCGCCATGGCGAGCCTCATTCGCCCCTTCGGTCACATCTGCACCATTGCCGAATCCAGCGAGCCCTGGGATCTGGGCCTGCTCAAGACCAAGAGCGTCACCTTCTGCCAGGAGTTCATGTTTACCCGCTCCCTGTTCCAGACCCCGGACATGATCGAGCAGCACCAGCTGCTCGGCCGGGTCGCCGCCCTGCTGGACCAAGGGGTGCTCAAGAGCACGCTCACTCGCACCCTGCCCGAACTGACTCCGGCCAGCCTGGCACAGGCCCATCGCGAGCTGGAGGCGGGCCGCATGGTGGGCAAGCTGGTGATCGACATGAGCGGCTTCGCCAGCTGAGGCCCTTGCCGCTAGGGAGCCCCGCAGCCATGCGATCTATTCCCTTATAGGTAAAAAATGCACCATCATGGGGTGAGATCACCAGTGACAAGCCCCAAGAGTGCACAG
Organism: Aeromonas sp. OTU364; assembly: GCF_038440395.1. Taxonomy (NCBI): domain Bacteria; kingdom Pseudomonadati; phylum Pseudomonadota; class Gammaproteobacteria; order Aeromonadales; family Aeromonadaceae; genus Aeromonas; species Aeromonas sp. OTU364. The sequence goes on from NZ_JASATR010000011.1 coordinate 11,342, forward strand.
CCCCGCAGCCGATCTGGGCTCCTGACGGACCCTTCCCCCGAAAAAACCATAAAAAAGAGGCCATCCCGCCGGGATGGCCCTCAAAACCTGAACGTTGGGGTAACAATCACACACATATCCTTATGCAGGACATGTGGAACTTTGCAGATTGCGTGCCAATGTCTGCTTTTACCCGCAAAATGACCGTTTTTCAGCGCGCCGGCATAAAAAAAGCCACCCGAAGGTGGCTGAAAAAGATGACGGAACTTCATAGAGCAAAGCATTCAGCGGGAACAAGTTGCTTCCCGTCACCCAGTAAGGAATACATTAACCGTGCCAACTTGGCAGAGTTGCCTTCCTTCCCCATCCCATCATGGGCAAACCACGACAGCACAGGCCCATGATGATAGAATCCCGCGGTTTCACATTTATGAAGAGTCGACCCCATGCCCTGGATACAAATTCGAATCAACGCCACCGCCAAGACCGCGGACAAGGTGAGCAACATGCTGCTGGGGCGTGGAGCCCAGGCGGTGACCTTTATGGATGCCCAGGATGTGCCCGTCTACGAGCCACTGCCTGGTGAAACGCCGCTCTGGGGCGAGACCGAGGTGATGGGGCTGTTCGATGCCGAAACCGACCCGGCTCCCACCATCGCCTTCTTCCAGCAGATCTTCGGGGAAGACGTCGGCTACAAGGTCGAGCAGCTGGAGGACAAGGACTGGGTGCGCGAGTGGATGGATCACTTCCACCCCATGCAGTTCGGCGAGCGCCTCTGGATCTGCCCGAGCTGGCGCGACGTGCCGAATCCCGATGCGGTCAACGTCATGCTGGATCCGGGCCTGGCCTTCGGTACCGGCACCCACCCCACCACGGCGCTCTGCCTGCAGTGGCTGGACGGGCTGGATCTGGCCGGCAAGACGGTGGTCGACTTCGGGTGCGGATCCGGCATCCTCGGCATCGCCGCCCTCAAACTCGGCGCCGCCCGTGTCATCGGCATCGACATAGACCCGCAGGCCATCCAGGCCAGCCATGACAACGCCGAGCGCAACGGCGTCGCCGGCCAGATCGAGCTCTACCTGCCGGCCGACCAGCCGCAAGACGTCGAGGCGGACGTCGTCGTCGCCAACATCCTCGCCGGCCCACTGCGGGAGCTGGCGCCGCTCATCGCCGGCCACGGCAAGCCCGGCAGCCTGATGGCGCTCTCCGGCGTGCTGGAGAGCCAGGCCCCGGAGCTGGAGACCATCTACGGCCAGTGGTTCGACATGGACCCGACCGCAGTGAAGGAAGAGTGGTGCCGTCTCTCAGGCCGCAAGCACGGCTGATAGAGAGCGTTATCCTGCTATGCAGACCAACAAGGGCACCCCAGGGTGCCCTTGTCGTTTCCCGGCGCCAGCTGCGCACCCTTCTGTCCACTCTGGGGAGAGCTTCACGCTTCTATCCCCCTCGATGGCTTATGCTCTCCTCCTCCACCCCATTGAGGCCCAGCCATGACCGAATACGAAAAGATGATCGCCAGTCAACCTTACAACTGCATGGCCCCCGAGCTGGATCTCCTGCGCCGGGAGACGGCGCGCCGCTATCGCCACTTCAATCGCAGCGACGAGGAGGAGCAAGGGGTCCTGCTCAGCGAGATCGTCGGCGAGCTGGCGGAGGGGGCCTTTATCTGCCCGCCCCTCTACTGCACCTATGGCCGCCACATCCACCTTGGCGAGCGCAGCTACATCAACATGGGGGCCACCCTGCTGGACAACGCCCCCATTCGCATCGGCGCCGACGTCATGATAGGGCCGAACGTACAGATCTATACCGCCGCCCACGCCCTGGACGCCGATGAGCGCATCCTGGGGGTAGAGACGGCGCTGCCGGTCACCATAGAAGACAGGGTCTGGATCGGCGGTGGCGCCATACTGCTGCCGGGGATCACCATAGGGCGGGAGGCCATCGTCGGCGCGGGGGCCGTAGTGACCAGAGACGTCCCGGCCGGAGCCCGGGTGGTGGGCAATCCTGCCCGCATCCTGCCCGCCAGGGGCTAGATGCCAGTGACCGGGAGGTAGGGGCCCATAAACGTACAGCCCTATGTCACCAAGGCCCGGAGAGACTGTAAAAAGATGCCGCCCACAGACGCCGTGGTGCTGGCGCAGAAAACCGCCCATAAAAATAAAGCCCAATGTCATGACGACGCTGGGCTGTAAAAAGGTGCTACGGAATTGCGACTCTCATCGCAGAAAATTAGAAGGGGTCACCTTCTAAACTGGCAGTGGGATAATAACGGGGCGCAAACGTTTTACATAGGGTAATCAACCAGGATTGAGAACAGCCTCTCACTATTCAAAAAATTCCCAGGCAAGCCCGAACTCCCCCTTGGCAAGTTTCCATTTATCAGTACAGCCTGACGCCATTTGGGGGGAAATAAAAAAGTCCTGAATAATCAGGGCTTTTCTGCACTATCTTCGACTCAGAAGCGACGGACGAAGTCAGCAACAGGTAACTCCCGCAGCTTGCGCGCCTCCAGCATGGGGGTGCCCAGGTAGAGGAAGCCCACCAGTTGATCGTCCGGTGCCAGCCCCAGTCCCTGATTGATCCCCTCGTCGAAGATGAACCAGCCGGAGCGCCAGATGCCGTTGAACCCCTGTGCCTGGGCCGCCATCTGCATCGCCATCAGGGCGCAGCCGGCGGAGAGCTCCTGCTCCAGCTTAGGTACCTTGGGGTGTGCCTGATAGCGGGTCGCGACGGCCACCACCAGGGGCGCTCGCAGGGGCGCCTCACTGCACTTCTTGATGCTCTCGTCGTCCTCGCCGCGGGCGCGAGCGGCGTCCGCCAGCAGGGCCCCCAGACGCTCGCGCCCCTCCCCTTCAAACAGGATGAACTGCCAGGGTGTCAGGGTGCCGTGATCTGGTGCCCGCAGGCCGGCCTTCAGAATATTGTCGAGCACCTCGCCACTCGGGGCCGGGGTGGTCAGACGGCCACAGGAGTGGCGATTGAGCAGCAGTGTCAGTGCATCCATTCGATGCTCCTTCTAGGTCATGAGGGCGATGAGCCGCCCTGTCGATAGGGGTCAGAACGGCTTGGACAGGTTGATGCGCCACTCCCAGATGTTGAGTCCATTCTGCCCAATGCTGGTGTATCCGGCACTGGTGGTCAGGGTGGCCTCGCCGCCAATCAGGGTGCGCATCCCCAGTCGCACAGTGCCGCTGAGCGGTTCGGTGCGGGCCGAGCTGAGATCACCCGTCAGGATATAGCCATCGTTCGGCCGCTCAAAGCCATAATCCAGCCCCAGCTCCCCATAAGGCATCAGAGGCAGGCCTTTGCTGGTGTAATAGACACGGCTGAATTCGACCGTTCCCGTCATGTTGCCCTGGTTGTAACTGTCGCTGTCCCGATTCAGCCTCAGTGCCAGCCCCTGGTAATCCCCCTCCATCCGATAGCCGTCGCTGCGGCTGTGGCTGTAGTTGATGGCCAGCCGCGGTCGCACCGAGGTCGCTTCCCAGAAGTACTGACCGGTGGCCCCCAGGCTGCCGCCAACGGAGGTAGAGCCATAATCACCGGAGAGGAACAGGAGGTCCTGATTGTTATCCATCCAGCCATACACCAGGCTGCCATCCAGCATCCAGCTGGCCGATACCGGGTACGCCAGATAAGGGCTTAGGTTGTAACCACCGGCGGACAGCCGCATGCTGCCATTGAAGGAGTCCACCTTGCTGTCGACCCGGGCGACGCTGATGCCGAGGATGAGATCGTTGTCGAGCCGGGTATCCGCCCCCAGGCTGAACACATTGGTCGAGCCCGACATGTCCAACCCCTCGCGGTGATCCGAGATGTCGTAATAGACCTCGTCCACCCACAGGTTCCAGCTCCGTCCCTCCGGCAAGGGGGCAGGCTGGGTCTGGCTGGCCACCTGGCCCCCCGCCAGCTCGACACGGGTGAAGGGGCAATCGGGATACCGATCTCGCAGCTCCTGGGGCAACTGATCCCGTTCCTCGGCCATCACGCACAGCGTCCTCTCGTTCAGGGCGCGTTCACTCGCCTGCTGACCCGCTGTCACCCTGCCTGGCAACGCAACTGGAGGCTCGACCGTCCCCGGCAGAGTGATGAAGGGCCTCTCCCCCAGCGGTGGGCGAGTCGGCATTACCCCTTGCGGTGGCAAAGTGCCCGCCGGTGATTGCACGCCACCGGGCAGAGTCGGCATCACCCCTTGCGGCGGCAGAGTGCCGACCGGTGGTCGCACGCCACCCGGCAGGGTCGGCATCACCCCTTGCGGCGGCAGAGTACCGACCGGTGGTCGCACGCCTCCCGGCAGAGTCGGCATCACCCCTTGCGGCGGCAGAGTACCGATTGGCGGCTGCACGCCACCGGGTCGGTTGATGCCGCCGAGGGGAGGACGGGTCGGCATCATCCCCTGGGGTGGCAGGGTGCCGACCGGTGGTCGCACACCACCCGGCAGAGTCGGCATCACCCCTTGCGGCGGCAGAGTACCGACCGGTGGTCGCACGCCTCCCGGCAGAGTCGGCATCACCCCTTGCGGCGGCAGAGTGCCGACCGGCGGCTGCACACCACCGGGTCGGTTGATGCCGCCGAGGGGAGGACGGGTCGGCATCATCCCCTGGGGTGGCAGGGTGCCGACCGGTGGTCGCACGCCTCCCGGCAGAGTCGGCATCACCCCCTGGGGTGGCAGAGTGCCGACCGGCGGCTGCACACCACCCGGCAGAGTCGGCATCAACCCCTGGGGTGGCGAAGTCGGCCGTGAGGGCCGATCAGGCGGAGTGAAATGGTCCGGGAAGGTGAAATGACCGGGTTGCTGGTTATCTGTGTCGAGCAGGACCCGCTTGCCGTTTGAATCGACATAGGCATACAGCTTGTGCGTGCCCCCGTTCTGCGCCTCCGGCGAGACGGTCAGGTGCAGCCCCTTGTGATCCTGCCGCCAGCTGTCATAGATCTGGCTCTGCTTGGCAGATTCGACCTCGAACTGGCCGGGGGAGATGGCGGAGAGCCAGACGGAATGTTGTTGATCGGCGGTCCAGCCGAGAAAAATGAGCCGTCCCGCAGGGTCGGCGCTGGCGGTGGTGCCGTGCAGGGGCATCGCCATGCCCAAGGCGATGGCACTCAAGCGATGAACAGCCCCCTGAGTGGGTATCCGTGATGTAGCTAGGCTCATTTGCTGGGTTTCCTTTACCGATCCCAGGTGCATCCGGCACCCGACAGAGAGTTCCTATTGATAGACGGCGCCCATTGCCCGCTTCCGGGGCTCGCCGGGATCTGGCCGATCTTCCCATCGGCTTCCCATCTGCGCCCAGCCCCAATGGCATTCGACCATGCAATGGATACAAACAGAGAACGTTTGAATACCACAAATACAACAATACCGTCCCCGGTGAAACTGCCCGGGCCGGGGTGAGCCATAAAAAAAGGGACCCATGGGTCCCTTTCCTACGCGATGAGCCGGCTCAGATGACGGACGCCAGCTCGGCCCCCTGGCGGATGGCGCGCTTGGCATCCAGCTCCGCCGCCACGTCGGCACCGCCTATGATGTGCACCGGCTTGCCCGCCGCCTGCAGGCCGGCCTGCAGCTCCCGTAGGGGCTCCTGTCCGGCGCAGATGATCACCTGATCCACCGGCAGGCACTGTCTGGCTTCCCCCACCTGGATGTGCAGCCCCTCGTCGTCAATGCGCAGGTACTGCACGCCGGAGAGCATCTGCACCTTGCGGTTCTTCAATACGGTGCGGTGGATCCAGCCTGTGGTCTTGCCGAGGCCATCCCCCACCTTGCTCTCCTTGCGCTGGAGCAGCCAGATCTGGCGCTCGGGCGCGTCGATCACAGGCGTCATCAGACCGCCGCGCTCGCCGAGGCTCTTGTCGATGCCCCACTCCCTGAGCCAGTGATCGCGATGATGATCCGCGCTCCCCTCCGACTTTTTCTCCACCAGAAATTCGGCCACGTCGAAGCCGATACCGCCGGCCCCGATCACCGCCACCTTGTCGCCCACCGGCTTGCCATCGCGCAGCACGTCGAGGTAACTCAGCACCTTGGGGTGATCGATGCCGGGAATGTTGGGGGTGCGAGGACGTATGCCGGTAGCGAGGATCACCTCGTCAAAACCGCCGCCAAGCAGGCTCTCGGCGCTCTGGCGCTGGCCGAGATAGAGCTCGACGCCACACTTCTCCAGCCGCCTGGCGAAGTAGCGCAGGGTCTCGTGAAACTCCTCCTTGCCCGGGATCTGCTTGGCGAAGTTGAACTGGCCGCCTATGGTCGGCGCCTGATCGAACAGGCTCACCTGATGGCCGCGCTCGGCGGCGTAGCAGGCGAACGCCAGCCCGGCCGGCCCGGCCCCCACCACCGCCAGCTTCTTGGGCTGCGGCACCCGGCCAAACGTCAGCTCGGTCTCGAAACAGGCCCTGGGATTGACCAGGCAGGAGGCACGCTTCTGCTTGAACACGTGATCCAGGCAGGCCTGGTTGCAGGCGATGCAAGTGTTGATCTCGTCCGCCCGGTTCTCGGCGGCCTTGATGACGAACTCGGGGTCGGCCAGGAAGGGGCGCGCCATGGAGACCATATCCGCCTCCCCCTGCGCCAGGATGCGCTCGGCCACCTCGGGGGTGTTGATGCGGTTGGTGGTGATAAGCGGCACTGTGAGGTGCTTTTTCAGCTCGGCGGTCACCCAGCTGAAGGCACCGCGTGGCACGCTGGTGGCTATGGTGGGGATGCGCGCCTCGTGCCAGCCGATGCCGGTGTTGATGAGGCTCACCCCGGCTTGCTCCAGCGCCTTCCCGAGCGCTATCACCTCCTCCAGGGAGGAGCCCTTCTCCACCAGATCCAGCATGGAGAGACGGAAGATGATGATGAAGTCGCTGCCGACCCGCTCGCGAATGGCCCGCACGATTTCCAGCGGGAAACGCATGCGGTTTTCGCTGCTGCCGCCCCAGCCGTCGCTGCGCTGGTTGGTGCGCTCGCAGATGAACTGGTTGATGAGATAGCCTTCCGACCCCATCACCTCGACACCGTCATAGCCCGCCGCCTTGGCCAGTGCCGCGGTCGAGGCAAAGTCCCTGATGGTGCCGCGGATCTGCCGCTCGCTCATGGCCCGCGGCTTGAACGGAGAGATGGGAGCCCGGATGGCACTCGGCGCCAGGCTGAACGGATGATAGGCATAGCGACCGGCATGGAGGATCTGCAGTGCTATCTTGCCCCCCTCCTGATGCACGGCGCCGGTCACCTTCTTGTGCTTGGCGACCTGCCAGGGGAAGCTGAGCTGCGAGCCATGGGGCACCAGGCGCCCCCGCAGGTTGGGGGCTATGCCGCCGGTGACGATGAGGGCGACACCGCCGCGGGCGCGCTCGGCGTAGAAGGCGGCCAGCTTGTCAAAGCCCCCCTTCTCCTCCTCGAGACCGGTGTGCATGGAACCCATCAATACCCGGTTCTTGAGCTGGGTAAAGCCGAGATCCAGGGGAGTCAGCAGCGTTGGATACAGGCTCATGATGAACTCCTTTTCGAGGCCAGCACGCAGGAATCCATATGCAAGACCCGGTTCTTGATCGGGGTAACACCAGGGTCGAGCGGGGTCAGCAGGGTGGGGTAGCGGCTCACAGGGCCTCCAGTTAATTTTTTGTTATCAAACTGAGGCTAGAGTAAAGAATCGAAAATCCTTTTTCAAACAAATGTTTGGACATTTTTTCAGCGAACAGCCGTGTCCCGAAGCCAGGGGGTGCGATCGCGGCCAAGGGAAAATGGCAATTGGCGGGTCAACTGGTTAATAATGCCCTTCTCTACCCATTAACAGGGCGTTAGCACGGCTATGTCTATTTTCAAAGGTCTGGGGTGGCTGTTTCGCAGCCTCTGGCGTCTGCTCAACTTTACCCGCTTGATGCTGGTCAATCTGCTGTTTCTCGTCGTCGTGCTGGTCATCGCCTTCAGCCTCAACCAGAGCGAGACACCCGGCACCCCCATAGAGGGCGCCCTCACCCTCAATCTCGCCGGCGTGCTGGTGGAACAACGCACCCAGACCGATCCGACGGTGCAACTGCTGCGGCAGATGGAGAAGAGCGACGATCAGCCGAGCGAAATCGTGCTCTCCGACCTGCTGTGGGCCATCAAGAGTGCCAAGGATGACGATCGCATCAAGGCGCTGGTGATCAAGCCCCAGGGACTGCAGGGGGCCAGCCTCTCCAAGCTGCAGGAGGTGACGAGCGCCATAGACGCATTCAAGGAGAGCGGCAAGCCGGTCATCGCCATGGCCGACTACTACAGCCAGGGCGCCTACCTGCTCGCCGCCCATGCCGATCACGTGCTGCTCAACCAGAGCGGCGCCGTGCTGATCGAAGGCCTTGGGGTCTACCAGACCTACTTCAAGTCGGCGCTGGAGAAGCTCAACGTCACCCCCCATGTGTTCAAGGTCGGCACCTACAAATCCTTCGTCGAGCCCTATACCCGTGACGAGATGTCCCCCGAGAGCAAGGAGGCGAACCAGCGCTGGCTGGATCAGCTGTGGCAATCCTATGTCTCCGACGTGGCCGAGCAGCGGGAGATAGAGCCCGATGCGGTCGCACCGAACAAGGATCACTTCCTCGAACTGCTGCGCAAGGCCGGTGGCAATGCCGCCAGCTACGCCCTCGACAACGGTCTGGTGGATCAGCTCGCCACCCGGGACGAGATGACCCAGGCGGTCATCAAGGAGGTGGGCGAGAGCGAGGATCACGGCTGGAAAGGGGTCGGCCTGAAAGAGTATCTGGCCGCCATCCCCGAGCAATATCCCCAGAGCGGCAAGGATGAGGTGGGCCTCATCACCGCCAGCGGCGCCATCATGGACGGGATCCAGCCGGCCGGCACCATAGGCGGCGACAGCCTCTCCGAGCTGCTGGCCGAGGCCCGCCGCGACGATCAGGTGAAAGCCGTGGTGCTGCGCGTCGACAGCCCGGGGGGCAGCGCCTTCGCCGCCGAGCAGATCCGCGCCGAGCTGCTGGCCCTGAAACAGGCGGGCAAGCCGGTGGTCATCTCCATGGGCAGCTACGCCGCCTCCGGGGGTTACTGGATCTCCGCCGATGCGGACAAGATCTTCGCCTCCCCCACCACACTCACCGGCTCCATCGGGGTGTTCGGCATGTTCGCCACCATCGACAAGGCGCTCTCCCAGTACGGAGTGCACACCGACGGCGTCGGCACCACGGACTTCGTGGGGATCGGGCTGACCCGGGCCCTGCCGGAACACGTCGGTCAGGCCATCCAGCTGAGCGTGGAAGACACCTATCAGCGCTTCGTCGGTCTGGTCGGCAAGGGCCGGGGCCTGAGCCCGGAAGAGGCGGAGAAAGCCGCCGAAGGCCGGGTCTGGACCGGTCAGGACGCCAAGGAGCTGGGGCTGGTGGACGAGTTCGGCAACCTGGACGACGCCCTCAAGGCCGCCGCCGAGCTTGCCAACCTCAAGAGCTGGCAGGTCACCCCCATAGCACCGGAAGAGTCGGCAAGGGACAAGTTCCTGCGCGAGCTGTTTGACAGCAGCGCCCAGGCGCTGGCCCCGCACCTGCAAAGCTGGCTGCCCGCAGGATTGGGCAAGGCGCTGGTGGAGATGAACCGCAGCCTGGACCCGCTGACCCGCTTCAATGACCCGCAAGGCACCTACGCCTTCTGCCCGGTCTGCGTGCCCTGACCGGCAGCGACAATAAAAAAACCGCCGAATGGCGGTTTTTTTATTGTCGGCACTCCATGGCGGTCAGCCCAGCAGGCCCGTATCCACCCAGTGCTGCAGCTCGGCCAGCACCCTCGTCTCCCGCACCGTCCACTGGGGGCAGGGGCCGGCCAGCTGGGTCTTGTTGGTCTGCAGGGCCTCTTCCAGTGCGAACCAGCCCGGGGTGAAGCCAAGCCGTATCTCGTAGGGCTGGGGGCGCGGCTCGCTCCAGGCTTCCCCCACCTGGCAGAGATAGTAGAAGGAGCGGATGCAGTAAGCGTCGTAGTCGGCCTCACGGGCGGCGCGAAACTCCCGGGTCTGCCCGAGCCGCAGGCCCACGGCCACCAGCTCGGCGCCGCACTCCTCCCGCAGCTCCCGGGCCAGGGCCGTATGGTGACACTCCCCCGCCTCTATGCCGCCGCCGGGGAACATGAGATCCCCGTTGACGCGAGAATGCACCAGCAGCAGTTCATCCCCGCGCATCACCACGGCCCTGACCGTGGTCCGCTCGAGCACCCGTCCCTCGCAGGGCACCTGACCATGGACGAGGCGGATGTCGAAGGCATGGGCCCACTCGGGGGCGCCGGATGGCAGCGGTATCATGGGGCCTGGTAGCTCCCGGCTCTGAGCGCGTCGACTATGGTGGCGGCCTGCTCGTCCAGCCCCTCCTGCTGAGCCTTGCCGATGGCGTGGTAGATCCCGAGACGGGTGGACGAGACCTCGGGACTCTCCTGGAATGACTCGCTCACCTTGCCCCACAGATAGGCCTGATCAAACGCCTTCTGCCCCATGTAGAGGGTGCTGAGGGCGGTGAGGATCCGGCTGTTCACCTTGTCCCCTTCCCCATAGAGGGAGAGGGCATGATGCATCAGGGCGATGGCCTTTTGGGGCTCGCTCTTGGCATAGATGCCCCCCAGGGCCAGTTGCAACTCAGGCTCCTCGAGGGCGGGGGTGCCTTCCAGCGCCAGGAAGCTGGCACGGGCCGCGGGATTGGTGTTGTTGGTCCAGTGCCACAGCAGCAGATAGGGATCCTGGGAGCCACGGGTCTGCGCATCCAGCAGCTCCAGCTGAGTGCCGGCGGCCAGCATGCCCTCCACCCTGGGGCTCTTCTGCTCCCGGGCCCGCTTGTATTCGATGTTGGTGGAGTGTTCGGCGCACTGCAGATAACGCTCCAGGCCGCGCATCAGCTCGTACCTCTGCCTGTCCGTCCCCTCCTCCTGGAGGTAGTAGCGGGCGCGGATGACATCGCTGCGCTCATGGCGACACCAGCCGTCGTCCACCAGGTCTGCGCACAGGGCGGGATATTGGGAGCAAATGTTGTGGATCCTGTCGTCATCGCAGGCTATCAGCGTCAGACAACAGGCGAGAGGGAGCAGTAACGGACGCTGTGAGAATAGGGTCATGGTTCACATCTGGTTGGTAACAATCGCAACCCGCCCTGGCCACCGCCAACTAGCAAACAGGCTACATATCCATTACAATGCGCGCGCCGTATAAGGCCGCGACTGCAGAATAATATAACGAAACCGTCAGCCCTACACTGATCTGCATTCGACGAATTTCAATTTGCCCAGGCAACTTGCTTCAACAACGTGAAATAAAGGATCTGGTTAATGACCCACGAGCACTACTTGCAGGCGTGGCAGGAGAGCCAGGAGCTCGCCGAAGCCATGCAGCCCTTGATTGGTCGCCTCTACCGCCAGCAAGGGATAGAAATCACCGTCTACGGGCGCCCCCTGCAGAACGCCTCCACCATCGACATCCTCAAGGCCCATCGGGTCGTTCGCCGCCACCAGGGCACTCCCCTCCCCATCCAGCAAAGCTTCCCCCTGCTCCAGGCCATGGTCGCCCTGAACCCGACCGCCGCCGAAGTGGACCTCGGCAAGCTGGCGGTGGGTTACTGGCAGGATCACCAGGATGAAGCCGGCATAGACGACTACTTGCGCGCCAGGCTGGCCCCGGCCCTGAACCGGGGCAGCGTGCCGGCACCGACCGACGTGGTGCTCTACGGCTTTGGCCGCATCGGCCGCCTGCTGGCCCGGCTGCTGATCGAGCGCACCGGCGCCGCCAACTCCCTGCGCCTGCGCGCCATAGTCGTGCGTGGCGGCCGCGAGGGGGATCTGGAGAAGCGTGCCAGCCTGCTGCGCCGCGACTCGGTGCACGGCCCCTTCAACGGCTCCATCGAGGTGGATAACGAGCGCAGCGCCATCATCGCCAACGGCACCTTCATCCAGGTGATCTACGCAAACAGCCCGGCCGACATCGACTACACCGCCTATGGTATCGACAATGCGCTGATCGTCGACAACACCGGGGTCTGGCGCGACGAGGCGGGTCTGTCCGAGCACCTCAAAGCGCGCGGCGCCGCCCGGGTGCTGCTGACCGCCCCCGGCAAGGGGGAGATGAAGAACGTGGTGTTCGGGGTCAACCACGAAGTAATAGGCCCGGATGACAAGATCATCTCCGCCGCCTCCTGCACCACCAACGCCATCACCCCTGTGCTCAAGGTGATGCAGGACAAGTACGGCATCCGCCACGGTCACGTGGAGACGGTGCACTCCTACACCAACGATCAGAACCTGATCGACAACTATCACAAGGGGGAGCGGCGCGGTCGCAGCGCGGCCCTCAACATGGTGATGACCAGCACGGGCGCCGCCAAGGCGGTGGCCAAGGCGCTGCCCGAGCTCAAGGGCAAGCTGACCGGCAACGCCATCCGGGTGCCCACCCCCAATGTGTCGCTCGCCATCATCAACCTGTCGCTGGAGCAAAGCACGGATCGGGAGAGCCTCAACGCCTATCTGCAGCAGATGGCACTGAGCTCGGCCCTGCACCGCCAGATCGACTTCAGCGCCAGCACAGAGCTGGTCTCCTCCGACATGGTGGGTTCCCGCTTCGCGGGCATAGTGGACTCCCAGGCCACCATAGCCGAGGGGGATCACTGCGTGCTGTATGTGTGGTATGACAACGAGTTCGGGTACAGTTGTCAGGTAGTGCGGGTGATGGAGCAGATGGCCGGCGTAGTCCGCCAAGATCTACCGGCATAGTCCGCCAGGATCTGCCCACCTGATCCCTTCATGGCTCAATTTGCAAGGAGAGGCCGATGTCGTTTCAACAAGTGATAGGGCAGATGCCCAAGGAAGTGTACGAGCGGCTCAAGACCGCGGTCGAGCTGGGCAAGTGGCCGGACGGCCAGCCCCTCACCGAGGAGCAGAAGGCCACCTCGCTGCAGGCCGTGATGGCCTGGCAGGCGATGCACCTTGCCGATCCCGAGCACATGAACATAGGCCGCGACGGCGAGATCGTGATGAAGAGCAAGAGCGAGCTCAAGCGCCAGTATCGCGATGAGGAAGAGATAGTCCGTATCGATCTCAGTCACTAAGCCTTGCCGCGAGCCCTGGTTCGCACGCCATAGCAAAGAGGGGAGCCATTATGGCTCCCCTCTCTTTTTCTGCGCTCTGCCGGGTGACATATCCCCCTCATCCCCAGCCCTTCTCCCGCCAGGGGAGAAGGGAGCAAGTCCGCAGCCTGAGGAAAGTGAGTGGACAACCTGCCGACCATCTCCATGGCAAGCCTCGCTGCCAACAACAGCGCCTTCTATCCCCTCTCCCCCTGGGAGAGGGCCAGGGTGAGGGCGGCAATGCTCAGGGGGTCAGCTCACCACGCAGGGACTGCTGCATCAGCTCGCGGATGCGCGGGGCGGGCAGATCCTGGCTCAGCAGGAAGTGCAGCTTGGTGAGCGCAGCTTCGGCTGTCATGTCGAAGCCCGAGATGACCCCGGCCCGGGAGAGGGCGTTGCCGGTGGCATAGCCCCCCATGTTGACCTTGCCGTGCAGGCACTGGCTCAGATTGACTATGATGACGCCCCGGGCCGACGCCTCGGAGAGCAGCGCCAGCATGGCCGGGTTCTGGGGCGCATTGCCCACCCCGAAGGAGAGCAGGATCAGCGCCCGCACCGGTTGCTGCAGTATGTTGGCTATTACCTCGGCCGAGATGCCCGGATAGAGGGTCACCACGCCGATGGGCTGGGGGGTGATGTCGTGCAGCACCAGCGGCCGCTCGGACGGCACGCCCAGCTCCCCCGCTTCCAGGGAGATGGCGATGCCGGCATTGAGCAGCGGCGGGTAGTTCGGTGAATCGAAGGCGTGGAAGCCGTCCGCGTGCACCTTCTTGCTGCGGTTGCCGCGATAGAGCTGGTTGTTGAAAAACAGCGTGACCTCGTGGATCGGGTAGTTGGCCGCGATATAGAGGGCATTGAGCAGGTTCTGCTGGCCGTCGGAGCGCAGCTCGGCAAGCGGGATCTGGGAGCCGGTGATGATGACCGGCTTGTGCAGATCTTCGAGCATGAAGGAGAGGGCCGAGGCGGTGAACGACATGGTGTCGGTGCCGTGCAGGATCACGAAGCCGTCGTACTGCTCGTAGTTGTCACGAATGTCCTCGGCGATGCGCTGCCAGTCCGCCGGGGTCATGTCGGAGGAGTCGATGAGGGGGGCATATTCGTGGATATGATAATCCGGCATCTCGGGCCGGTGGAACTCGGGCATCCGGGCCAGACAATCTTCCATGAAACCCGCCATCGGCACATAACCGTGGTCGGAACGCTGCATCCCTATGGTGCCGCCCGTGTAGGCGATATAGATAGACTTCTTCACACCCTCTCCTCTCTCTGGACTGACAACCGGCAGACAATTCAAGGTTCAACCGGTTCCTTCACTTCCTATTCCGGTGCCGCTCATGGGCGGGAAACTGGCGAATTATAGAGACTGCCGCTGCAAATGACAGCAGTCATTGTTGCGGGCCGGAGCACACCCAGGACATAGTGTTAAATGCTAGGTTAATGCACTGTTTTGAGCATTAATATGATGAACATGGATATAAACGGTGATTTTTGCTACTATCCGGCGGATTTTTCATGAATGTCATCTGGATGCCTGATGAAATCGGGCTCGCATCGATCCCATTTTTTCCTGGGACTGGGCCTGTGGCCCCCTCTTGAACTGGCGCCTGCGCCACACTGTTTTTATCCCGGCTGAATCTGTGAGTCTTTCTCGCCAAAGACACAGCCGATCAACATGGGAGTACCGCATGATACAACTTGATTCCTACGCCACCCTTGTCGCCGCCACCCTGGTGCTGCTGCTCGGCCGTCTGCTGGTCAACCGGATTGGCCCCCTGCGTACCTTCAACATCCCCAAACCGGTGGCAGGCGGCCTGGTGGTCGCCCTGGTGCTGCTGCTGCTGCGCTCCACCATGCAACTTGAACTGCAATTTGACACCACACTGCAAACCCCGCTGATGCTGGCCTTCTTCGCCTCCATCGGCCTCTCCGCGGATCTGGGCAGCCTCAAGCGCGGCGGCAAGGCGGTGATCACCTTCCTGGTGGTGGTCACCGGCCTACTGCTGGTGCAAAACAGCCTGGGGGTCGGTCTCGCCACCCTGCTCGGTCTGGACCCGCACATGGGGCTGCTGGCCGGCTCCATCACCCTCTCCGGCGGCCACGGTACCGGCGCGGCCTGGGGCTCCATCTTCACCGAGAAGTACGGCGTGCAATCCGCCGCCGAGCTCGCCATCGCCTGCGCCACCTTCGGTCTGGTGCTGGGGGGGCTGATCGGCGGGCCTGTCGCCCGCTACCTGGTGAAGAAGGTGCAGGTGCCCGGCGAGGAGCACAACCGTGACGGCGCCCCCCAAGGCTTCGAGATGCCTGACATGGAGCGCCCCCTCACCACCTTCAGCGTGATCGAGACCCTGGCCCTCATTGCCATCAGCCTGAAGGGGGGCGAGATGCTCTCCCTCTACCTCAAGGGCAGTGCCCTGGAGCTGCCGGTGTTCGTCTGCGTGCTCTTCGTCGGCGTGCTGCTGCGCAACCTGCTGACCCTGCTGAACTGGCACGAGGTGAGCGATCGGGAAGTCTCCCTGCTCGGCAACGTCAGCCTGTCGCTCTTCCTCGCCATGGCGCTGATGAGCCTGAAGCTGTGGGATCTCGCCAGCCTGGCCCTGCCCATCTTCATCCTGCTGGCCGCCCAGACGGTGGCGATGGCACTCTACGCCATCTTCGTCACCTTCAGGGTCATGGGCCGCAACTATGACGCGGCCGTGCTGGCGGCGGGCCACTGCGGCTTCGGTCTGGGGGCCACCCCCACCGCCATCGCCAACATGCAGGCCATCACCCAGCGCTTCGGCCCCTCCCACCTGGCGTTTCTGGTGGTGCCCATGGTGGGCGCCTTCTTCATCGACATCATCAACGCCGTGGTGATCAAGCTGTTCCTGGCCCTGCCCTTCCTGTAAGCCCTGCGCCAGACCCCGTATGAATGAGCCCACCTTTTGGTGGGCTCTTTGCTTGCTGGCTCCCGCACCTTGCACCTCCATGGCGTCTGGGGGCGTCCCATGACGCATCCCATCGAGGCACTGGCCGGATGGCGGACAACAAAAAGCCCCGCACTCTCGTGCGGGGCTTTGGCATGAGAGGGCGCCGGGATGGCGCCGCTTCCCGACCCTGCCTTACAGGATGAAGGTCGACACCTGCTGGTTCAGATTGGTGGCACGTCCCTTGAGGTGGTGCGCCTGATCCAGATCCCGCATGGCGGCGGCGGTGATCTCGTCGCTCACATCCTTGATGGCGGTGGTGTTCTGGGTGATCTCGCCGGTCACCTGGGTCTGCTCCTCGGCGGCGGTGGCGATCTGACCCGCCATGTCGGAGATGAGAGAGACGGCCTGGGTGATCTCTTCGAGCGCGGCGGCGGCGGCATCGGCGTCCTTGACGCTGTTGTCCGCCAGCCCCTGGCTGGTCTGCATCAGGCTGACCGCGCGGGCCGTGGTCTGCTGCAGGGTCTCTATGGTGGACTGGATCTCCTGGGTGGAGTCCTGGGTACGGCGCGACAGCACCCGCACCTCGTCCGCCACCACGGCGAAACCGCGACCCTGTTCACCGGCACGGGCCGCTTCGATGGCCGCGTTCAGCGCCAGCAGGTTGGTCTGCTCGGCGATGCCCTGAATGGTGGAGAGGATGCCGGAGATGGCCTGGGCGTGGCGGCTCAGCTCGCCGATGACGCCGGTGGCCTGACCCACCTCCTCGGCCAGGTTGTTGATGGACTGGCGAGTCTGGTTCACCAGCATCTTGCCCTGCTCGCTGCTCTGGGCGGATTGCTGGGCGGCGGCGGCGGTGTTCTCGGCGTTGCCGGCGATCTCCATGGTGGCGCTCGCCATCTCGGTGACCGCGGTGGCGACCATGGTCACCTCCTGCTGCTGACGCTGCAGCTCTTCCACCGCGGCCTGGTTGGTCACCAGGCTGCGCTCCGCATCGGCGTTCAGCTCGTTGGCGAGCTGGCGGATGTTGCCAATCAGCTGGTGCTGGCTGCCGACGAAGCGGTTGAAGCTGTTGGCCAGCTGACCCACCTCGTCGTTGGCGTCGATCTTGATGCGCTGGGTCAGATCGCCGTTACCGTCGGCGATGCGGGCCAGAGCCTGGGAAACCTTGCCGAGCGGGCCCAGCAGCAGGCTGACCAGCCAGGAGATGGCGATGATGCTGCCCACCAGTACCAGCAGGGCCAGGCCGAGCTGGGTCATCAGCAGGGAGGAGAGCGGCGCCTCCAGGGTGGCCTTGTCCAGCACCAGCACCAGCTCCCAGTCGGTGTTCGGGATGTCTGTCGCCCACAGCAGCTTGTCGCGCCCTTCGTTGTCAAAATAGACGGGGAGCAGGCTGTTGCTGCTCTTGCTCTGTTCGATCAGGGCATTGGAGAGATCGTTGTCGATCTCGCTGGCGGGCTTCATCGCCTTGGCCGCATCTTTATAGGCGATGACGGTGCCATCCTTGTGCATCAGGATGGCGACACCGTCCGCCGGCAGGGCCATCTTGGTGACATCCTCCACCAGAGAGGCGATGGAGAGGTCGCCGCCGACCACGCCGCCCTGGGCCGGCTGGGCCAGGGTCACCACCATGACGTTGTAGGCCACGTCCAGGTAGGGTTTGGTCACTATCATGCCGCCCTTGGCCATGGCTTCCTGATACCAGCCACGGGAGCGGGGATCATAGCCGTCACGGTTGATGGAGGGATCCGAATCGTTCATCTTGCCGCTGCCCTCACCGAAATAGGTGAGCTGGAAACGGCCGGACACCTGGGCCTGTTGCAGGGCGTTGAGGGGGTCGGGGCCGGCCTTGTTGCCAAGGGCCTGGATCACATCGCGACGGGCGGCAAGCCAGTCACTGACGCTGGCGGCCTGCTGGCTGCCGAGGCGCTGTACCTGTTCCTGACTGCCTTGCAGCAACAGGGACTTCTGGCTGCTGTAGCTCTGCCAGGAGAGCAGCAGGATCACCAGGGAGAGGGCGATCACCACAGACAACAGTATCTTCTGCTTGAGTGATAGGTTTTTCATCGTGCTTTCTTCTTGTGGGGTCAGGAACAGGATTACTCGAAAAGTGCGCGGCACTCCATGTTGTTGTTAGCGGCCAAAGCGCACAGAACTGAAGCGCAGAATGACGCGGCTGGCGATATTTTCCACAAGAAAGCACAAAATGGCCTCCGAAATCGGCGACAGAAGGCGGCCGGGGCCAGCCAACCCTGTTTATTCCTTCCGCAATTGGCTAGAATATCCCGTTTTTAAATCACATCGACCCCGAGAGTTTTCACGATGTTTGAAGTCAATCCTGTATTAAACAAGCTTAAGGAGCTGTCTGAGAGGACCGAGCTGCTTAGGGGGTACCTTTGACTATGACGCCAAGAAAGAGCGTCTAGAAGAGGTCAATGCCGAGCTGGAACAGCCGGATGTCTGGAACGAGCCGGAGCGCGCACAGGCGCTGGGCAAGGAGCGCGTGTCCCTGGACAACGTGGTCACCACCATAGATACCCTGACCCAGGGCGTCGATGACGTCGAGATGCTGGTCAGCCTGGCGGTCGAGGGCGAAGACGAGGAGACCTTCAACGAGGCCATCGTCGAAGCCGATCAGCTGGAAGCCAAGCTGGTGGATCTCGAGTTCCGTCGCATGTTCTCCGGTCAGCACGACGGCTCCGACTGCTACATCGACATCCAGTCCGGTTCCGGCGGCACCGAGGCCCAGGACTGGGCCAACATGGTGCTGCGCATGTACCTGCGCTGGGGCGATGCCCACGGCTACAAGCCCGAGCTCATCGAATGCTCGGAGGGTGACGTGGCCGGCATCAAGTCCGCCACCATCAAGTTCACCGGCGAGTATGCCTTCGGCTGGCTGCGCACCGAAACCGGCGTACACCGTCTGGTTCGCAAGTCGCCGTTCGATTCCGGTGGCCGTCGCCACACCTCGTTCTGCTCCGTCTTCGTCTATCCCGAGATCGATGACGACATCGAGATCGAGATCAACCCGGCGGATCTGCGCATCGACGTCTACCGCGCCTCCGGTGCCGGTGGTCAGCACGTCAACCGGACCGAGTCCGCGGTGCGTATCACCCACGTCCCCACCGGGGTGGTGGTGCAGTGCCAGAACGACCGTTCCCAGCACAAGAACAAAGATCAGTGTATGAAGCAGCTGAAGGCCAAGCTCTACGAGCTGGAAATTCAGAAGCAGAACGCTGAGAAGCAAGCCCTCGAAGAGACCAAGTCCGACATCGGCTGGGGCAGCCAGATCCGCTCCTACGTACTGGATGACTCCCGTATCAAGGATCTGCGCACCGGCGTCGAGACCCGCAATACCCAATCGGTACTCGACGGCGACTTGGACAAGTTTATCGAAGCCAGCCTGAAATCAGGCCTGTAAACAGAGCAGCAGGAATCACCATGTCTGAACAAACCACTACTCCGGAAGTCGACCAGACTCTCGAACTGAACAACGAGATGACTGAGCGTCGCTCCAAGCTGGCCGCCTTGCGCGCCCAGGGCAACCCTTTCCCCAACGACTTCCGTCGTGACAGCCTGTCCGGCGATCTGCACGCCGAGTTTGGCGACAAGAGCGCCGACGAGCTGGTGGCCTTGAATAAACGGGTGAAGATTGCCGGTCGTATCATGACCCGCCGGATCATGGGCAAGGCTTCCTTCGCTACCCTGCAGGACATGGCTGGCAAGATCCAGATCTACGTGACCCGTGACGACCTGCCGGAAGGCTTCTACAACGAGCAGTTCAAGAAGTGGGATCTGGGTGACATCGTCGGTGTCGAAGGGACCCTGTTCCGCACCAACACCGGCGAGCTCTCCGTCCATGTGGGCGAAATCCGCCTGCTGACCAAGGCACTGCGTCCGCTGCCCGAGAAGCACAAGGGCCTGACCGACCAGGAAGCCCGCTGCCGCCAGCGCTACCTGGATCTGATCGCCAACGAAGAGTCCCGCAAGACCTTCATGATCCGCACCCAGGTGGTGGCCGGTATCCGCAAGTTCTTCAACGAGAAGCGCTTCATGGAAGTGGAAACCCCCATGATGCAGGTCATCCCGGGTGGTGCCTCCGCGCGTCCGTTCGTCACCCACCACAATGCGCTGGACATCGACATGTACCTGCGTATCGCCCCCGAGCTCTATCTGAAGCGCCTGGTGGTCGGTGGTTTCGAGCGTGTCTACGAGATCAACCGCAACTTCCGTAACGAAGGGATCTCGGTGCGTCACAACCCCGAGTTCACCATGATCGAGTTCTACATGGCTTATGCCGATTACATCGATCTGATGGATCTCACCGAGGAGCTGCTGCGCACCCTGGCCCAGGATATCCTGGGTGACACCAAGATCCGTTACGCCAAAGAGGGCGAAGAGGGTCTGACCATCGATTTCGGTCAGCCGTTCCAGCGCCTCACCATGGTCGAATCCATCCTGAAGTACAACCCGGATGTGACCCTGGCCGACCTGGCCACCCTGGAGAGCGCCAAGGCCGTCGCCAAGCGGCTGCACATCGATCTGATGAAGGGCTGGGAGCTGGGCCACGTGATCACCGCCATCTTCGAAGAGACCGTTGAGCACATGCTGCTGCAACCGACCTTCATCACCGAGTACCCGGCTGCCGTCTCCCCGCTGGCCCGCCGCAACGACAAGAACCCGGACGTCACCGATCGCTTCGAGTTCTTCATCGGCGGTCGCGAGCTGGCCAACGGCTTCTCCGAGCTGAACGATGCGGAAGATCAGGCCAAGCGCTTCCAGGATCAGGTGAACCAGAAAGAAGCGGGCGACGACGAAGCCATGTTCTATGACGCCGACTTCGTCACCGCGCTGGAACACGGCCTGCCGCCGACTGCCGGTCAGGGCATAGGTATCGACCGTCTGGTGATGCTGTTCACCAACAGCCACACCATCCGCGACGTCATCCTGTTCCCGGCCCTGCGTCCGCAACAGAAATAAGCCTGCCGCTCGGCCAGCCCGAGCGCGCTAGCAATAAAACGCCCCGCAACTGCGGGGCGTTTTTTTATGGCGAAGACTAAAGCTGCGAGCAGGATACGCCCGGCTGGCGACTTATGGGCCGGGCGGCAGCAGCCACTCCCCCTGCCACAGGGTCAGCGCCTGACCCGACATCCACACCCTGTCCCCCTGCAACTCGAGCACAAGCTCCCCGCCCCGGGCGGAGATCTGGCGCGCCCTCAGTTGCGTCCTGCCGAGGCGCTCGGCCCAGAAGGGCACCAGGGCGCAGTGGTTGGAGCCGGTGACCGGATCCTCCTCCACCCCGACCCAGGGGGCAAAGTAGCGGGAGACGAAGTCATGGTCCGGATCCCTCGACGGCGCCGTCACCATCAGGCCGCGACCGGGCAGGGCCCGCAGGGCGTGGAAGTCCGGCTTGAGGGCCTGCACCTCCTGCTCGCTACCGAGCACCAGCAGGAACTTGGCGCCGGCGGCCAGGGTCTGCAACGGCGTGCAGCCGAGGGCCTCGGCATAAGCAGGATCCAATGTCAGCGGAGCAAGGGGGATGCGCGGAAAGTCGAGCCGGATCCACTCCCCCTCGGCGCTGGCCTCCAGCAGGCCGCTGCGGGTCTCGAAGCACAGCGTCTGGGAGCGGGCCACGGCCCCGGTCTGCCACAGCACATGGGCCGCCGCCAGGGTGCCGTGACCGCAGAGATCCACCTCGACCGTCGGGGTAAACCAGCGCAGCCGATAGTGCGCCTCCCCCAGGGGGCTGAGGAAGGCGGTCTCCGACAGGTTGAACTCCGCCGCCATGGCCTGCAGCTCGGCATCGCTGCGCTCCGGCCCCAATACGACGATGGCGGGATTGCCCCCGAAGGGGTGCTGGCTGAAGGCATTGACATGAAACAGTCTGGACATCGGCAGATCCTGAGAGGCGGAAGGGGACTCAATATTGCGATTTTTATACCACAGCCGGGGAGCTGCCGAGGCGGATTTCGGCTTTATAAATTCATAAATCGCATAAAGAAGATATTTTTATTCTTTGTTGTTATTCATTGCACCCCTTAACCTGACCAAAAATCAGACCATGGAAGACGTGTGTGATGCAATTGACAGCCCCAATACCCAACATAAGCCCGCTCTCTGACGAGCAGCAGCGCCAGCTGAATCAGGTCTTGTCGACCCTCAACACCCAGCAACTCGCCTGGGTGAGCGGTTATCTCTACGGTATTTCCCAATCAGGCGTCCAGAGCGTCGCCACCAGCGCCGCCGTGACCGCCCCCGGTGGCAGCCTGACCATTCTCTACGGCTCCCAGACCGGCAACGCCAAGGGGGTCGCCAGCGCCATCCAGGCTCAGGCGAAGGCCCACGGCCTGCCGGTGACCCTGACCTCCATGGCGGACTACAAACCCAAGCAGCTCAAGAAAGAGACACACCTGCTGGTGGTAGTGAGCACTTACGGGGAGGGTGAGCCGCCTGAGAGCGCGGTGGATCTGTTCGAGCAGCTCAAGAAGGGCAAGATCGGCAAACTCGAGGGCCTCAAGTTCGCCGTACTGGGGCTGGGTGACAGCTCCTACGAATTCTTCTGCCAGACCGGCAAGGACTTCGACGACTTCCTGTCAAAAGCCGGAGCCGAGCGCATTCATGAACTCGCAAGCCTGGACGTGGATTATCAGGAAGCCGCCAAGACCTGGGGCGAACAGGCGGTCAATGCCGTCGCCGCCACCCTCTCTGCCGGCGCCGCGACTGCCAGCGTGGCGGGCTCGGTGCAGCAAGCCGTCGGCCATAGCCAGTATCACAAGGAGAACCCCTTCCCGGCACGGCTCTCGGTCAATCAGAAGATCACCGGCCGCGACTCCACCAAGGACATCCGCCATATCGAGATCAGCCTGGAAGAGTCCGGCATCACTTATCAGCCGGGGGATGCCCTGGGCATCTGGTTCGACAACGACGCCGATCTCGTGGGGGAAGTGCTGGCCCTGACCGGTCTCACCGGTGACGAGGCCACCGCCCAGGGCCCGTTGCGCGCGGCCCTGACCCGCCACGTCGAGCTGACCCGGCTGCACGGCGGCTTTATCACTGGTCTTGCCGAGATCTCGGGCAATGCGGCGCTGAAAGATCTGGCCGGCGACAAGGCCCAGGTCAACGCCCTGGTGGCCAGCGCCCAGGTGGTGGATGTGCTCAAACGCTTCCCGACCGCCCTCAGTGCCGAGCAGCTGACCGGCCTGCTGCGCCCCCTCACTCCCCGCCTCTACTCCATCGCCTCCGCCCAGAGCGAGGTCGAGGAAGAGGTGCACCTGACCGTGGGCGTGGTGCGCTACCCCCAGGAAGATGGCACAGTGCGATCTGGCGGCGCCTCCTCCTACCTGGCGGACCGTCTGCCTGAAGACGCCGAGGTCAGAGTGTTCGTGGAGCACAACGACAACTTCCGACTGCCCGCCAACCCCGACACCCCCGTCATCATGGTGGGCCCGGGTACCGGCATAGCCCCGTTCCGCGCCTTTATGCAGGAGCGGGAAGCACAAGGGGCCGAAGGCAAGAACTGGCTCTTCTTCGGCAACCCCCACTTCACCCAGGACTTCCTCTATCAGGTGGAGTGGCAGCGTTATGTGAAATCGGGTCTGCTGTCGAAGATCTCCCTGGCCTTCAGCCGGGATCAGGCCAACAAGATTTATGTGCAGGACCGCCTGCGCGAGGCCGGGCTTGAGCTCTACCAGTGGCTGGAAGCAGGCGCTCACTTCTATGTGTGTGGCGACGCCAACCACATGGCGAAGGATGTGCAGGAAGCCCTGCTGGATGTGATTGCCGAACACGGCCACAAGAGCCGTGAGGAAGCAGAAGAGTATCTGAGCGAATTGCGTCGTGCCAAACGTTATCAAAGGGATGTCTATTGATGAGCAAACAACCTCTCTCTCACCAAAAAGCGGGACCGGTCGAAGGGCCGCTGGCTGACAACGAGCGCCTCAAGCGCGAGAGCAACTTCCTGCGCGGCACCATAGCCGAGGATCTGCAGGATCCCCTCACCGGCGGCTTCAACGGCGACAACTTCCAGCTGATCCGCTTCCACGGCATGTATCAGCAGGATGACAGAGACATCCGCCCGGAGCGCACCGCCCAGAAGCTGGAGCCCCTGCACAACGTCATGCTGCGTGCCCGTCTGCCGGGCGGCATCATCACCCCGGCCCAGTGGCAGGTGATCGACAAGTTCGCCGAAGAGCACAGCCTGTACGGCAGCATCCGCCTGACCACCCGCCAGACCTTCCAGTTCCACGGGGTGCTCAAGCGCGACATCAAGCTGATGCACCAGACCCTCAACAGCACCGGCATCGACAGCATAGCCACCGCGGGGGATGTGAACCGCAACGTGCTCTGCACCAGCAACCCGGTTGAGTCCGAGCTGCACCAGGAGGCCTACGAGTGGGCCAAGAAGATCTCCGAGCACCTGCTGCCCAAGACCCGCGCCTACGTGGAGATCTGGCTGGACGGCGAGAAGCTGGGAGGTGACGAGGAGCCGATCCTGGGTTCCAACTACCTGCCGCGCAAATTCAAGACCACTGTGGTGATCCCGCCCCACAACGACGTGGACATCCACGCCAACGATCTCAACTTCGTGGCCATTAGTGATCACGGCAAGCTGGTGGGCTTCAACGTGCTGGTGGGCGGGGGTCTGGCCATGACCCACGGCGACACCAGCACCTACCCGCGCAAGGCGAGCGATTTCGGCTTCATCCCGCTCTCCCACGTGCTGGAGGTGGCGGCCGCCGTGGTCAGCACCCAGCGCGACTGGGGCAACAGGGTCAACCGCAAGAACGCCAAGACCAAGTACACCCTCGAGCGAGTGGGGGTCGAGGCCTTCAAGGCCGAGGTGGAGAGCCGGGCCGGCATCCAGTTTGGCGAGGTTCGCCCCTATGAGTTCACCAGCCGTGGCGATCGCTTCGGCTGGGTGGAGGGGATAGACGGCAAGCACCACCTCACCCTGTTTATCGAGAATGGCCGCCTGCTGGACTTCCCGGGCAAGCCCCTCAAGACCGGTATGCTGGAGATCGCCAAGGTGCACCAGGGGGACTTCCGTCTCACCGCCAACCAGAATCTCATCATCGCCGGGGTGCCTGCCGGCGAGAAGGCGCGCATCGAAGCCCTGGCGCGCCAGTACGGCCTGCTGGACGACGGCGTCAGCGAGCAGCGCAAGCAGTCCATGGCCTGCGTGGCCCTGCCGACCTGCCCCCTGGCGATGGCGGAAGCCGAGCGCATGCTGCCGGCGTTTGTCACCGACATCGAAGGGCTGCTGGCCAAACACGGTCTGGCGAACGACGCCATCATCTTCCGGGTCACCGGCTGCCCCAACGGCTGCGGCCGCGCCATGCTGGCGGAGGTGGGTCTGGTGGGCAAGGCCCCGGGCCGCTACAACCTGCACCTGGGGGGCAACCTGGAGGGGACCCGCATCCCGCGCCTGCACCTGGAGAACATCACGGAGCCGCAGATCCTGGCGGAGCTGGATGCCCTGATCGGCCGCTGGGCCAGCGAGCGCGACGGGAACGAGTGCTTCGGCGACTTCGTCATCCGCGCCGGCATCATAGCCCCGGTCATCGACTCCGCGAGGGACTTCTATGCAGCCTGAACAGACTGATACCGAGCGGCTGGTGCGCACCGCCGACGGCCGGCTCGACCTCGACGCCCTGCTGGCCCTCGGCCGTGAGGAGCAGACCGAGGCGCTGGCTCCTATCAATCAGGCTCTCGAGGCCATAAGCGCCCCCGAGCGGGTGCGCTGGGCCCTGGCAAACCTGCCGGGGGAGCACGTGCTGTCGTCGAGCTTCGGCATCCAGGCGGCGCTGATGCTGCACCTGGTGAGCCGCGAGCGGGCCGATGTGCCCGTGGTGCTGACCGATACCGGTTATCTCTTCCCCGAGACCTACCGTTTCATCGATGAGTTGACCGAGCGGCTCAGCCTCAACCTCAAGATCTACCGGGCCGAGATCAGCCCGGCCTGGCAGGAGGCCCGTTTCGGCCTCTTGTGGGAACAGGGGGTGGAGGGGATCACCCGCTACAACCAGCTCAACAAGGTGGAGCCCATGGACCGCGCCCTGAGCGAGCTCGGCGCCCGCACCTGGTTCTCCGGCCTGCGCCGTGAGCAGGCGGGCAGCCGCGGCAAGCTGCCGGTGCTGGCCATACAGCGCGGCCGCTTCAAGTTCCTGCCGGTGATCGACTGGAGCAACAAGGACGTCTTCTACTACTTCAAGGAGCACGACCTGCCCTACCACCCCCTGTGGGAGCAGGGCTATCTCTCGGTGGGCGACGTCCACACCACCGCCAAGTGGGAGCCGGGCATGAGCGAGGAGCAGACCCGCTTCTTCGGCCTCAAGCGCGAATGCGGCCTGCACGAAGAGAGCGGCGAGCACGACGGCTCCGGCATCTGAGCCTGGAGCTCAGCCTGTTGCTGCGCCCCGCCCATAAAAAAACGCCCGGCAATGGCCGGGCGTTTTGCTTGCTGACATCCATGGACTGGGCCGCCCGAGGCGGGGTTTAGCCCGCAGATTTGTCTTGCGCTGCGGCACGCGCCTGGGTCAGCCAGTCATTGACCAGGGCCGCGTGTCCCTTGAGCCAGGCGTCGGCGTGGCGCTCCACATCCGCCGGCTTGTTCTGGCCCTTGTTCATCAGGCCGTTCTGGATGTTGATGTCGTTCAGCGGCAGCTTGACGATGGAGAAGAGCTTGGCGGCTGCCGGGTTGGCCTCGGCAAACTGCTTGTTGGCGACGATGTGCATGGTGTTCACCGCAAAGCCGTAGTTCTTGCCGTTCGGCAGCCGGGTCTTGTCCCCATCAGGGGCATCGGCGGGCACCTCCAGCCACACCACATCCTTGCCCGGCACCAGCTCGCTGCTGAGCCAGTAGGGGGTCCAGGTGTAGTAGAGCACCGGCTTGCCGGCCTGATAACGGGCCAGGGTATCGGCGATCAGGGCCGCGTAGTTGCCCTGCTTGTGGGTCACCGTGGGGGTCAGGCCGAACTCGCCCAGATGATGGTTGATGGCTCCCTCGCAGCCCCAGCCCGGGTTGCAGCCCACCAGGTCGGCCTTGCCGTCGCCATCGCCGTCGAACAGGGCCGCCAGCCTGGGATCCTTGAGCTGGCCCAGGTTGGTGATGCCGTATTGGGTCGCCGTCTTCTTGTCGATGAGGTACCCCTGGGCGGCACCGGCCACATAGGTGCCCTGACGGAAGAACACCTTGTCACCCCCCGCCTGCTGGTACTTGTTGTCCTGCAGCGGTATCCAGTTGAAGGCGAGGAAGGTGCCGTCCCCCTGCGCCACCGAGGCGTAGGCCACGTTGTAGTCCACTTCCTGGGCGGGCTGCACCTCGTAGCCGAGGCGCCCCATCAGCTTGCTGACCAGCAGGCTCTGGAACGCCTCCTCCGGCAAGGAGCTCTGCAGGGGCTGCACCTTGACCCCCTCCCCCGGCAACTCGGCGTTGGCCATGGCGAGGGAACTCAGCAGCAGGGTGCTCAGGGTCAATCCTTTGGTGATCTGTTTCATGCTTTAACTCCTTGGTAATCGAGGGATTTGCCGCGGCCACACAGACGCAGCAGCAGGGCGACGGGACCACGCCGATACCAGCGGCCGACCCGGCTGCGATCCGGCTGCCCCATCGCCTGGGTCAGTCGGTCGAGGACGATGGCCAGCAGCACTATGCCGAGGCCGCCGATGGAGGCGAGCCCCATGTCGAGGCGGCCTATGCCGCGCAGCACCATCTGCCCCAGACCGCCGACCGCGATCATGGAGGCGATCACCACCATGGAGAGCGCCAGCATCAGGGTCTGGTTGACCCCGGCCATGATGGTGGGCATGGCGAGCGGCAGCTGCACCTTGAACAGCAACTGGGAGGGGCTGGCGCCGAACGAGTGGGCCGCCTCCACCAGATCGGCGGGCACCTGGCGAATGCCCAACATGGTGAGCCGGATCATGGGTGGCAGGGCGAAGATGACGGTCACCACCACCCCGGGCACGTTGCCTATGCCAAACAGCATGACGATGGGGATGAGGTAGACGAAGGCCGGGGTGGTCTGCATGGCATCCAGCAGCGGCCGGGTCCAGGTGGAGAGCCGCTCGCTGCGGGCCAGCAATATGCCCACCGGCAAGCCTATCAACACGCAGAAGAAGAGCGAGGTCAGCACCAGGGAGAGGGTCACCATGGCATCGGACCAGGCCCCGATAAGGCCAATCATCACCAGAGAAACAAGGGTGCCGAGTGCCATGCGCCCACCCACCAGTTGCCAGGCGATCAGGGTCAGCAGTCCCATCATCAGGGTGGAGGGCACAGTCTGCAGCAGCTGGGTCATGGCCCCCAGGGCCAGCTCCACCGGCGCGCGGATCAGCTGGAACACAGGCCGCAGGTTCTCCACCAGCCAGCCGATGCCCCCCTCGACCCAGCTATCCAGCGGCACCAGGGCCTGCTGGAAGGGATCCAGCCAGTCGACGGCGGCACTGTTGTCGACCGCTGCGATCTGGCTCTGCCAGTCTGCCGCCTCTGTGGCCGTACTGCCCCAGGGATCCTCGGCTGGCGTGGTGGTGGCCGCAGCCCCCCAGGGATCGGCCTGTGCCTCGTCGGCCCAGGCGGGAGCGCTGGTCAATAGCAACAGCGCCAGCAAGCCGGTCAGCAGACGCTTAAAGGGGTTGAGATTCATAGCGGGGTACTCCTGTCCAGGGTGTTGAGCAGATTGGCCTTGGAGATGAGTCCCAGATAGGTGCCATCCTCCTCGACCACGGGCACCTGACAGGGTGCGGCGGCCACCTGGCTGATGAGTTCGTTGAGGGAGGTGTCCGCCAGTATGGGCTGGATGTCCGCCAGCAGCGCCTGCTCCAGGCTCCCCTTGTCACGGACCGCCCGGCCGAGCGACTCGACCGAGACGACCCCGAGGAAGCGGCGGCTGCGATCCACCACGTAGCCGTACTCCCGCTCCAGCTCCTTGAGTTGGCGCAGGGCGTTGCCCGGCCCGTCCGTGGTGTGCTTCTTGATGAGGGGGGTCTGCTTGCGGCTGGCCACATCCCGGGCGCTGAAGACGTTGGCGAGATCCACCCCGCGAAAGAAGGCGCGCACATAGTCGTTGGCGGGCTGGTTCAGGATCTCGTCCGGGGTGCCCACCTGCACCAGCTGGCCATCCTGCATGATGGCGATGCGATCGCCGATGCGCATCGCCTCGTCCAGATCGTGGGAGATGAAGACGATGGTTCGCTGCTGGCTGGCCTGCAGCTTGAGCAGCTCGTCCTGCATCTCGGTGCGGATCAGGGGATCCAGCGCCGAGAAGGCCTCGTCCATCAGCAGGATATCGGGGTCGTTGGCGAGCGCCCGGGCCAGCCCGACCCGCTGCTTCATGCCGCCGGAGAGGGCGTCGGGGAAGGCGTCGATCCACGGCCCCAGCCCCACCTGGTGCAGCGCCTGACGGGCGCTCTGCTGGCGCTCCGCCAGGGGCACCCCGGCCAGCTCCAGCCCGAAGGCGGTGTTTTCCAGCACGCTCAGGTGCGGCATCAGGGCGAAGGACTGGAACACCATGCTGATCTTCTTGCGCCGCACCTGGCGCAGTTCGCGCTCCGAGATGGCGGCTATGTCCTCGCCGTCGATCAGCACCTGGCCGCGGGTCGGCTCGATCAGCCGGTTGAAGAGACGCACCAGGGTGGATTTGCCCGAGCCGGAGAGGCCCATCACCACGAAGATCTCCCCCTCCTGGATGGCCAGATTGACATCCTGGACCCCCAGGGTATGCCCGGTCTTTTGCAGTATGCTGGCGCGATCGTGCCCTTTCGCCAGCAATTTGAACGCTTTTTCCGGATGTTCTCCGAAGATTTTATAGAGCGATTTCACTTCGAGTTTGACTGTCATACTGTCCTTTTTTTATGGCCGGCATCTTGCTGTTCCTGCTGCCGAACGCACACCAATTACTTTTAACACTAATTAATTTTGAGCTAAAACAAAAGAACCGTAAGAGTCCGCCATGACGAGCCAAGTCATAAGCATATGATTTTTATCACTTATTTAAAGCAACAAAAATTCAACAGATGACCGAAAAAAATCGGAAAAATATGAATAAACTGCATAAAGAGTCCATACCACATCCATTTAATGAGTAAAATCAAGCGAGTGAGAGGCATGAATGAGGGTAGCTCCCGGGCAGAGGAACCCTCCATCGGCACTCATGAAATGATTACAGAGCTAACCATATTTAATCCCTGTGCAGGGGAGTATTCAGGAGAGGGTTGAGCGGAGCAGGACCGATGCGGGGCGCGGCGGCAAGGTCGCAAAAAAAGCCCCTCGCAGTGGAGGGGCCTTGCCGACGGGAGGGATTAGCGTCGCCGCCAGGTTTCGAAGCAGTAAGGATAAGGGTTCTTCTCGTCGGGCTGATGGGGATCGCTCTCGGTGCGCACCCAGTCGCTCTCGTCGAAGGCGGGGAAGCGGGTGTCCCCTGCCACCGCCAGATCGATCCGGGTCAGATAGAGGCAATCCGCCTTGGGCAGCAGCTGGCCATAGAGATGCCCTCCCCCGATGACCATCAGCTCCTCGACACCCTCCCCCTGCAGACGGGTCAAGGCCACGTCCACCGAATCGACCACCTCCACCCCTTCTGCGCGATAGTCGGGGTTGCGGCTGATCACCAGATTGCGCCGCCCGGGCAGCGGGCGACCTATGGACTCGAAGGTCTTGCGCCCCATCAGCACCGGCTTGCCGAGGGTCACCCGCTTGAAGTGGGCCAGATCGGCGGGCAGATGCCAGGGCATTTGGTTGTCTAGGCCAATCACGCGATCGTGCGCCATGGCGGCAATCATGGAAATGTGCATGGGTTCAGCCTCTTGCAGCCTGTCTCAGACAATGGGCCGGTTACGGTACACGACCAGGGAGGGGATCGCCAAACCGAAACTGAGGGCCCCCACGATAAAGAGCACCTTCAGGCCATTGGTCACAGCGTGGTGGATAAGCTCTGTGGTCACCCCCGAGATGTTGAGCTCCACCACGGCGATCATGGTCTTAAACGCATAGGCACCCGGGATCATAGGGATGATGGAGGCGACGCTGAACACGGGACGCGGTGCCAGCAGGCGCTTCGACCAGTAGACGCAGACAAAGCCCACCGTGGTGGACGCCGCCAGGGTGGCCCACTCGATGGGCATGCCGTAATGAATGAGCAGGGTGCGCAGGCTGTGGGCCAGGGCGCCCCCCATGGCGCAATACTTCAGCATCCTCGGCGGCACGTTGAACAACATGGCGAAGCCGACCGCCGGCATGGCAGACCAGAACGCATCCCTGGCCAACAGCAAGAGCAGTTCCATCATGGCTGCATCCCTCCCGCCAAGGCGACCGGGCAAGACGCCGGCCCAGGGTTCAGGCTCGCGGCACAGAGGCAAAGCCCGATTGTCCCGCTCCGGGAGCGGGTAGTGTCATTGCATCTCATATGGAGTTCCACCACAGCTTCCAGCCCCAGATCCCGGTGACCGACATGGCCAGCACTATGCCGATGACGGCGCTGATGGTGAGCAGGGTCGCCATGCCCCAGCGGGCCAGCCCCAGGTTGAAGTAGCCCTTCACCATGTCGGAGACCGCGTTGATGAGCGGGAAACCCGGTACCAGCAGCAAGACGCTGGCCGCCATGGCGAGATAGGGCTGGTCTCCCCACTGGAAGTAGGTGGCGCAGGAGGCGATCAGGGTGGCGACGAAGCCGGTCGCGGCGAAGTTGATGAGCGGGCTGTGGTGATGGCGAGCCATCAGCTGGCGCACTCTCATCGCCACCGAAGAGGCGACGAAGGTCACCAGGAAGATGGGCCAGTCGCCGCCGAACAGCACGCTGAAGGCGCCACAGGAGAGCCCCACCATGGGCACAACCAGCCAGGGGTGATAATGGAACGGCACTATGCCGTCGAGCCGCTGGCGCACCTCCCGCACACCGATCAGCTCCTTCTCCGCCAGGATGCAGATGCGCTGGACCTCGCACACCACCTGCATGTTGATCCCCTGATCCCGCACCCGGCGGGTGGTGGTGACGCAACTCCCCTGATAGAGGCTGGTGAGCACTATGGCGCTGGCGGAGATGGCCATCTCGACGCTCTCCAGCCCCAGCGCCAACCCGAGCCGGACCGTGGTCTGCTCTATGATGCGCCCCTCGGCACCATGCTGGGCCAGCAACTGGCCCACCTTGACGATGATCCGGGTGATCTCTGTCTGTTGCTCCCGCGACAGCACCCTTCTTGGTGTGATACTTCTCATAATCCCTTAGAGTCGTAGCAAGATGAATTGTGCCGAGATATTACCCCAAGCGTTATATTCCTTCATCCATATCTGTGGATTTAGCGGGCCGCCATGTAATTAAATGAGTGCGCGATGAGGGTTTGCAGCAAATAAAAAACAAACCACCCTGTTTATTAACATCGGGTGGTTTGCGTCGAAGGAAATATTGAAAATAACGGTACAGGATGGCGGCCAATAAATTATTTCATCCTCGGATGATCCGCCAGCACTATCACATTGTCTGGCGGCTGACTCTCTTCGGCTTGCGCCAGTGACTCCTCCTGCAGGTGAAGCATGTGACGGCGCATGGCATAGACGGAGTCGTGCATCATGTTGGCAATCCGGATGCAGCTGTCGAGGTTGTTCTTGGCCAGTCGGCGCTGGCAATCGATGCGAAACTGCAGGCCCCGCAGCCGCCGCTGCTGATCCGGCCCCACCTGGGCGATCAGCGCCTCTATCTGCTGGTGCAGCAAGGCATCGAGCCGCTCCGGCTCGGCCAGGGCCCAGTGTTTGAGCGTATCAAAATCTGGCAGCTCCATATCCCCTCCTGGCCAGACTCCCCGCACATCTCGGTACGACCACGCCCGGCACATCATTTCGCCGTCCATAGGAAGGTTATATAAGATGGTGGGGATTTTGGGTCAGTCGACTTCGAGCCACAGGAGTCCGCTTTTTCACCCAGCAGGCAAATATTGGGCGAGAGGAAAGATTTATTCTTTAGGATTCATGAAATTATCGTGATGTCGCATGCGTCACTTTTTTTATAAATTTTAAAGGCTTTTATGGATCTTCTTATTACCTATTCATCGATAGCGAATAAATCTGCTTTTCGTTCGACTCTCAATTTAAGCCTTTCCATCTCGTACCCGAGCCGGTGGTTTAACATATCTCACTGATTATGTTATTTTATTTACCACTTTTTCCAATGACCAAGGGTTGAGCATGAGCAAGGCAAGAATCGGTATCGTCACCGTCAGCGATCGCGCCAGCGCGGGCATCTATGAAGATCTCTCCGGCAAGGCCATCATCGACACCCTGAACGCCTATCTGACCTCGGAATGGGAGCCCGTCTATCAGGTGATCCCGGACGAGCAGGATCAGATCGAGGCGACCCTGGTTCGACTGGCGGATGAGGAGTCATGCTGCCTCATCGTCACCACGGGCGGCACAGGGCCGGCCAGGCGGGATGTGACGCCGGAAGCCACCGAAGCCGTGTGCGATCGCATGATGCCGGGCTTTGGCGAGCTGATGCGGGCCGAATCCCTCAAGTTCGTGCCCACCGCCATTTTGTCACGCCAGACCGCCGGCCTGCGCGGCAGCGCCCTCATCGTCAACCTGCCGGGCAAGCCCAAGTCCATCCGCGAGTGCCTGGATGCGGTCTTCCCCGCCATCCCCTACTGCATCGACCTGATGGACGGCCCCTATCTCGAGTGCGACGAAGCCGTCATCAAGCCGTTCAGACCCAAGAAATAAGGCATTCCCCAGGACATGAACACGGTGGCCGGGTCTCCCCGGCCACCGTCATTTCCGCCCTATTTGCGGCCGTACACCTTGACCCCCGCCTTGCTCCCTTCCGAATTGCCATAGACCTCGATCCGCTTGATGCAGACCCGGCTGCTGAGGGACTTCCAGCCCGACTCCTGATCCTCTTTCAGGCCCTTGTCAAAGTGCAGCGTCTTGCTGCGGTCATTGCCGTAGATCACCTTGACCCTGTCCAGGGTCAGCTCCCGCCCCGCCTTGACCATGATGGACCTGGCCGGCCGGCAGATGATGATAGGGATAATGGCTGGGTGGTCGCCTACCCCCAGCAGTAGGGTGTTACCCAGCCGAAATTCATCGTCGGCCATGGCTGGCGAGGCCGGGATCCAGAGCAGCGTGGATAGCAGACATGCGGCCAAACCGCAGCGAAAAGAGGGTGAAACAGATAAAACGGGCATGATGCCTCCCTGAAAAGGGAGGCATCTTAATTAATCAAAGCCAAACCCAGGCTGTACTGGCACTGAACCCAAGCTGCACCCTGGCTGAACGGAGCGGCCCCGTCAGGACCAGCGCTTGAAGATGAGGGAAGTGTTGATGCCGCCGAACGCGAAGTTGTTGGACATCAGGTACTCCACGTCCAGCATGCGGCCACTGCCCATCACGTGATCCAGCGGGGCACAGGCGGGATCCGGTTCGGTCAGGTTGATGGTGGGGGCAAACCAGCCCTCCCGCATCATCTCAAGGGCCAGCCAGGCCTCGATGGCGCCGCAGGCCCCCAGGGTGTGACCGAAGTAGCTCTTGAGAGACGAGATGGGGGTATGGTCGCCGAAGATGGCGGCGGTGGCATGGCTCTCCGCGATGTCGCCGCGCTCGGTGGCGGTGCCATGGGCACTGATGTAACCGATGTCGGCGGGCTGGAGCCCCGCCTGGGCCAGCGCCATCTCCATGCAGAGCTTGATGGTCTCCTGCTGGGGCTGGGTCACGTGAGCAGCGTCGCAGTTGGTGGCAAAGCCCACCAGCTCGGCGAGGATGGTCGCACCGCGCGCCTGCGCATGCTCCAGCTCCTCCAGCACCAGGGTGCCCGCCCCCTCGCCTATCACCAGACCGTCCCGCTGCCGGTCGAACGGTCGTGGCGCCAGCTCCGGGTGGTCGTTCATCTGGCTGGTGGCAAACAGGGTATCGAACACCACGGCCTCCGACGGGCAGAGCTCCTCCGCCCCGCCGGCCACCATCAGGGTCTGGTAGCCATGCTTGATCGCCTCATAGGCATAGCCGATGCCCTGGCTGCCGGAGGTGCAGGCGCTGGAGGTGGGGATGACCCGTCCGCGCAGGCCGAAGAACAGCCCGGTATTGACCGCCGCCGTGTGGGGCATCATCTGCACATAGGTGGTGGCCGTGATACTGGCGGTGCTCTTGTCGTTGAGCATGGTCCCGAAGGCGCGGATGGGATCCGTGCTGCCGATGGAGGAGCCGTAGGCGATGCCGGTACGCCCGTCGGTGAGCACCGGGTTGTCCAGCAGCCCCGCCTGCGCCAGTGCCAGCTCGGTGGCGACGGTGGCAAGCGCCGAGACCCGCCCCATGGCGCGGGTCTTCTTGCGCGGGTAGTGCGCCGGCAGCGCGAAGTCCGGTATGGGGGCCGCCAGCCGGGTGTTGAGGCCGTCGTAGATGGCCCACTCCGGCATGCTGACCACCGCATTGCGCCCCGCCTGCAATCTGGCACGCACACTCGGCCAGTCCTGCCCGAAGGCCGTTACCCCGGCCATGCCGGTGACGACTACCCGTTTCATACCATGCCCCCGTTGATGGAGATGACCTGCCGCGTGACATACCCTGCGATGTCGGACATCAGGTAGGAGACCAGGCCGGCCACCTCGTCCGCCTGCCCCATCCGCTTGAGCGGGATGATCTTCATCGCCTCCGCCTTCACCTCCTCGTCCACCATGCCGGTGTCGATGAGACCGGGGGCCACACAGTTGACCGTGATCTTGCGCTTGGCAAGCTCCAGCGCCAGCGCCTTGGTGGCCCCCATGATGCCCGCCTTGGCGGCGCTGTAGTTGACCTGCCCACGGTTGCCCATCAGGCCTGATACCGAGGAGATGGTCACTATGCGTCCGCCACGACGCAGGCCGATCATCGGCATGATGCAGGGCTTGAGCAGGTTGTAGAAGCCGTCCAGATTGGTGTGCAGCACCCCGTCCCACTCCTCGTCGGTGAGGGCGGGGAAGGCGCCGTCGCGGATGATGCCGGCGTTGCAGACCACGCCGTAATAGGCGCCGTGTTCGGCCATGTCGGCTTCCAGCCGCTCGCGGCAGCCCTGGCGATCGGCGATGTCGAACTGGAGCAGGCGCCCCTGCCCCCCGGCCTCCTGCAGGCTCGCCAGGGTAGCCTCGCCACCGGCGCGATCGCCATGGTAGTGCACCACGACGAGAAAACCGTCGGCGGCCAGCTTGAGGGCGATGGCGCGGCCTATCCCCTTGCTGGCGCCCGTGACCAATACGGTAGAGATCATGAAACGTCCTTCGCTAACAAATCGGATAATTCGCCGGGTGCGGGCTGATAGGTCGAGAGGCGCGCGGTGGCGCACTCCTGCCCAGCTTGCAGGATCCGGCATTCGAAACTGGCCATGCCGCCGTCTTGCAACAGGCAGCTGGCCTCAATGGTGAGCAGGGCCCCCGCCGCGAAGCGGGTGGGCTGGCAGCGGTACTTGCGGGTGCCGAGCAGCATGCCGATGCGCACCGGCTCGCCGCGCAGCCGCCCCTGCATGCCGGCCCAGGCGGCGATGGTCTGGGCCATCAGCTCGATGCCGACCCAGGCCGGCAGGTTGCCCTCGCCATCCAGCAGCAGGGCATGGCGGGCACCGATGCGGGTCTCGCAGCGCACCTGCTGGGCGTCCACCGCGCAGAGCCGGTCCAGCAGCAGCATGGGGGCCCGATGGGGCAGCAAGGTCTCGATGGCGGGCAGTGACAAAGGGTCATTCATGGCATGTGCTCCCGAACAGCAGGCTGACATTGTTGCCACCGAAGGCAAAGGAGTTGGAGAGTACCCGGGGCGCCGCCAGGTGCGTGGTACCGCTCACCAGCCGGATGGGGGCCAGCGCCGGATCCGGTGTCGTCACTCGCTGGGGGGGCAACGGCAAGGAGCGCTCCAGCAGCAGACAGGCGAGCGCCGCCTCGATGGCCCCCGCCGCCCCCAGGGTGTGCCCGGTGAGCACCTTGGTGGAGCTGCAGGGCACGCTGTCGCCAAACAGGCGGTGGACCGCCTGGCTCTCCATGGCGTCGTTGAGCCGGGTGGCGGTGCCGTGCAGGTTGACGTACCCCACCTGCTCAGGCGTCAGGCCAGCCTGGGCCAGCGCCATCTGCATGGCTGCCTCGGCGCCGATACCGTCTGGATGGGGCGCCGAGATATGCCAGGCATCGGACGACTCCCCCGCTCCCAGCAGCGCCAGCGGCGCAGGCTCTCTACTCAGCAGAAACAGCGCCGCCCCCTCGCCGATGTTGATCCCCTGGCGCGCCTCATCAAACGGCTGGCAACGCGCACAGCTGAGGGACTCCAGGCTGTCAAAACCGTTGAGGGTCAGTCCGCACAGGCTGTCGGCACCACCGACCAGCACCGCATCCGCCAGCCCGGCCGCCAGCAGCCGCTGGCCGCTGATGAAGGCGCGCGCGCTGGAGGAGCAGGCGGTGGAGAGAGTGTAGGCAGGCCCAGAGATGTCGAGATAACGGGCCAGAAATTCCGACGGAGAGCCCAGCTCCTGCTGGCGATAGTCAAACTCGGGGGGCACGGCCTCCCCGCGCCGGGCAGCCGCCACCGCCAGCTCGGCCTCGCCGATCCCGGCGGTGCTGGTGCCGAGCACCAGCCCCACCCGCGCAGGACCAAACGCCGCCAGCGCCTGGTCCAGTGCGGGGCGGATCTGGGCCAGGGCCGCCAGCAGCAGGCGATTGTTGCGCGAGGCATAGGGGGCCAACGCCGCCGGTATCTCGGGCAGCGCGCCTTCGACCCGCCCCACCGGGGTCAGGCGACCATTCAGCAGCGTCTGGTGGTGGCGGGTGAGCGGCGTAATCCCCTCTGCCTGCCAGGCCTGCAGCGCCTCGGCGCTGACATCGCGCCCCGTCCCCAGTGCCGAGACGAGGCCATAGGCGGCGATATAACAGCTCATTGGCTCAGGGTCTCCAGTTGCAGGCGGTAGTGGAATGCGTGTTGCTGCAGGCCGACCGGCTCGCGCACGCCGTCGACGTCGCGGTAGCGGATCTCGGTGACCAGGGCGCCATCGGGGGCGCGCAGCCGGCGCATCAGCCCTTCGTCCCGCAGCGTCCAGCCCGGCGGCAGCTGCGGCTGCCAGCTGGCCAGCGGCCAGTAACAGAGCATCACGTCCGCCAGCACCTGGGTCACCGGCGGCATGCCGGTGGTGAGCAGCGGGCTGAGCTGTTCGGTCGCGATGCCCTGCTGGTCATAGCGCACCCGGAACAGCCGTACTCCGCTCGGGGTCAGCCCCACCAGGGTCAGCTGGCGGCCGTCCGCCTCCAGCACCGTCATCAACTGGTGGCTGCTCTCCCCCACGCTGGCGGTCAGCAGCTGCTGGCGATAGAAGGGGGTGGCCAGCACGGGGGCCGGCAGCGTCATGACGCTGCCCTTGTCGAGATAGGCGGTGGGGGTCGGCTGGCTGCTGCAACCGGTCAGCAGCAGGACGACGAATACGAACAAGGCTTTCATGATGAGGTTGGCTCCCGGCCATGCGGCCCCGACAACTGCGGTCGTACCCGGTCCAGCACCAGGGGCGAAAGCAGGAAGGCGGTAAAGATACCGCCGCTCAGCACCAGGCCAAAGCCTGCGATGGCGGGGGTGTGACTCAGCGCCAGCAGACCGAAGGCCAGCTGGGTGGTGAGGTTGGCCAGCAGGATGGCGAGCAGGGTGGAACTCTGGCGCGCCGCCTCGCTGCCACTGTGGGCAAAGAAGAGGCCATAGTCGATGCCTATCCCGAAGATGAGGCTGAGCGCCAGCACCCCGAACAGGGTGAGCGGCTGGCCGCAGGCGGCGAGCAGCGCCAGCCCCATGCCCAGGGCAATCAGGTTGACCAGCAGCACCCGGGCGGCCCGCGCCGCCCCCATCCGCCGCCACAGCAGCAGGGCCACCAGCGCGATGGCCAGCGACAGCAGCTCCGCCAGCTTGATCCGGTAGTGGGCGAACAGCTGGCTCCACTCGCTGCGCTGATCCTGCCAGTAGACGCCCTGCTCGGCCGCCGCCAGCGCCGTCAGTGCCCCTTCGTCTGCCACCCCCACCAACGGCACCCAGATGGCGACGCGGCCATCCGCCAGGGCGTGCCACAACAGGCGGCTCCCCTCGCTGACCGGGCTGGCCAGCCAGGCGGCCGGGGTCAGCCAGCTGGGCTCGCGAACGGGCACCTGCAGCGGCAGACCGACCGCCTTGAGCCGGCTCACCACTTCGGGTAGCAGGGCCCGGATGGCGGCGGCATCCTCCTGCTGGCGCGCCAGCGAGGGCAGCCAGCGGGCAAGGGAGACAAACTCCTGCAGCGCGCCACGATTCTTAAGCTCGGCCAGCCGGCCATCGAGCCGCTCCAGCCGCTGCAGCGCCTGCTCGCCGTCCGCTCCCGTCACCAGCAGGCCCTGCATGCCCCCCTGCTGGCCGGTGAGGGCCTGGATCCGCTGCTCCTGCCCCTGCAGCGCCACAGGTAAGGGTTGCAGCCGGCGGATGTCGTCATCCACCTGCAACCGGCTGATGCCGAGGGCCGCCAGCAGCAGACAGCAGAGCGGCAGCCCGACGCGCACCAACGAGCGCTGTTGCCAGGCCAGCAGCCAGCCCTGCAGCCAGCGCTGACCCCAAAGCGGACTGGTCGGCAGGGGACCGGCCCAGCGTGGGAACAGGCAGAGCACCGTGATGAAGGCGCTGAACAACCCCGCCAGGGCGCACACCGCCAACTGCTGCAACCCGGGGAAGGGGGCGAACCAGAGCAGGCCATAGCCGATCAGCGTGGTCAGCACCGCCAGCGACAGGCTGGGCAGCAACTTCAGCCGGGTCTGGTGCGGCGTCTCGTCGCCGCCGTGCAGCCGCCGTTCGCACAAAAAATGAATGGCGTAGTCGATGGCGATGCCGATGAGACTGCTGCTGATCACCAGGGTGAAGACATGGATCTCGCCAAACAGGATGAGCACGGTGCCGAGCCCCCACATCAGCCCCACACCGATGGGCAGCAGGGAGAGCAGCAGCGCCCGGGTGGAGCGGAACACGCCCCAGATCAGCAGGATGACCCCGACCATGGAACCCAGCCCTATGGTGGAGATGTCCTGCTGAGCCAGGTTGCTGGCATGCTGGCTGTAGAAGAGGGTGCCCCGGCGCAGCAGTTCGGCACCGGGATAGGCCTCGACAAGGCCTTGCTCGGCTCCGGCCAGGGCGCTCAGCAGCGCCTGGTTGCGCTGGATGTCGAAGGCGGAGCGATCCAGCTCGGCCCGCACCATATACCAGTCGCGCCCCGCCTTGTCCCGGCTCACCAGCCAGCCCTCTTTGAGTTGCATGGCGCCACCGGCCTCCGCCAGCACCCCGGCCCGGGTCAAGAGCAGGGGATCGCTTTGCCACTCGGCGCGGGAGACACCGCCAAAGGGCGAATAGATCTGGCCGAGCACCCATTGGCTCCACCCTTCCGCCCCCCCGGCCAGCCGCGCACGGCTCACCGGATCCAGCCGCTGCCAGGCCAGCCCATGCAGATAGGCCTGCCAGGCGGGGGCCAGCTTGGGCTGCTCCCCCTTGATGTGGGACAAGGCGGGTTGCTTGCCGAGCTGCTCCGCCCAGAATGCGGCGGCGGCCCGCCCATCCTGACCGGCAGGCAGGCTCAGCATCCAGACCAGCTGGCGGTCGAGCTGCTGCAACAGGCCCTGCTGCAGGGCAGGATCCAGATCGCTGCGGGATGCGTGGGGCAGCAGGTCCATCAGACTGGTGTTGATGCGGCTGTGGGGCAGCTGCCAGGCCAGTACCGCCGCCAGCAGCAGGCAGAGCCAGATCCAGAGGGTACCGAGCCGGCGCCAGGTGGCTTCAGCGTGCAGCAAGGTCGGCTCTCCTTGTTCCAACGGGGGCGACATCACGGCGCGAGGTGGCACTAGTGGGCAGCAAAGCGGGCCTGCTCCTCAGGGGTCAATGGCAGGCTGCGCTCGCGCCAGCCGCTGAAGCGGATGCGGGTGCTGTCACCCTGCCGATCGGCGATGAGCAGCTGATCCAGCTGCCCCAGCCCGCTCAGGGTCAGGCTGGCAAACACCTTGTCGAGCGGCGCCTGGCTGGGCACCAGCACCAGTTGCCAGCCCGCCTCCGAGCTGTGAAAGTCGATGCGGAAGTAGCGGCTCAGGGTCGCCTCGTCCGAGCCGAACAGTGCCAGCAGC
The DNA here is from genome assembly GCF_038440395.1 of Aeromonas sp. OTU364. Lineage (NCBI taxonomy): Bacteria > Pseudomonadati > Pseudomonadota > Gammaproteobacteria > Aeromonadales > Aeromonadaceae > Aeromonas > Aeromonas sp. OTU364. Next base: position 52,369 of record NZ_JASATR010000011.1, read on the forward strand.
ATCTGGCTGAACTCGAGCAGCTGGGGGTTGTCGATGACGGTGGCGGGCTGGTCCGCCACCTGCTGTACCATGCGCGTCGGTGTCAGGGTGAGTGTCAGCGGAAAGGGCTTCTGCTGCTGCCACCAGAGGCCGAGATCCCGCACCAGCAAGAGCTCGCCGGAGGCCCTGAGGGGCTGGCTCAACCCCGCCACCTGCTTCTCCTGCTCGAAGCGGGCCTCCCTCGCCGGGCTCAGGGTCAGCAACTGCTGCACCTGGTCACGGGTCAGGGGGGCAGCCTGCAGCGGCCACGCCAGCAACAGGGTCAATCCGACCATCAACCGGTTCAGAAAAGGAGTCACTCGCTCACCCCCAGCTTGTCCAGCAGCACCCTGGGCGAGGCCAGGCACATCTCGCCACTCGCCTTGTTCACCGCCACCTGGATGCTGTAACCCTTGCTGGTACGCGCACCGCTCTGCGCATCGAACAGCTCGTACTCGATCTTCAGCCGGTTCTGGTATTCGCACAGCCGCGCCTCGACCCGCACCTTCTGGCCAAAGCGCAGGGGTGCCATGTACTTGAGCCGCAGATCGATGATGGGCCAGAGGTAGCCGGACTCATCCATCTGCGGATAGTTGTAATCGATCTGCTCGAGCAAGGCACAGCGGGCCAGCTCGATGTAACGCACGTAGTGGCCATGCCAGGCGACCGCCATCATGTCCACATCGTGGAACGGGATCTCCACCTCGATGCTGTGGCTGATCATCCAGGGTTCACTCTGCATGGGATTTCTCCATCGGGCCCTGCCAGACATCCACTGCCATCATGCCCGCGTCGTGGAACGGGATCTCCACCTCGATGCTGTGGCTGATCATCCAGGGTTCATGCTGCATGGGATTTCTCCATCGGGCCCTTCCAGACATCCACTGCCATCATGCCCGCGTCGTGGAACGGGATCTCCACCTCGATGCTGTGGCCGATCATCCAGAGTTCATGCTGCATGGGATTTCTCCATCGGGCCCTGCCAGATATCCACTGCCATCATGCCCGCGTCGTGGAACGGGATATCCCCCTCGATGCTGTGGCTGATCATCCAGGGTTCAGCTGACATGTTTCGGTTCTCCGTAAAGCTGATAGTGTCGCTCCTGCAACCGGGCGATCAAGGCCCTGAGCTCCTGCTCCAGGGGCCTGTCCTCCACCAGGGGCGGGTGATCCGCCCTCACCGCCAAGACCGTCTCGCGCAGGGGCTGGCTCAGGGTCTCCAGGCCCTGTTGCCGGGCGCCCAGGCGCAGCTCTACCCCCTGCACCGCCGCCAGCAGGCAGGCGGCCCCCACCTGCTCGCTCAGGGTCAGCACCCGCAGCGCATCCCGCGCCGCTATGGTGCCCATGCTCACCTTGTCCTGGTTGTGACACTCGGTGGAACGGGAGAAGACACTGGCGGGCATGGTCAGCTTGAGGGCCTCGGCGGTCCAGGCCGAGACGCCGATCTGCACCGCCTTGAAGCCGTGGTTGATCATGCAGCGCTCGCCGCTGGCACCGGAGAGGTTGCTCGGCAGGCCGCCGTTGAACTTGGTGTCCACCAGCTGGGCCAGCTGGCGATCCAGCAGGTCGGCCAGGTTGGCGACGGCCGCCTTCATGCTGTCCATGGCCATGGCGATGTGACCGCCGTAGAAGTGGCCGCCGTGCATCACGTGCTCCCCCTCCCCGTCGATCAGCGGGTTGTCGTTGGCGCTGTTGAGCTCGTTCTCGATGAGCTGGCGCCACCAGGGCAGGCTGTCGGCCACCACGCCGATGACGTGGGGGGCACAGCGCAACGAGTATCTGTCCTGCAGCCGGTCGCTGTGACGCGGCAACTCGCCCGCCACCAGATCCGCCCTCAGCCAGGCCGCGATCCCCTGCATGCCGGGGTGGGGTTTGGCCGCAAACAGCCGCTCGTCGAAGTGGAAGGCATTGCCCCCCATGGCGACGCTCACCAGGGCGGTGATCCGGGTCGCCAGCCGCATCAGGTAGTCGGTGCGGGCATAGGCGAGGCAGGCCAGCGCCGTCATCACCGAGGTGCCGTTCATCAGCGCCAGCCCCTCTTTCGGCCGCAGGGTCAGGGGGGTGACCCCCAGCTCCTGATAGACCTCGGCGGCGGGGCGCAGCCGACCCTGCTGATGGAGCTCGCGCTCCCCCACCAGCACGGCGGCGACGTAGGAGAGCGGGGTCAGATCGCCGCTGGCACCGACGGAGCCCTCTTCGGGAATGCGCGGCACCAGATCCTGCTCCAGCAGCCAGCAGAGGCGTTCGAGCAGGGCCGGGCTGACCCCGGAGACCCCCTGCGCCAGGGAGCAGAGCCGGGTGGCGAGCACGGCGCGGCCGGCATCGAGGGCGAGATCAGCCCCCAGCCCGCAGCCGTGAAAACGGGTCAGGTGCAGCGGCAGCTCGGCCACCAGCTCGGTCGGCACCGGCCGGGTCACCGAGTCGCCGTAGCCCGTGGTCACCCCGTAGATGACCCCCTCTTCGGCCAGCAGCCGGTCGAGAAAATCGGCGCCCCGCTGGATGCGGGCCATGAAGGCGGGATCCGGGTTCAATGCCGGGCGGGCACGACGCTCTGCCAGCGCCACCACGTCTTCGATGGTCAGCGGCGCGGCGCCGAAGGTGACCCTTCTCATCTCACTCTTGTTCATCGGTCAGCTGCCAGAAATCAAAAAAGTTGAACCAGTCCAGGGGGGCCCGCAGACAGTGATGCTGCAGGCGATCGGCATAGGCCTGTACCCGGGACGCGAGTATCTCTTGGCGCCCCTGCCGTGGCAGGGGGTGACCGTCGGCAAAGGGCTCGAAATGCACCCGAAAACGCCCCTGCTCCTTGAGGCCGAACAGCAGATAGACCGGGCAGCCCAGCACGCTGCTGAGCACGAAGGGGCCGAGCGGAAACGGCGCCGGGGCGCCGAGAAAGTCGGCCCAGATCACCCGCTTCTCCCGGGTTACCGAGGTGCGATCGCCGACGATCACCACCCATTCCCCCCGCTCCAGCTTCTCCTTGAGCAGGATGGCGGTGTCGGCCCCCAGCTCCTGCACCTGGATGAGGTTGAGCCGCGAATCCGGGTTGATCTGCTTGAGCAGGGCGTTGAAGCGGGCCGCGTGGCGGGTGAACACCAGCGCATTGATGCGCAGCCCCTGCTTGCGACTGCCCAGGGCCCGGCACAGCTCGAGATCGCCGAGGTGGGAGCCCAGCAGCAGGACGCCCTTGCCGCTGCCGAGCGCCGCCTCGTAGTGCTCCGTCCCCACCACCTCGATCTCTTGCTCCGTGATGTCGCCACGCCAGCCCGCCAGCTTGTCGAGCGCCGCCTCCCCGAAGCGCAGGAAGTGGCGGAAGCTCGACCTCGGCTCGTCGGGCAGCGCCAGTCCCCGATCGCGGGCAAAGCGCTCGAGCCGGGCCAGATAGGCCTGGGATGCCTCCCGCTGGGCGCGGCCGGTCAGCCAGAAATAGCCGATGACCGGGTAGAGCAGCAGGGAGAAGCCCCGCCGGCCCAGCAGGCGGTAACTGGCCAGCATGATCTGCATGCCGAGCAGCGATCCCCGCTCCGGGGTGCGCGACCAGTGGATGCGGCGCTCGCGCCACAGCCGGGTTAACCGGGTGCCCAGGTGACCCGGCCAGCGGCAGAGGCGCAGCAGCAGATCCCACAGCAGGCGACACACCAGCCGGGTGTGCATCCAGGAGATGTCGAGGTTGTCACGAAAAAGCCGGAAATGGGAGCGGCCATCGACGGGATAGATGACCCGGGTCGGCACGAAGCGCACCGCCACCCCGGCCCAATGGAGGCGCACCATCACCTCGGTATCAAAATCCATCCGCCTGCCGAGGGCCACCCGCTCCAGCAGCGCGCAGGTCGGCGCCAGCGGGTAGACCCGAAAGCCGCACATGCTGTCCTTGATGGCGAACGACAGCGTCTCGATCCAGACCCAGACATGGGTGATGTAGCGGCCATAGAGGCGCCCTTTGGGCACGGAGTCGTCGTAGAGCGGGCGGCCGGAGACAAGCGCCTCGGGGTGCTGGTGCGCCTCCGCCAGCAGCGTCGGCAGATCCGTCAGGTCGTGCTGGCCGTCGGCATCCACCTGCAGGGCGTGGCTGAAACCGAGCTCATGGGCGCGGCGCAACCCCGTCATCACGGCACCCCCCTTGCCCTGATTGTGCGGATGACGCAGCAAGGTGACCCAGGGGTGCTGGGCGGCCAGCGCATCCAGCGCGGCGGCGGCGACGGGCTCGCTGCCATCGTCGACCAGTAGGCAGGGCAGCCCGAATTCGGCCAGCCGCGCCAGCACGGCGGCCAGCGGCCCGGCATGGTTGTAACAGGGAATAAGAATGCAAGGGTTCATGGGATCAGGCGCACCCGTCCGCTGCTCGCGGGCTCGTCTCCCAGCATGTAGCTGAAGAGGAGCTGGCCCTTGTCCGCCTGCCACTGCAGGCTCAGGCTGCACTCGGCCCCGGGGCGCAGCGGGCGCTGGAACTTGAGCTGATCCACCCCGTGAAACGGCTGCGTCAGCTTGAGCCGGCTGACGGCGTAGTGCATCACCCAGTGGACCTGGGTCACCCCGGGCAGCAGGGGCGCGCCGGGAAAATGGCCCGCAAACCAGGGCAGTGCGGGATCGAGTCGCAGCCGCAGGCGCACGCCATCGGCCAGCACCTCGCAACCCAGTTCGGTCGGCAGCGTGTCAGCGGATGGGCTCATCGAACAGTTCCTTGAGTTGTGGCCAGGGGCGTTTGCCCTGGGCGTTGACGGGCATCTGCGCGACCCGACGCACACTGCGCGGCAGGGCAACCGGCTCGAGCCAGGGACGCAGTTGCTGGCGCAGGGCTAGCAGAAAGCGCCCTTGCCCGAGCGCGTCCCAGCGGGCGGCCCCCGCCTCGCTCAGCACCAGCACGGCGCCGAGGATCTGGCGCTGGCCCTGCTGCAGGGGCAGCACGGCGGCGGTTTCCACCTCCGCCAGGGCCTGCAGGCGCGCCTCCACCTCGTCGAGGGAGATGCGCTTCTCCTCCAGCTTGATCACCCTGTCCTGGCGACCCAGCAGCGCGAACCCATCCTCGTGCAGGGCGATGCGATCGGCGCAGGCCAGCCAGTCGTCCTCTGCCAGGAAGGGTGAGCGCAGCAGCAGGCTCTGATCCGGGCCGACCCGCACCTCGACCCCGGGCAACGCCGTCCAGGGGGTCTGCGCCCGGTGGCGCTGGCGCCAGCCGATGCCGCCGGTCTCGCTGCTGCCGAAGATCTCCACCGGCCGCTGGCCGAGCAGGGCCAGGCTCTGCTCGGCATCGTCGAATTGCAGGGGCCCGCCTGAGGAGATCACCAGCTGGCAGCCGGTGGCGGGCATGGCCGGATCGAGCCGACTCAGAAACGCCGGGGAGGCGATCAGGCACCAGGGGGTACCCTGTACCATCAGCTGCTCCGGGTAGTCGATGGTACGGCGATCGAACGGGCGGCCGAGGGCGAGTGGCAGCAGGATCCGAAACAGCAGGCCGTAGATGTGCTGGTGGCTGACGCTGGCGAGCACCCGGGCATCGGCCAGCCGCTCACCCCAGAGCGCCATCTGCACCCGCAACTCTGCCTCCAGCTGAGGCCAGGCCTTGGAGATCGCCTTGGGCTCGCCGGTGGAGCCGGAACTGAACAGGGTGAGACTGAGGCGCTCGGGCGCAAGATCACTGTGTGCGGTATCCGGCCCCTCGTGGGCATCGGCCAGCGGCAGCCTGAGCTGGGGTACGGCGAGCGCCGCACCGGGCAGCTCGCCGTCGGTGAGCAGACCGTCGAACTGCGCCTGCAGCGCCTGCAGGCCGGCCAGCCGCTGATGACCGGGCAGGATGGCCTGATAACCGCCGAGGGCGCAGGCGAGCAGCGCTTGCGTGAACAGCAGGCTGTCATCGAAGCAGAGGGCCCAGCGCGCACCCGGCTGGCCGGCACCGGCGTGGCGGGCCATGGCCCGGGCCAGTTGCAGGCTGCCACGGCGCAGCTCGGCCAGGGTCACCTCGCCGTCCGGGCCGAAGGCCACCACCAGTTCGCCATCACGGTGCCAGAGGGTCTGCAGCAGCGTCATGGGGTCAACCTCTTCATTACTCGCCTGCGCACCAGATATTCCCCGCCCATCAGGCAGCCCATCAGGACATAGCTGATGAGACCGTTGTAGAGACTCCAGAGCGCCAGATCCCCGTGCCAGATGGTGAAGGCCGCCAGGGTGCCGTTGATCACGAAGAAGCCGCACCAGACCTGGGTCACCCGCCGGGTGTAACCGATGGCCGCCGCTGGCAAATCGGGATCTTGCAGCCGGGCCAGTCGCTCCACCAGGCTCATGGGACGGGTCAGGCTCCAGCCAAACAAGCAGAGCAGGGAGAGGCTCACCGCCAATGGGTAGTAGAACAGCCAGTGCCGGTCGCTGAACAGGGCGGACAGCAGGGTCAGCCCCAGGCCGATGCAGGCCAGCAGGCGGCCCAGCCAGAGCCACTCCGGCAGCGGGCCTAGCCGGGACCGCCCCTTGAGCAGGCCAGGCAGCAGCCGCAGCGAGAAGATGAGCAGCAGAGCGAGCAGCAGCGGAGTCTGACTGGCACGGGTCAGCCCCCAGTAGACTGCCAGCGGGTAGAGCAACAGGGCCCCACCGGCCAGCCAGGAGATCCAGCGCGTCATGATTTGGCGCGAATCGGCATCAGGCGTCGGCCAGCAGACGCTCGACCGCATCCACCACGTCGTTGACGCTGCGCACCGACTTGAACTCCTCCGGCTTGATCTTCTTGCCGGTCAGCTTCTGCAGGTGCACCACCAGATCGATGGCGTCGATGCTGTCGAGCTCGAGATCCTGGTAGAGACGGGCCTCGGGGGTGACGGCCTCTTCGTCGACTTCGAACAGTTCGACGAGGGCGGCCTTGATCTGGGCAAAGATGTCATCACGGGTCATGGCTCAGGCCTCCCCTTTCGACTGGGCCTGCACCAGGGCGACCAGGGCCGCGACACTGGCGAAGTGGCGACGGGTATTTTCATCCTCGGCGGAGAGCACGATGCCGTAGCGGCCCTTGATGGCGAGGCCCAGCTCCAGCGCATCGATGGAGTCCAGCCCCAACCCGTCACCGAACAACGGTGCCTGGCTGTCGATGTCGTCAGGGGTGAGCCCCTCGAGGTTGAGACTGTCGATGATGAGTTGTTTTATCTCTAGGTGCAGGTCTTGCATAACTGTTCCATACGCTGTCATTGGGGCCCCGGTTGCAGGGCCCGGGTGAGAAACCGGGTCAACTGGCGGGCGGCCAGCGCACTGCTCTGGCCGGTGGCGACCACGTCTTGTGCCGCCACTTGCTGCAGAAATTCTATGGTGAACGTCGGCTTATTTTCCGGGATCTTGAACCATTTGTCCTGCTTGGTGAGAAAACGGGCGCTGCAGTGGATCCGCACCAGCTGCACCGGCACCTGGCCGCGCACCGCCAGCTGGGCCGCACCACGCTGCAACTTGATCGCCTCCCCCGGGGTAGTGCGGGTCCCTTCCGGGAAGATCAGCAGCAGGCCGCCGGCCCGGATCCGCGCCATGCACAGGGCCAGCAGATCCTCTCCCGCCACATTGGGCAGGTAGTCGGCCGCCCGCACCACACCACCGATGAAGGGGTTGCGCCAGAGGGACTGCTTGACGATGCAGTCGCACACCGGCATCTCGGCCGCCAGGATGACGTAGTCGAGCAGGCTGGGGTGATTGGCCACCACCAGGGCACCTTGCAAGTCCGCGGGCATGCCTTTCACCCGATAATCCAGCACCCCCCAGCCGCGCAGCATGCCCAAAAACAGCCGGAAGCTGTGGCGGATGCTGAGCTGAGCCAGGGTGCGGCGGCGCTCCCCGCGCAAGCAGAGCGCCAGCAGCGGAAACCAGCACAGGGAGAGCAGCAGGCCGCCCACCCCGAACAGGGTGAAGCCAAGGGCCGTGCCGATCAGCCGCCAGCCCCGGTTCAGCGCCGCAGCCATGTCCACTCCTGGCGGCCATCGCAAAGAGTCAGGGTCGGTTCATGCCGCAGCAGGGCCCGCCAGAAGGCCAGGCTCTGCGGCAGCGAACGGGCAGTGGGTTCCACTACGGGTCGCACGCCTTCGCAGTGCCACTGGTCGCCCGCCTCAAGCACCATCCCCAGGGCGTGGGGCGGCGCCTCATCCGGCAGCCAGGGGCGATGAAACTCGGGTACCGGCCCCTCGAAGGCCACCAGCATCACCCGCCGGGCACCGGCCTGCAGGGCCGCCACTGCCTCGGTCAGACCCGCCATCATGCTGCTTTCCCCTGCCGCCAGCGAGGTCATGGGGATGGCGGCCTTGCCCTGGATGGAGCAGAGCCCTGCGGCGGTATTGTGCACCGACATGGAGAAGTCGGTGGGCGACAGCGTCTGCCCGTCCGCCAGCGCCTGCAGCAGCGTCATGGAGCGGGCCAGCTCGCCGTGGCGGCTGGCGAAGATGGCGTAATCGACAGCATGGCGAGCCAGCAGGCTCAACCCCACCTGCACCGCCAGCCGGGAACCCTGGCTCAGGCGGCGCGCCATCATCATGGGCAGCAAGGGGGTAGCGGGAAAGGACGGATCGATGGGCCAACGGCCCTGCTGCGCCCACCCCTGCCAGGCGGCCTCATCGGCCAGACCCGGAGACAGTGCCTGGCTATCCAGCAGCGAGAAAGAGAGCATATTTCAGGCAACCTGTCCTTAAAACGGTGGGTGGGAGCGAAGACGATAAAAAGCACTCATCCGGCTGGCAGAGCCTGTTCCACGGCATGGAATGGCGTCATCAGGTTAATACCGGTCGGATAATACCATTATTCATCAAAAATAATAGCTGGCGCAGATTATCCACCGCCTTGATGATTGAAAATAAATGATTTGTGTTGTCTTATTGCCATCCGCAAGTGGTGAATATTCTCTCCAAGGAATATATTATGAAACTCGTTAATAAAATTTGCATGGTGTTGACCTGTGTCCTGTTGGCCGCCTGTTCCACCAGCCAGCCCATTCGCAATATGGCCGCCAATCCGGTTGCTTTTAATTTGACCGATGAGCAGGTTGCCAATGCTATTATTACGGCTGGAACCAGCAAGAGCTGGGTGATGAAAAAAGAGCGGCCCGGGCTTATTCGTGGCCAGGTCAATGTGCGTCAACATCAGGCGGTGATCGATATTCCCTATAGCGCTCGCGATTATTCCATCAATTATGTGAGCAGCGTCAACCTTGATGACAAGGGCAAGGGCAGCATCCATCGCAGTTATAACCGTTGGGTGCTGGGTCTGAATCAGGCCATCCAGACCGAACTCGCCCGCGCCCAAAACCATTAATCCGGCAGGAGCCACCCCGTGAAGCATTATCAGACAGACCCCTACAACGCGCTGGAGGCCATCAGCGAAGCCCAGAAAATCGCCTTCGCCCCCATGCTGTTTCAAGCCAGCTGGTGTCTGCGCGAGACCGGGGTGCTCGCCTTTCTCGAGAGCCGCGGCCAGCAGGGCGCGCCGCTGGCCGACATCGCCCAGGCATGTGCGCTGAGCGAATACGGCGCTGGCGTTCTGCTGGACATGGGGCTCGGTGGTGGACTCTGCTATCTGGCCGAGGAGCACTATCTGCTGGGGCGGGTCGGCAAGTATCTGCTGAACGACCCCATGACCCGGGTCAATCTCGACTTCACCCAGCACCTCTGCTATCAGCCCCTCGCCCACCTGCTCGACGCCATCCGTCAGGGCACCCCGGCCGGCCTGCAGGTATTCGGTCCCTGGCAGACCCTCTACCCGCACCTGAGCGAGCTGCCGGAAGAGGCCCGCCGCAGCTGGTTTGCGTTCGATCACTTCTACTCCGACTGGGCATTCCAGCAGGCGCTGGACAAGGTATTCGGCTATGAACCGCACCACCTCTACGATCTGGGCGGCAACACCGGCAAGTGGGCCCTGGCCTGCGCCCAGCGGGATCCCGCACTGCGGGTCACCATACTGGACTTGCCCGAGCAGCTGGCGCTCGCTCGCCGCAACATCGAGGCGGCGGGGCTGACGGAGCGGATCCAGGGCCATCCGGTGGATCTGCTGCAACCGGGCCCCCTGCCCGGTGAGGCCGACATCTGGTGGATGAGCCAGTTCCTCGACTGCTTCAGCCACGAGCAGATCGTCGCCATCCTGAACCGGATCCGGCTGGCCATGAAACCGGACGCCCGGGTCTGCATCCTGGAGCTGTTCTGGGACAGGCAGGCCTTCGAAGCCGCCAGTTTCAGTCTCAACGCCACCTCCCTCTACTTCACCAGCCTGGCCAACGGCAACAGCCGCTTCTACCACTCCAAAGAGCTGTACCAGTGCCTGCGCGAGGCGCATTTCCATGTGGAGGCCGAGCACGAGATCCCGGGACCGGGCCACACCCTGCTGGTTGCCCGCCCGCTGCACACGAGGCCATAATGCCGACATCGACATGAAGATGATGATGAAACGAAAAGGAGCACGGCATGGCGCGTAACTGCATGGCACTGATGGCGCTCGGCCTGGCCCTGGGCAGCCTGATCAGCGGCTGCGCCGACATCAAGGAGGCGGGCCGCACCGTGGGTCACACCACCCGGGACGTGACCCGGGAGATTGGCCACACCACCCGGGATGTGACCCGCGAGATAGGTCATGGCACCCGGGATGCGGTCAAGCAGGTGGGGGATGAGATCAGCAAATGACAACGGGGGCCGAGGCCCCTGTTGTCATGAGGGCGTCAACCGCTCCACAGGGCCATCAGCCGGGACCATGGTCTCCTCCTGCTCGTGCGACAGCCCGGCGAAGGCATCGGTCAACGCCTTGATGGCGAAATCCGCCTTGCTTTAAACGGCGCAGAAGTGAGCCCGGCACCAGACATTATTCATTCATCTTTTCTCTCCCTCGTGGGCATGCATCACAGCAGCCTCAGGCTGCCCGTGAACGGCTGTCTGCCATTCGCCCAAGTTCAAAAAGGAAAGACAAAAACCACATTAAAAACAATTAATTAATATATTCCTGACGGACTGACGGCAGAACTGGTGCGGTAAAAAAAAGTTCAATGTCGATGGATGAATCATGAACAAATTCATCCACGACAACAGCCCATTAATTAGACTGCTGTCATTGCGCCAAGCAATAATTCAATATGCAGTGATTGCCGACCATTACGTAGATCCATATTAAATGCATCATCAATATCGCCGGCAATTATCCAATCAATAATAAAAATACTGTCTGACATTCTGTATCCCGCATTTCAGGTGATGCCATCCGCTGTTTCCACCCTCTATTTATTGCGAAAACGGATGGCCACGCTTTTCAATCAAGATAAGGATATATGATGAAAAAGTCCCTGCTGGCCGGCGCCCTGCTGCTCTGCCCCGCCGCCTTCGCTGCCACAGTGCACTGGGAATACAGCGGCGAGGCCGGCCCGGCGAAATGGGCCAGCCTGACCCCGGAATATGGCCAGTGCGCCGGCAGCAACCAGTCGCCGGTCAACCTCTCGGGTCTGGTGGAGGCCGAGCTGGCGCCGTTGCAGTTCCACTACCTGGCGGGTGGCAAGACGCTAGTCAACAACGGCCACACGGTGCAGGTCAACTATGCCCCCGGCAGCAGCCTGGAGCTCGATGGCATGCGCTTTGAGCTCAAGCAGTTCCACTTCCACGCCCCCAGCGAAAACCTCATCGAGGGCAGATCCTATCCGCTTGAGGGGCACCTGGTGCATGCCAACGCCAAGGGGGAGCTGGCGGTAGTGGCGGTGATGTTCGAGCCGGGCAGCGCCAACCCGGCCCTGAGCCAGGCCTGGCAAACCCTGCCAGCCAAGGCGGGAGAGATCCACGCCTTCAAGGAAGCGGTCTCGGCGGAGCCACTGCTGCCCGCCCAGCGCGACTACTACCGCTTCAGCGGCTCCCTGACCACGCCGCCCTGCTCGGAAGGGGTGCGCTGGCTGGTGATGAAGCAGCCGGTGCAGGTGAGCCAGGCCCAGATCGACGCCTTCAAGGCGGTGATGCACCACCCCAACAACAGGCCAGTCCAACCTCTCAACGGGCGCCAGGTGCTGCAATAAGGTTTTATGTAACCGATTTGCACAATAAGAAAGAGGGCCAATAGGCCCTCTTTTGCATTCATCTACCTGCCGTTACAGGCTGGCGGCAATCTTTGCCCCCAGGGCCGCGTTATTCAGCACCAGCTGGATGTTCGCCGCCAGGGAGTCACCCCCGATCAGCTCGCACAGCCGGGCCAACCGTTACAGGCTGGCGGCAATCTTTGCCCCCAGAGCCGCGTTGTTGAGCACCAGCTGGATGTTCGCCGCCAGGGAGTTGCCGCCGGTCAGCTCACACACCCGGGCCAACAGGAAGGGGGTGGACTCCTTGCCCTTGACCCCCTGCTCGTCCGCCTCACGCAATGCCTGGGCAATGGCAGCGTCTATGTCCGCCTTCGGCATGGCAAACTCGGTCGGGATGGGGTTCGCCACCACGGCGCCACCGGCCAGCCCCAGCTCCCACTTGAGACGCAGCGCCTGCGCGATCGCCGCCGGGGTGTCGAGGCGGTAATCCACCTTGAAGCCGCTCTCCCGGGTGTAGAAGGCGGGCAGTTCCTCGGTCTGGTAGCCGATGACCGGCACCCCCTGGGTCTCCAGGTACTCCAGGGTCAGACCGATGTCGAGGATGGACTTGGCGCCGGCACAGACCACGGCCACCGGGGTCTGGGCAAACTCCTGCAGGTCGGCGGAGATGTCGAAGGTCTCCTGGGCGCCGCGGTGCACGCCGCCGATGCCGCCGGTGGCGAACACCCGGATCCCCGCCATGGCGGCGATGATCATGGTGGACGCGACCGTGGTCGCCCCCAGACCCTTGTTGGCCAGCACGAAGGGGATGTCGCGACGGCTGCACTTGGTGGCGGCATGACCGGCACGGCCCAGCGCCTCCAGGGCCCCCTCATCCAGACCCACCTTGAGGCGGCCATCGATGATGGCGATGGTGGCCGGCACGGCGCCGTTGTCCCGCACCACCTGCTCCACCTGGCGCGCCGTCTCCACGTTCTGCGGATAGGGCATGCCGTGGGAGATGATGGTGGACTCCAGGGCAACGACGGGTTTGCCGGCGGCCAGGGCTTCGGCGACGACCGGTTGGATATCAAGGTAAGCGTTCAACATGGGTACTCCTCCAGCATGCGTTCAACGGCGGCCTTGGATAGGCCGGAAAAGACGGTATCGGAACAATTGACGGTGAGGGCGGCGCAGCCGAGGGCGAACCGGGTCGCCTCCATGATGCCCTGCTCCAGCAACCAGGCGTGGGCCAGCCCTGCCATGAAGGCATCGCCGCCGCCGGTCACGTTGACGACAGGGCTGCCGAGCACGGGCAGATGGCCCTGGCACGCCCCGTCGCTGTAGAAGATCCCCTGATCGCCGAGGCTCAGGAACAACCGCTGCACCCCGGCGCGGTGGAACCAGGCCGCCGCCATGGGCCAGGTGTCGGGACCGGCGATGCGGAAGCCGCACAGCTGCTCCGCCTCGGTGCGGTTCGGCTTGAGGGTGTGGATGCGGTGCAGCCAGGGGCGGATCTTCTCCACCTTGGCCACAGAGACGGTGTCGACGAAGATGATGTGCTCACCCTGGCGCTCGAACAGCCAGTCGAGGGTGTGGGTGGCGAGGTTGGTGTCGAGCACCCAGAGCCGCGCCGCCTGCAGAAAACCGCTCAAGGGGGTGAGCCTGGCCGGAGTCAGCTCGTCTATGATGCCCATGTCGTTGACGGCGCAGCTCATCTCGCCGCTGCCATCGTGCAGGCTGAGGTAGCAGGAGGTGGCCTGCCCCTCCAGCACCAGCACCTGGCGCACGTCGACCCCGGCGCGCTGGCTCACCTCCAGCAGGTGATGGCCGTACTGATCGTTGCCCACTGCGGTCAGCAGCCGGGTGTCGGTGCCGAGCCGCGCCAGGTTCTCGGCGATGTTGCGCCCCACCCCGCCGGCGGAGGTGCGCACCCGACCCGGGTTGGAGTCGCCGATGCGCAGGTTGTCGTGGCTGCAGCCGCAGATATCCATGTTGGCGCCGCCGATCACCACGGCGTAGGGGCCTTCGCGCAGCACATAGCCTCGCCCCTGCACATAGCCCTGGCGCATCAGGCTGGAGATGTGGCTCGCCAGCGCCGAGCGGCTGATACCCAGCCTGTCTGCCAGCTCCTGCTGGGCAATCATGGGATCCTGGCGCAGCAGGGCGAGGATCTCCTGTTCACGTTCCGTCATAGACAAACATCCAGTTACAAACGTTTGTCCATTATTTCCGAAAAACGTTTTCCCGTCATCCTCTCGTGCAAGAAATGTCGGGTCAGCCACAAAAAATCACCGGGCAGTGCCCGGCGATCAAAACATGGTTTTCAGATGATGCCACTCAACCCAGCTGTACCCAGACCTCGCTCCCCTCCAGGCGCACCGGCCAGCAGGCGACGCTCAGGGCCGGATCGTCCAGGCAGCGACCGTCCATCAGGGCGTAGCGCTGCTTGTAGAGGGGCGAGGCGACCACGGGCTCGCCCCCTGCGTCCCCCACCAGGCCGCGCCCCAGCACCGCCACCCCGGCCAGGGGATCCACCCCGTCCAGGGCATAGACATGCTCCCCGAGGCGAAACAGTGCCAGCACCCGCCCATTCAGCCAGGCGCTGCGCCCGGCCTGCTCCGGCAGCGCCGCCAGCTCGCACACCCTATGCCAGGCCCCGGTCGCTGACTGCAAGGTCTCTTCTTTTGTGTCGCTCATACCACCTCCTTGATAGAGATATCCGGCACCCATTGCCCCCGCTCCTCACGGCGCGGCGGCGTCTCGCCCTCGGGCCGGTTGACGAAGGCCTCGAACAGCTTGAGCTTGTCCGGATCCGCCAATGTGCTCTTCCACTCGCACTGCCAGGTGCCGACTATCTCTCCCATCATGGCCTCCAGCTCGTCCCCGATGCCGAGCCTGTCCTCGATGATCACCGACCTGAGGTAGTCGAGCCCCCCTTCCATGTTCTCCATCCAGACCGAGGTGCGCTGCAGCCTGTCCCCGGTGCGCACATAGAACATCAGCAGCCGGTCGATGTAGCGGATCAGGGTCTGCTCGTCGAGGTCGGTGGCGAACAGGTCGGCGTGGCGCGGCCGCATGCCGCCGTTGCCGCACACATAGAGGTTCCAGCCCCGCTCGGTGGCGATGACGCCGATGTCCTTGCTCTGGGCCTCGGCGCACTCCCGGGTGCAGCCGGAGACCGCAAACTTCAGCTTGTGGGGCGCCCGCAGCCCCTTGTAGCGGTGCTCCAGGGTCTGGGTCAGGGTCATGGAGTCCTGCACCCCATAGCGACACCAGGTGGAGCCGACGCAGGACTTCACGGTGCGCACCGACTTGCCGTAGGCCTGACCGGTCTCGAACCCCGCCGCCACCAGCTCGCCCCAGATGGCGGGCAGCTGGTCGACCCGGGCACCGAACAGATCGATGCGCTGGCCGCCGGTGATCTTGGTGTAGAGGCCGTACTTGCGCGCCACCTCCCCGATGGTGATGAGGCCGTCCGGGGTGATCTCCCCCCCCGGAATGCGCGGCACCACCGAGTAGGTGCCGTCCTTTTGCAGGTTCGCGAGGAAGGCGTCGTTGGTGTCCTGCAACCCGCGATGGGGCTTTTCCAGCACGTGCTCGTTCCACAGCGACGCCAGGATGGAGGCGACCGTCGGCTTGCAGATGTCGCACCCCAGCCCCTGGCCGTGCTTGTCCCGCAGCGCCTCGAAGCTCTTCAGCTCGCCGACCCGGGCCAGGTGGTAGAGCTCCTGACGGCCGTAGGCGAAGTGCTCGCACAACCCCTTGTCCGCCTCCACACCGAGGTCCGCCAGGGTCTGATCCACCACCTGCTTGAGCAGGTTGCTGCAACCGCCGCAGCCGGTACCCGCCCTGGTGCAGCTCTTCACCGCCGACAGCTCGTGGTTGCCCGCCCGAACGGCGGCCACCACCTCCCCCTTGCTGACGTTGTGGCAGGAGCAGAGGATGGCGCTGTCCGGCAGCACCAGGGGCGCGGGGGCGGCGCCTGCCTCCCCCACCAGCAGGGAGAGCGGCGGCTGGGGCAGCGCCACCCCGTTCTGGTAGTACTGCAGCAGCCGCTCATAATCACTGCCGTCCCCCACCAGGATGGCGCCAAGCAGGCGGCTCCCCTCGACGTCGGTCACCAGCTTCTTGTAGATGCCCTTGACCCTGTCCAGCAGCAGCAGCTCCTGGGCACCGGCGGTGCTGGCGTGGGCATCGCCGATGGAGCCCACGTCCACCCCCATCAGCTTGAGCTTGGTGGACATGTCTGCCCCGACAAAGCGGGTGTCGCCGCCGCACAGGCTGGCCACGGCGGCCCGGGCCATCTGGTAGCCGGGGGCCACCAGGCCGAAGATGCGCCCCTGCCAGAGCGCGCACTCGCCGATGGCGAGGATGGCGGGATCCGAGCTGTGGCAGCCGTCGTCGATGCAGATGCCGCCGCGCTCCCCGACCGCCAGCCCGGAATGCCGCGCCAGGGTGTCGGCGGGGCGGATGCCCGCCGAGAAGAGCAGGACGTCGGTCTCAAGGTGGGTGCCGTCCTTGAAACACAGACGATGGCGGGCCTGCTCCCCCTGCTCTATGCACTCGGTGGCCTTCTCCACCAGCACCTCGACCCCGAGGGCCTGGATCTTGTCTCGCAGCACGGCGCCACCGCTCTCGTCGAGCTGCACCGGCATCAGCCTGGGGGCGAACTCCACCACCTGGGTCTTGAGCCCGAGCAGCCGCAGGGCGTTGGCCGCCTCCAGCCCCAGCAGGCCGCCACCTATGACCACGCCGCTGCGGGCCTGGGCGCAGGCATCGCGGATGGCGGCGAGATCCCCCAGAGTGCGGTAGACGAAGCACCCCTCCCGCTGATGGCCGGGGATGGGGGGCACGAAGGGGACCGAGCCGGTCGCCAGCACCAGACGGTCGTAAGGGAACTGCTCGCCGTTGGCCAGGGTCAGGGTGCGGGCGGCCCGGTCGAGCACCTCCACCTCGGCCCCCAGCCGCAGCGTTATACCGCTCTCTTCATACCAGGCGGGATCCGCCATGCGCAGCGCCTCCGGGGCCTTGCCGCCAAACACCTCGGAGAGGTGCACCCTGTCGTAGGCGGAGTCCGGCTCGGCCCCGAACACGGTCACCTCGAACCGGTCGAGGCCACCCGCCGCCACCAGTTGCTCGACGAAGTGATGGCCCACCATGCCGTTGCCCACCACCAGCAGCCGTTGCTTTGCGGTCTGTTTGGCGGATCCAGCGCTCTGGCGATCGTTCAGATCCACGCCGTCGCCGATCACCCACTGTTGCTCTTTGTCAGTCATGTCTCTCTTCCTTGAATCCGGTGGGCTCAGGCGCGCAGCTTGCTGCGCACTTTCTCGGCCGCCTTGAGGGGGGTCACCTTGCGCTGCTTCTCGTAGAGGAAGCGCAGCACCTGCTGGCGCAGCTTGTGGTAGTGGGGGTCATCCGCCAGGGCGACCCTGTCTCTGGGCCTCGGCAGGTCCACGGTTAGGATCTCCCCGACGGTGGCGCTGGGGCCGTTGGTCATCATGCAGATGCGATCGGAGAGCAGCACCGCCTCGTCCACGTCGTGGGTGATCATGATGACGGTGTTGCCAAGCTCCGCCTGGATCGCCATCAGGGCATCCTGCAGATGGGCCCGGGTCAGGGCATCGAGGGCGCCGAACGGCTCGTCCATCAGCAGCACCTTGGGGGAGAGCGAGAGCGCTCGGGCGATGCCGACCCGCTGCTTCATGCCCCCCGACAGCTCGTGGGGCATCTTCTGGCTGGCGTGATCCATCTGCACCAGGGAGAGGTAGTAGTCCACCCGCTCCGCCACCGCCCGCTTGTCAGACTCCACCTGGGCCACCGCCAGCGCCACGTTCTGCTGGACGCTGAGCCAGGGCAGCAGGGCGTGGTTCTGGAACACCATGGCCCGCTCCGGCCCCGGTCCCGCCACCTCGCGGCCATCGAGGATGATGCCGCCGAGGGTCGGCTCCAGCAGCCCGGCCACCAGGTTGAGGACGGTGCTCTTGCCGCAGCCCGAGTGGCCGATGAGGGAGACGAACTCCCCCTTCTCGATGCGCAGGTTGACCCGGCTGAGGGCCTCGAAGCTGCCCTGCTCCGTCTCGAACGAGATGCCGACGTCGCTTATCTCCAGATAACTCTTCATTGGCTCTTCTCCTGCCTGAATAGGAATGTGATTAACGCAGCACCTGGCGCTTGTCCCAACCACTGCTGCAGGGCCTGTACTGCCCGGGTTTTCTCGCAGCGTCGTTAGCGCAGTACCTGGCGCTTGTCCCACGACAACCACTGCTGCAGGGCCAGCATGCCCCTGTCCAGGGCGCAGCCGATGAGGCCTATGGTGATCACCGCCACCATGATGCGGGCCAGGGAGGCCGAGCCGCCGCTCTGGAACTCGTCCCACACGAACTTGCCGAGCCCCGGGTTCTGGGCCAGCATCTCCGCCGCGATCAGCACCATCCAGGCCACCCCCAGGGAGAGCCGCAGCCCGGTGAAGATCATGGGCAGGGCCCCGGGCAGCACGATGCGCCGCACATGGGTCACAAAGGAGAGGCGCAGCACCCGGCTGACGTTGTGCAGATCCCCATCCAGCCCCGCCACCCCCACCGCGGTGTTGATCAGGGTCGGCCAGAGGGAGCAGAGGGTCACCGTCAGGGCCGAGGTGAGGAAGGACTTGGCGAGCCAGGGGCTCGGGTTTGCGTAGAGGGCGCTCACCACTAGCGTGATGAGGGGCAGCCAGGCCAGCGGCGACACCGGCTTGAGCAGCTGGATCACCGGATTGGCGGCGCGATAGAGCCCCTGGTTCATGCCAAGCAGCACCCCGCACGGGATGGCGATCAGGGTCGCGAGCCCAAAGCCGCACAGCACGGTGAGCAGGCTGGTGGCTATCTGATCGAAGAAGGTGGGGCGCCCTGTGTAGGGACGCAGCTTCACCTCGGCCGCCGGATCCGCCGCCAGCCTTGCCGCGTTGCGAACCTGCTGGCGTTCGAGGAAGGCGCTCGCCTTCTCCCGCTCAGCCAGATGCTCCTGGCCGAGGGACCAGAGCTGGCTGGCGGTGGCGAGCGGCCCGGGCAGGGTGCCCAGACTGGTCTGCACCTGGCTCGCCCCCCACTGCCAGAGGCCGAGGAACAGCAGCACGCCGAGCAGGGGCTGCACCAGGGTTTTCCAATCAATGATT
Source organism: Aeromonas sp. OTU364 (assembly GCF_038440395.1). NCBI lineage: Bacteria > Pseudomonadati > Pseudomonadota > Gammaproteobacteria > Aeromonadales > Aeromonadaceae > Aeromonas > Aeromonas sp. OTU364. Next base: position 71,505 of record NZ_JASATR010000011.1, read on the forward strand.
TTCCACTGAAGTTGTTTCATTGCGCTCTCCTCGCTCATTGCACCCGCTCATCGCCCTTGAGGCCGATGGCGAACTGCTGCAGATAGGCGTTGGGGTGGCGGCCGTCGTAGATGAGGCCGTCGATGAAGCCATCCTGGGGGCCGCGATAGCCCTGCTCGCTGGCAAAATCCGGGAAGTCCGTGGCCTTGAGCTTGCCCTCGGCGATCAGCGCCTCGGCGGCCTGGCGATAGACGTCCGGTTGATAGACCGCCTTGGCCACCTGCTCGAACCAGGCGTCCGGCCTGGCCTCGGGGATCTGGCCCCAGCGCCGCATCTGGGTCAGATACCAGATGGCGTCGGAGTAGTAGGGATAGGTGGCGTGGTGGCGGAAGAAGACGTTGAAGTCAGGCAGCTGGCGCTTGTCCCCCCTGGCGTACTCGAAGGTGCCGGTCATGGAGCTGGCGATCACCGCCTCGTCGGCCCCCACGTACTCGGGTTTTGCCAAGAGTTTGGCCGCCTCGCGCCGGTTGCCGTTCTCTTCTGCATCCAGCCACCAGGCCGCCCGCAGCAGCGCCTTCACCAGCCGCACATGGGTGTTGGGGTGGCGCTCCGCCCACTGCCGGGTGACACCGAACACCTTCTCCGGGTTGTTGCGCCAGATCTCCTGATCCGTGATGACGGGCACCCCTATGCCCCTGGCGACCGCCTGCTGGTTCCAGGGCTCACCCACGCTGTAGCCGGCGATGGTGCCCGCCTCCAGGGTGGCGGGCATCTGGGGCGGCGGCGTCACCGACAGCAGCACCTCCGCCTGACGCTGGCCCGAGTTGTCCCCGAGCTTGGGGGCATAGAAGCCGGGGTGCAGGCCGCCCGCCGCCAGCCAGTACCTCAGCTCGTAGTTGTGGGGGGAGACGGGGAACACCATCCCCATGTTGAATGGCTTGCCCCCCTGGCGGTAGTCCGCCACCACGGGCTTGAGGGCGGCGGCGCTCACCGGGGGCGGCACCTGGCCCGCCTTCGCCTTGGGCAGCTGGGGCGCCATGGCGGCCCAGACGCTGTTGGCCACCGTGATGGCGTTGCCGTTGAGATCCATGGCAAAGGCCGTCACCAGCTCGGCCTGGGTGCCGATGCCGATGTGGGCCGCCAGGGGCTGGCCCGCCAGCATCTGGGCGCCGTCCAGCTCGCCGTCTATCACCCGATCCAGCAGGATCTTCCAGTTCGCCTGGGCTTCCAGGGTCACGTAGAGCCCCTCGTCCTCGAAGTAGCCCCGCTCGTAGGCCACCGCCAGCGGCGCCATGTCGGTCAGCTTGATGAAGCCGAGCCTGAGCTCCTCCTGCTCGGGGGCACCCACAGCCGCCAGCACCGGCAGCGACAGCGCCGCCAGCAGCAGCCCCGCAAATCCTTGTCGTCCCTTCATTGCATCTCCTCACTCGGTTCAGGGTCTGGGCGTGCGCGCCAGGCCGTCGGGGGGATCGCTGTGCTGCCTCGTTGCAGCGCTGCGACCCGGACAGCGTGTTGCGACCAAAAAAAAGCCCCACCGATCCGGGATCGGTGGGGCCTCTTTGCCCTGTTGCAGCGAGGTGACCGATCTGGCCCCTCACTGCGTCTCTTCACTTCATTGCACTCGTCTTCTTGTTATTTTGTTATTCACTTTCCGTGCCAGCTCGTCCAAGTCGCATCGGGCGGCCCTTTCCGGCCTTTGTCTTCCTGCTTTTGTCCCCAACTTGCCTCAATTAGGCGCAATTGCACCAAAACGGTTTGCCAGCGGGGCGCTCAGGCGGGCAATGCCTGCAGCAGTTGCCGTGCCAGCTCCCCCAGGCTCAGGTGGCGGCTCATGGCGGTGCTGCGCATCAGGCGATAGGCCTGCTCCTCGTCCAGCCCCTGATGGCGCATCAGGCGCCCCTTGGCCTGCTCGATGAGCCGCCGCTCCTCCAGCTTCTGGCGCAGCTCGCTCTCGGTCTGCATCAGGGCCTGCACCATGGCGAGCTGGCTGCGGGCGAGGCGCAGCCACTGCTCCACCGGCTCCCGCTCGCCGCAAGGATGAGGCACCAGCAGCACCCCCTGCTGCAACAGGGCGAGCTGGGTGTCGCCCCCCAGCCGCTCGCAGAACAGCAGGCGCGGCACGTCAGGCCAGAGGGAGAGGCCGAGGCGCACCTCGGCGCCGAACTGGCGGCAACTGACCAGCAGGGCGTCCCCCTGCTCCATCGGGGTCAGCAGCTGGCGGGTGTCGAGTATCCTGGGCTGATGGCCGTAGTGGCTGACCAGCAGGGCCAGGCGATTGGCCTGGCCCGGATCATCGGCGTGGATCAGCAGGCGGGAGGGGGGGCCGTCCTGGCCCCGGGGAAGAGTAGTCATGGCGCTCCTTGCCAACGGCTATCGCAACGTGTCTGCCGAAAATGCCGCAACATGAAGGCCAACTATTTGAATCTACCTCCTTTTTATCCATCAGGAGGTAGTGGGGGTAGAGGGGAAAACCGGCTCAGGCCACCCGCTCCATGGTCTGGTTCAGCAGGGCCTGCAGCTCGGCGCCAAGGTTCACCACCTCCCCCATGATCATCAGCACGGGGCTCTGGCCGAGCAGGGTACGGGCGGCCTGCTCCAGTCCCTCCAGCCTGGCGTGATGGACCTGCTGGCGCGCACTGCACCCGGCCACCACCAGGGCCACCGGCAGATCCCCGGATGCCCCCGCCGCCAGCAGCCCCTGCCGGATCTGGGCCGCCCGCTCCAGCCCCATGTAGAACACCAGGGTGTGACCGGCCCGGGTCAGCCCCTGCCAGCCTCTATAGTCCCCCTCGTCCATCAGGTGGCCCGTCACCAGGGTCAGGGAGCGGGCCAATCCCCTGTGGGTCAGGGGGATCAGGGTGCTGGCGGCGCAGCCCAGGGCCGCCGTGATGCCGGGCACCAACTCGGCCTCTATGCCGTGGCGGGCCAGGTGCAGCGCCTCCTCCCCGCCCCGGCCGAACACCAGGGGATCCCCCCCCTTGAGGCGCACCACCCGCTTGCCGGTGCGGGCCAGGGCCAGCAGCAGGGCGTTGATCTCCTCCTGGGTCGGGCTCGGCTCGCCGCAGCGCTTGCCCACGTCGAAGCGGGCAGCCCCCTGGGGGATCCGGGCCAGGATCTCGCTCCCCACCAGGCGGTCATAGACCACCACCTCTGCCGCCTCTATGCGGTGCAGGGCGCGCAGGGTCAACAATTCGAGGGGCCCGGGGCCCGCTCCCACCAGACTGATTTGGCTCATCGCACACTCCTTGTGTTGCTGCCCAGGTCTCAGGCCTGGGCGATATAGACATGCTTGATCAACAGCTTGTCGATCTCGGGCAGGCAGGTACCGCAGTTGCTGCCGCAGCCGAGCAGGGCCTGCAGCCCCGCCAGCTCGCTCACCCCCTGCCGGGTGATGGCATCGACGATGCGCTGCTCCGACACCCGCAGGCAGGAGCAGACCAGCCGGCTCTCCCCGGCCAGCGCCAGGCTCAGGGTCTGGCTCAGGGCCCCCGCCTGCAGCGGCGTGCCGAGCAGGCTGGCCAGCAGATCGACCTTGATGTCAGGACGCCGCTCCCCCACCAGCAAGATGCCCTCGATGCGATCCCCGGCCAGGGCCAGGGCAAGCCAGCCCTCCTTCAGGGGCAGCCGCAGCCAGCGCCCCTGGGTTGCCAGCCGCTGCCACAGGAGTTCGGGGGCCTCTGACCAGGAGGCCAGCAGGGTGCAGTTGCCCTCGGGCAGGGGGCGCCTGGCCCACCAGTCCACCGGCTCGCGCCAGTCATGGCGGCCGCACCAGAGCCCCTGCCAGCGGGTGGCCTGCGCCCTCGCCTGCACCCGCCCCTGCTTGAACATGGGCTGGCCGGAGAGGGGATCCACCACGGCGGCGATGAGGCGGTTGACCGCCCCCTGGCTGCACTGGCTGTCGGTCCAGTGCATGGGCAGGAAGGCCTCCCCCTCCCTGAGCCCCTCGTCCAGCCCCACCAGCAGCAGGGCCTCGCCGAGCTCGTTGTGAAGGCGCACCAGATCCCCCTCCCTGGCACCGAGCGCCAGCAGGCTGGCGGCCCCCACCCGCACCCTGGGCCAGGGCTCGGCCTCCTGCAACCTGGGCACGTGGCCGGTGCGGGTCATGGTGTGCCACTGATCCCGCAGCCGGCCGCTGTTGAGGAGCAGGGGGAGATCCTCCCCTGGCCCGGCCTCGGGCTGAGGGGGGAAGTGCTGGGCCAGGGGCAGCAGGCGGGCCCGGCCATCCGGAGTGGCGAAGCGCCCGTCCTCGAACAAGCGGGCACGGCCCCGGGGCCAGTCGGCGTTGACGGGCCAGCTCAAGGGTTCCAGCGCCTCGAATTCGGCGCGGCTGAGGCGGGCCAGCCCCGAGATGTCGAACTGGCGGGCCCCGTCGTTTTCAAACCCGGAGAGGGCGGCATGCTCGCAGAAGATCTCGTGTTCGTGCTCATAGGCGAACCCCTCGCCAAAGCCGAGCCGGCGGGCGAGCCGGGTCAGCGCCCACCAGTCGGGCCTGGCCTCCCCCGGCAGGGGCAGGAAGGCGCGCTGGCGGCTGATGGTGCGCTCGGAGTTGGTGACTGTGCCGCTCTTCTCCCCCCAGGCGGCGGCGGGCAGCAGCAGGTGGGCGAGGCGTGCCGTGTCGGTGTTGGCCGTCACCTCGGAGACCACCAGCAGCTCGCAGCGGCTCAGGGCCTCGCGCACCCGGTTGCCGTCCGGCAGGGAGACCGCCGGGTTGGTGCCGAGCACCCAGAGGGCGCGGATCTCCCCCCTGTGCACCGCCTCGAACAACTCGACCGCCTTGTGCCCCGGTCCGCGCACCATGGTCGGGCTTCCCCAGAAGCGCTGCACCCGATCGCACTCGGCCTCGCCAAAGCCCATGTGGGCGGCGAGCTGGGTCGCGAGCCCCCCCACCTCGCGCCCCCCCATGGCGTTGGGTTGCCCCGTCATGGAGAAGGGGGCCGCCCCCGGCTTGCCGATGCGGCCGCACAGCAAGTGGGCGTTGATGATGGCGTTGGCCTTGTCCACCCCCTGGTTGGACTGGTTGATCCCCTGGCAGAACAGGGTGACCGTCCTGGGGGTGCGGGCAAACAGCTGGTAGAAGCCGAGCAGATCGCTGCGGGAGAGGCCGCAGCTGCGGGCCACCTCGTCCAGTTGCCAGGCGGGGTCGTCCAGCGCCGCCGCCAGCGCCTCGAAGCCGCTCACATGTTGCGCCACATAGGCCTGGTCCCAGCCGTCGCTGTCGAGCAGGTAACGGCACAGACCGTTCCAGAGCGCCACGTCGCTGCCGGGCTTGAGGGCCAGATGCAGATCCCCCTGCTCCGCCGTCATGGTGCGGCGGGGATCCAGCACCACCAGCCTGAGCTCGGGGCGGCGCGCCCGCGCCTGCTGCAGGCGGCGAAACAGCACGGGGTGGGTCCAGGCGGTGTTGGCACCGGTCAGCACCACCAGATCCGCGAGCTCCAGATCCTCGTAGCAGGCGGGCACCAGATCCTCCCCGAAGGCGCGCTGGTGGGCCACCACCGCCGACGACATGCAGAGCCGGGAGTTGGTGTCCACGTTGGCACTGCCGAGATACCCCTTCATCAGCTTGTTGGCGACGTAGTAATCCTCGGTGGTGAGCTGGCCAGACAGATAGATGCCGATGGCCTCGGGCCCTGACTCCACCATGATGGCGGCAAGGCGCTCCGCCAGAGTGTCCAGGGCCTCCTCCCAACCGATGCGCTGCCCCAGCCAGCGCGGATAGAGCAGGCGATCGGGGAAGGCCAGGCTCTCCAGCAGGCTGGCCCCCTTGACGCAGAGGGCGCCCGCGTTGGCCGGATGCTCTTCATCCCCCTGCAACTGCCAATCATCCCCCTCCCGGCTCAGCCGGATGCCACACCCCACTCCACAATAGGCACAGGTGGTCTTCATTCCCTCGCTCCTTGTCACCGGCAGCCCCCGAGGGCCGCCCCTTGTCCCGTTTGATGGCAGGCCCATAAAAAAAGCGTCCGCCCCCCTGCGGGGACGGACGCCTTTGTCCGGATGAGCCTGGATCATCTTGTATGGGGGAGGGACTGCAAACCCCGCGCCAGGATGCAAGGTGCGCCGCCATTGGGCCCCAGGGGGCAGGGCTGCGCCAGGGCGGTGCAACTGCTCCCTTGTTGGGCCCGCCGGACGGGAGTCGGCACCACAGGCTGGGCAAGGGGCGCACCGGGGGTATAATGCGCCGCCACAGAGGAGAACGAGATGAAAGAGTCAGGTTACGACGCCGCGCAGCAGGTCGATGCACGGCCGGATGCGGCCCCCGGGTATTGCGCCATCGGGCTGGTCAATCCCAAGTCACCGGAGAACGTGGGGGCCGTGATGCGGGCCGCCGGCTGCTACGGGGCAAAAGAGGTCTACTACACGGGTCAGCGCTTCGAGCTGGCACGGCGTTTTGCCACCGACACCAAGCAGATGGTGGAGAAGATCCCCCTGCTCGGGGTCGAGGATCTGCTGGACTTCGTCCCCGAGGGCTGCACCCCTGTGCTGGTGGATCTCATCGAGGGAGCCACCTCCCTGCCGGACTACGAGCACCCCGCGCGGGCCTTCTACATCTTCGGCCCTGAGGATGGCACCCTGGAGCCCGCCCGCTTCGCGGCGGTGAAGGAGGTGATCTATGTACCGACTCAGGGTTGCATGAACCTCGCCGCCTCGGTCAATGTGATCCTCTACGACCGGCTGGCCAAGCAGCTGCGTGCCAAGTAAGCAGCAGGTGTTCTACGTAACCACACCTCAGGGTTGCATGAACCTCGCGGCTTCGGTCAATGTCATCCTCTACGATCGGCTGGCCAAGATGCTGAAGGCTGAAGGCCAAGCAAGAAGATGATCCAGGTGGCCAGCAGGCCGCCTCAATCCTGTGATGGCGCCTCCCTGCGCACCTTGGCCTCCTGCTCCCTGATAAAGTCCAGGTAGTCGTCGTAGAGCCGGTTTTCCCGATAGATACGTGCCAGTGTCCCCTCCCTTATCAGGGTGCGCATGCCGGGATCCCAGAGCCCGTGCAGCTGCCTGCCCTTCTCGTTGTCGACGAAGATGGGGTAGGTCGGGATCCAGCGCAGGAACACCTGTGCCAGCTCGGGCGGGAGGGCGTCCCTGGGGTAGAGGGCACCGTCGGTCAGGTAGTAGCGATAGCGCCCCTTGAGCAGCAATTGCAGCGCCATCTCATGGCTGTCTATCTCGAACCAGCGCATGGGCACCGGGATGAACTTGTCAAAGGCCCAGCCCCGCAGCCAGAGTACCTCCTGCTCCTTGAGGCTCTGCTCGCCGTCCCAGTGCGGCAACCAGCGCTTCTGCATCACCACGCTCACGTAGTCCGCCGAGTCGGGGTAATCCGGCTGATGGGTGCCTTTCACCTCTCCCCGATAGACCCCCATCGCCATGTCCCCCGCCTTCTGGGACACCACCGCCAGCGCCCGCTTGTAAGGGACCAGGTGCGGGCGCACCACATAGCCCTCGGGCTCATAGATGGCGCGCACTATGTCCAGATAGACACCTTCGCCATCCTGCTGGCAGAAGCCGGGCCAGTCATCGCAATAGACATGCAGGGTATCCGCCCGCACGGGCCAGATGAGCAGCAGGCAGCAGAACAGAAAAAGACGAACCATGGGTTTCCTCAGTGGTATGACCGTCGGCAGGCGCTCATCGCCAAGCGGTCCGTTCAGGCATACTGATAGCATAGAAAGCCAGCGTGCCCGGTGACATTTTTCCCGATTTTGCGAGCGGGTCGAGGGTTATTGCCCCCTCGATCGGTATCATGAACCATAAGATTCATTAGTGACCTAACTGAGGGGAGCCTTCTCATGCCAACCATCAAATCCCTGCTCTGTCCCGTCGATTTTTCCGAGATGTCCAAGGCCGTGCTCGACTACGCCGTCTTCATGGCCCAGAGCCATCAGGCCGAGCTCAAGCTGGTCCACGTGGTGGATCAGCTGCACGGTTTCGACAGCTACAAGATCCTGCACATGACCGCCATCGAGATCACCCACGAGATGGAGCGTCAGGCCAAGAGCCAGCTCAAGGAGCTGGTCGCCAGCCTGCCCATCCCAGCCAAGTTCGAGGTGCGCTTCGGCCGCGCCGCCGACGAGATAGTGATCCAGGCGAAGGAAGACAAGGTGGATCTGCTGGTCATGGGCAGCCACGGTCGCTCCGGCATCAGCCACCTGCTGGTGGGCAGCGTGGCGGAATCCGTGGTGCGCCACGCCCCCTGCCCCGTGCTGGTGGTGCGCAAGTAACCCCAACCCCCGACCACAAGGCCAGCCCATGCTGGCCTTTTTGCTCTCTATGCCCCCTCAGCCGTGGGCATAGATGACGCTGCCCCCCTTGATGGTGTCTATGATGGCCCTGGACTGCTCTCGCGGCAGGGCCGGGCAACCCCAGCTGCGGCCCAGCTTGTCATATTTTTGCAGGTGTCTCGGGCTCGCGTAGTCAGCCCCGTGCACCACGATGGCGCGCTTGCGGGCATTGCTGTTCTTGCCGGGACTGAGTCCGTCCAGGCGCAGGGAGTAGCCGTGCTTGCCCTGGTAGGTTTCGGCGGTGCGATAGACCCCGAGGGAACTCTGCCGGGAATTCATTTGGTTGGAGAACTGGCGCGCCGCCAGCTCTCCCGAATTGCGACCGTGGCTGACCCAGGTGTGGTAGAGCAGCTTGTGGCGCTTCACGTCGATGACGAAGAGGCGGCGCATGGTCGAGGGTTTGCTGTAGTCGATGATGGTGAGTATGGGTTTGCGCTTGTGGCGCACATCTTGATAGCCCTGCAGGGCCTTGCGGAACACCCGCTTGTCCAGCTTGCCCGCCAGACCCAGCTGACGATAGAGATCCTGATCCCAGCTGGCGTGACTGTTGCTGCTGAAGCAGATCGCCCCCAGCAGCAGCGGCAGCCCCAGCCAGAGGCTGGCCAGCCGCGACATCCAATACTGTCGCTTCATCCTTGAAGTCGCTCCCCTTCCTGAACTGGCGCTCTGAATGACGCCATGTCTCGCTGGATAGTTATATGCAAGCCACTGATAGTGCGCAATAAAAAACCACAAAAATGCCGACCAGAGTCGGCATTGACGGCACTGTGCTGACGACCTGGCTCAGGCACGGATCAGATAGTCCGCCTGACCGACCCACTTGTAGCTGGTCAGCTCGGTCAGCCCCATGGGGCCACGGGCGTGCAGCATCTGGGTCGAGACCGCGACTTCGGCCCCCAGGCCAAACTGGCCGCCATCGGTGAAGCGGGTGGAGGCGTTGACGTAGACGGCCGCCGAACCGGCACCGTTGACGAAGCGCTCCGCATTGGCGAGATCGTTGGTCAGGATGGCGTCGGAGTGGCCGGCGTTGTGCTCGCGCATGTGGGCGAGCGCCTCGTTGACGTCCGCCACCAGCTTGATCCCCAGGGTCAGCCCCAGCCACTCGGTGTCGAAATCTTCCGCTCCCGCCTCGCACAGATTGTCGCCGCCTGCCAGCAGCGCCATGGCATTGGGCGCCCCCACCAGGGTCACCTTGCGCTCGTTCATCAGTGCCACCAGTTGTGGCAGGAAGGTGGCAGCCACCTTCTCGTGTACCAGCAGGGTATCGAGGGCGTTGCAGGCGGAGGGGCGCTGCACCTTGGCGTTGTCGATGACCGCCAGGGAGCGCACCAGATCGGCGCTCTCGTCCACGAAGATGTGGCTGATGCCAAAGCCGCCGATGATGACGGGGATGGAGCTGTTCTCCTTGCACATCTTGTGCAGCCCGGCGCCGCCGCGGGGGATGATCATGTCCACATAGCGATCGAGGCGCAGCAGTTCGCCCACCAGGGCCCGGTCAGGGTTGTCGATGTACTGCACCGCATCACCAGGCAAGCCCGAGGCCGCCAGCGCGCGCTGGATCACCCGTACCAGCTCCAGATTGGAGTGGAAGGTCTCGCGGCCACCGCGCAAGATGCTGGCGTTGCCGGTCTTGAGGCAGAGGCTGGCGATGTCGATGGTGACGTTGGGGCGCGCCTCGTAGATGACGCCGATGACCCCTATGGGCACCCGGCGGCGGGAGAGGCGCAGGCCGTTCTCCAGCACCCGGCTGTCGATTTCGGCGCCGACCGGATCGTCAAGGGAGATCACCTTGCGCACGTCCGCCACTATGCCGGCGAGGCGGGCGGGGTTGAGCAGCAGGCGATCCAGCTTGGCTTCCGACAGGCCGGCATCGCGGCCTGCCGCTATATCCTTCTCGTTGGCAGCCAGGATTTGCGCACTGTGCGCCTCCAGTTCATCGGCGATGGCGGCCAGCGCACGGTTTTTCTGCGCCGTGCTGATGGTCGCCAGCTGATAGGCGGCCTCGCGGGCCGCCTGCCCCATTTTCTCCAGACTCATAATGTGGTTCCTTTCTGAGTGCCACCTTGCGGCAGCACCATGTCATCTCTATGAATGGTCCATGGCCTCGTTGCTTCAGGCTCTGGGCCGATGCATCACAGCAGCACCATATCGTCTCTGTGGATGGCCCATGCTCCCATAGCCATGGCCGTAGCGGCAGGTCTATCGGGGCCGACTGCTCACAGCAGAACCATGTCGTCTCGGTGGATGGCAACGGCGCCATAGCCGTAACCCAGCACGGCCTCTATCTGATCCGAGTGTACGCCCCGCAGCTTCTCAAGCTCCAGATGATCGTAACGGCAGATGCCGCGGGCCAGCTCGCTCCCCTGGGGGCCCAGGATCCGCACCACGTCGCCTCGGACGAAGTCTCCCTTGACCGCGACTATGCCCTTGGGCAGCAGGCTGGAGCCCTTCTCCTGCATGGCGGCCACGGCCCCCTGATCCACCTGGACTTCCCCGTGGGGGGGAGGCCCTGCCAGGATCCAGCTCTTGCGCCCTTCCAGCGGCGAGGCCAGGGCCGGGAACAGGGTGCCCACCCGCTCGCCGGCGGCGAGGCGACCGATCACTTCCGGGATCTGGCCGGTGGCGATCACCACGTTGACCCCGGCGCGGCGCGCCACGTCGGCTGCCTGCAGCTTGGTGGCCATGCCGCCGGTCCCCAGACCGCTGACGCTGTCACCGGCGAGGGATCGCAGGGTGTCGTCTATGGTCTGCACCTCTTCGATGAGCTGGGCATCCGGGTTGGTGCGGGGATCCGCGGTGAAGAGCCCCTTCTGGTCGGTGAGCAGGATCAGCAGATCCGCATCCGCCAGGATGGCGGCGCGGGCGGAGAGGTTGTCGTTGTCCCCCACCTTGATCTCGGCGGTGGCCACGGCGTCGTTCTCGTTGATGACGGGGATGATGCGGTGATCGAGCAGGGTGCGCAGGGTGTCGCGGGCATTGAGGTAACGCTCCCTGTCCTCCAGATCGGCGCGGGTCAGCAACATCTGGCCGATGTGCAGGCCGTAGAGGTTGAACAGGTCCTGCCATACCCGGATGAGCTGGGTCTGGCCCACCGCCGCCAGCATCTGCTTGTTGGGCAGGGTCGGCGCCAGCGGAGGGTGCCCCAGGAGCTCACGTCCGGCGGCGATGGCGCCAGAGGTCACCAGAACGACACGGTGTCCGTGTCGATGCAGGGCGGCACACTGCCTGACCAGCTCCACCATGTGGGCACGGTTGAGACGGGCAGATCCCCCGGTGAGCACGCTGGTGCCCAATTTGACGACTATGGTTCTGTTTTCCATGGGAACAAAGGGTTAGAAAAGTAAGGAATCCCTTTATACCCACGGCCCTGTTGCCCTGCAAGGCAATTAAGCCTCACCGCTGTCATGGCAAAGAAGGAGGCCCCGCGGATCCATGACCGCAGGGCCCGGGCGGATCAGGCCGCCGTCACATTCAGCTCGGCGGTGACCTGCTTGGCGGGAGACAAGGTGCACTCCAGCAGGGTCAGCTTGGCGCTGATGAGCTTGTAGAAGTGGTTGAGGGTACGCTCGACTTCGGCCTGATGCTTCTTGGGCAGCGGCTTGTCGATCCACGCCCCGTCCGCATTGTAGAAGCCGACCTGATAGTGATAGCGGAAGCTGTGGTCCTCCTGCTCCAGCACCAGCCACCAGCCCCAGAACTCCCGCTTGTCCGGCGCCGGTTTGGCGCTGACGCAGACGGAAAGGCAGTCGAAGCGGTAGCGTCCCTCCTCGCACAGATCCTCGCGCAGATAGGGGCCAATGGCCGCGAATTGCCTCAGCAATCGCTTGTAGGTCACTCTTTCTGACATGCTAACCTCCCTGTTGAACAAGCCATACCATCACATGATGATGTTACATTTTTAGTTCTATATCATGTACATAAGTGTTTCTTTAGCCAATCTACCGTCTCTTTGAGCGCCTCGTCATACACCTCCAGCAGAGGCTGTTTGTCAAACACCACCGCCTTGCCATTGCGGCTGGCGGAGGCCAGGGCCCGGACATCCTGCTCGGGACAGATGAAGTCACGCTTGTGGCCGATGCTCAGGATGGGCACAGAGGTGCGACTCCCCAGCAATCCCTGGGTCTTGAGGGAGAAGACCTGGCACTTGGTACGCAACAGATCCCATTGGGCCGCATCGGCCCCCAGGCGGTTCGCCAGCCCGTCCCGCATCATGCGCGGACAGCGGGCAAACATCTCCTGATTGGTAAACACCTGATTGATGCCGGCCCCGATGCAGACCACAGTCCTGAGCTTGAAGGGTTCGATGAAGGCGAGGCGCGCCGCCACATTGCCGGCGAGGCGGAACCCCACCATGGCGATGCGCTGATGATCGACCCAGGCCACCTCGGAGAGGTGGTTGAGCACCGCCTGGTGCAGGCGACTGGTGTCCTGCACCAGCGGCCAGTGCTCCGCATAGCCGGTTCCCGGCATGTCCAGCGATAGCATGCCGATGCCGTGGGGCTCGAGGCACTTGAAGTAGAAGTTGAGGAAGTCGACCTGGAGGGCGTCGATGCCGCCGCTGACGATGACCAGAGGCACAGGCCTGTCGGTGGTGGGCAGGTGCAGATAGCCCTGAATGGTCTTGCCCCGGAACGGGACCTGCAGCTCCTTGAGGGGCACCTTGAATAGCCTGCCTGCCTCGCGGTAGGCCATGTTGCAGAGCAGCTGGGCCTGATCCGCCAGCTCGTCATTCTTGAGGTGGGGATAGCTCGCGATGGAGTAGTAGCGCACCGCCTTGAGCAGATTCTTCAGCGCTCCGGCGCTATCGCCCTGGCCGACCAGCTCGCGCCCGGCATTGAAATAGCGGCCAGCCAGCTGGCTCCACTCATAGACCCAGTTGCCGGGCACATAGCCCTTGATGGTATCCAGATAGCGCTCGTGGCTGCGTTCCCCCTGCCCCATGGCGATGCGGGCCAGGGTCTGCTCCACCTCCACCGGATCCGCCCCCTGCCAGGCCCAGGTCGGCCGGCGCAGCAGGCGATACCAATGGGGCGACAGGGCGCCGTCGATGAAACTCTCGGCCAGGGAGCTGTCCTGCTCTTCGACCGGGCTGGAGTTGGATATTTCGGAGGTTTCCAATACCTTTTTGACCCGGGTGAACAACTTTTCCGTCAGGTTGGTATCGTCGTTTGGTTCCAAGATGGTGACTCTTCTGTCTCAAACAATGGCCCATCTTAACCACTTTTCACCGCGGGCAGCCACATCATAAACACATAAGACCCCAAACAGGGGCCTTATGAAACCGTCTTGCCATAGGCGCGAGCAACCCGCCCTGCAGCAGTCAGGGGCGGTGCGCCAAGGCAGGTGGCGATTACTCTTCGTCGCAGATAGGGTTGGCAAACTCCAGCGCCATGTCCCAGGGCTGCTCAATCCAGGTGTCCTGCGGGATGGCCACTTCGAAGTCATCCACCAGCGGCTCGCCCATGGGCTTGGCGAAGATGGTGATGAACTTGGCCTTGGGGTAGAGGTCACGGATCGCCTTGGCGGTGCCACCGGTATCCACCAGATCGTCCACGACCAGCCAGCCTTCGCCGTCACCGGCGGTGGTGGCAGCCTTGACGACCACCAGCTCACGCTGGCTGTTGTGGTCATAGCTGGAGATGCAGAGGGTTTCGACGTTGCGAATGCCAAGTTCACGGGCCATCAGGGCAGCCGGTACCAGGCCACCACGGCTGACCGCGATGATCCCTTTCCACTGGCTGACGGGCAGTTGACGACGGGCCAGACGGCGCGCTTCACGTTGCAGGTTATCCCACGACACATAGAATTTCTTTGGCATGCTATCGATCTCAACGAGTTATAAAGGCAATCACTTAAGACGTAAGAGTCCCGGCAGACACCGGGGATCCGGTAAATTCTGGCCCCCGTTTCCTGAATTTTGCTTGCACTTTTGCGGCCTCAGGGGTGAACCCTCGGCAGCAAAAAGCAGATGCATTGAAAGCAGGACGGGCATGGCTGGCGGCCATATCGATCGAAACCCAGACCTCAGGCCAGCTATTGGGCCGGTATGATAGCACCCTTTGCAGATAAAATGACTGGCAAACGTATGCGAAAAACAGGAAAAGTCGGCCATCTCCTGTCTGCTTCGCCTCCCCTTCGGGTCCGGTCCTCATCAACAGGGTGCTCATTTGAAGAGCAAACCTCGAATTTCGGGTAAAAAAATAGCAGGGGGAGGATGGAACCCTCACACACCTGCTGCTTTTCTGCTTTCTCTGTCAGCCTGGCTGACTGCCCGTCTTAACGACGACCGGCGTAGGGGTTCGGATAGTTGAAACCCTGGGTATAGAGAGACTGGGCAAACCAATAGGTTGAATTGCTGCCTGACATATTAAAACTCCTGATTGCTTAACAAGTTACGTACCTATAATGCGGGTTCAGATCCTTGAACAGACACTCGGTTCCGTGGAGGCGCACTTGCTTTGCTTCGGTTCCCTGGAGGCATTGATTGTCATCCTGACAAGTGGTTGACCCACGGCGGCTAATTTACCACCCGGCGGCAAAAAGACAATATTTTTGTGATGCGCATCACGAATTCCATCTTCTGCTGGTACACATGGGCAAGGCAGTCATGTTCGCCATTCAGGCCCCCTTTATCAGCACAAGCAGACCGCAATTTGCGCAGATCGCTCACATTTTTGTGTGATTGACTGTATTATCGTTACCCTCTTCTGCGGCCCACTGGGCCCTGTCCATTTCCGTGCTGGTAAGGAGTCCCGACGTGGCACAGCTTAGTTCTCTGTCTCCCAAGTTGATTTGGCAATTCTTCGAGCAGATCTGCTCCATTCCCCACCCCTCCAAGCACGAGGCCAAGTTGAGCGCCTGGATAGTGCAGTGGGCCCAGGGGGAAGGCCTGGCGGTCAAGCAGGACGCCGTGGGCAACATCATCATCAAGAAGCCGGCCACCCCGGGCATGGAAAACCGCAAGGCCGTGGTGCTGCAGGCCCACATCGACATGGTGCCCCAGGCCAATGCCGATACCCAGCACGACTTCACCAAAGACCCTATCGATGCCTACATCGACGGTGAATGGGTCACCGCCCGTGGCACCACCCTGGGCGCCGACAACGGCATGGGCATGGCAGGCTGCCTGGCCGTGCTGGCGGACAAGACCATCAAGCACGGCCCGCTGGAAGTGCTGCTGACCACCGACGAAGAGACCGGCATGACAGGCGCTTTCGGCCTGGAGGCGGGCTGGCTGGAGGGCGAGATCCTGCTCAACACCGACTCCGAAGAGGATGGCGAGGTCTACATGGGCTGCGCCGGCGGCGTGGATGCCAATATCCGCTTCCCGCTGGAGCTGGTTGCCGCCACTGAAGGGGAAGGCTTCGAGCTGCAGGTCAAGGGGCTGCGTGGCGGTCACTCCGGGGTCGACATCCATCGCGGTCGTGGCAACGCCAACAAGCTGCTGGTACGCCTGCTCAAGGCCGCCGAGCCGCTGGGGGTGCGTCTGGCCGAGATAAGCGGCGGCACCCTGCGCAACGCCATCCCCCGCGAAGCCCGCGCCACCCTGCTGGTGCCCACCGCCAGCGTCAGCGAGTTCAAGGCCCTGGTTGACCGCTACGCCGGCATCTACCAGAGCGAGCTGGCCGCCACCGAGGCGAACCTGACCGTGCTGCTGAGCGGCCGGGACATGCCCGCCAAGCTGATGAGCGAATCCCTCCAGACCCGCCTGCTGGACGCCCTGGTGGCCTGCCCCAACGGGGTGATGCGCATGAGCGACGCCATCCCGGGCGTCACCGAGACCTCCACCAACCTGGGCGTCATCAAGACCCTCGACGGTGAGGTCTATGTGCAGTGCCTGATCCGCTCCCTCATCGACTCCGGTCGCGAGAGCGTAGAGCAGATGACCCGCTCCCTGTTCAGCCTGGCGGGCGCCAGCTGTGAATTCACCGGCGCCTACCCGGGCTGGGCACCGAACGTGGACTCCCCCGTCATGGCCCTGGTACGCAACAGCTACCAGACCCTGTTCGGCGAGATGCCGAACGTCATGGTGATCCACGCCGGCCTCGAGTGCGGTCTGTTCAAGAGCGCCTACCCGGATTGGGACATGGTCTCCTTCGGCCCGACCATACGCGGCGCCCACGCGCCGGGCGAGAAGGTACACATACCGGCGGTCGAGCGCTTCTGGCAACTGCTGGTCCACGTGCTGGAACAGATCCCGGCCAAGTAAGCACCGCCTCCCCTGCCGCTTCATGCCCCGCCCAGTGCGGGGCATGTCATTGGTGCTCCTCCTTGCTCTCCCTGCGTTGCCTCTTCACAGCCCCTTCCGCCCCCCTTGAAATCGTATCCATAAGCAACCCTGAATTTGAAAACCTTTTCCATGATTTATGTAAATTTACAACACAATAAGTTGATCGAGATCACAAAAGCCTCTAGCATCAAAGTGTGACCAAGGTCACAGGAAACAATAATCAACAGAGCGAAGAGGTAAGACTATGTTTGAGAACCTGGCAGTGCTGTTCCACCTGAAGGGTGCATCCAGCAAGAAAGGCACACAAGAGAAAGACACTTATGCGCCTTCGACTCGCAACTACTACTTCCGCTATGGCGCCTGATGTCGCCCGTCCGGAAGTTGACATTGACGACGTAATAAAACTACAAAACAACTCAACAATTCACACCACAGCCACCCCCTCGGGGCGCTGTCCTGCCCGGGCCAGATGTTCCACGGCCAAACCTGAACTCCAAGCATGAAGATGGGGCCCACAGGCCCCATTTTTTTATTGCTCGTCCCCGACGCCACCTTGCTGTGATACCGGCCCTGGCGCAGTGGACGCCGGCATCAGACCGCCTTTCCCAGCGGCACCGCCTCCACCGGGGGCAAGGGGAAGTGGCAGGCCACCTGATGGGCCGCCTCGCCGCACGGCTCGAGGCCGGGGGAGGTGGTGCGGCACAGATCCGTCGCATAGGGGCAGCGCTGGTGAAAGTGGCAACCGCTCGGAGGCGAGATGGGGGATGGCACATCGCCCGTCAGCAGGATCCGCTGGTTGCGCCTGCGGGGATCCGGCACAGGGATTGCCGAGATCAGCGCCTGGGTGTAGGGGTGGCGCGGGCTTAGGTAAAGTTGCTGGGCCTCTGCCAACTCGACGATGCGCCCGAGGTACATCACCGCAATCCTGTCCGAGATGTGTTTGACTACCGACAGATCGTGGGCGATGAAGATGATGGCCAGATTCATCTCCCGCTGCAGGGTGAGCAACAGGTTCACTATCTGGGACTGTACCGAGACATCCAGCGCCGACACCGCCTCGTCGCACACCAGCAGCCTGGGTTTGAGGGCGATGGCGCGGGCGATGCCGATGCGCTGGCGCTGACCTCCCGAGAACTCGTGGGGGTAGCGATCCACCGCACTCTTCGGCAGCCCCACCTTGTCCAGCAGCTCCAGCACCCAGCCACGCCGCTGCACTGTGTTGCCTTTGCCATGGATGATGAAGGGCTCTTCCAGGATCTGGCCCACGGTGTGGCGGCTGTTGAGGGATTCTGCAGGATCCTGAAACACTATCTGCATCTCCTGGCGCAAGGATCGCATCTCCCTGGGTGACAACCGGGTGATGTCGCGCCCCTCGAAGCTTATCTGCCCCGCCGTGGGCTCAAACAGCTTGAGCAGGGAGCGGCCGAGGGTGGACTTGCCACAGCCGGACTCCCCCACCAGCCCCAGGGTCTCCCCCTGCTTGAGATCGAAGCTGATGCCATCTACCGCGTAGACGGTGTAGGGCTTGCGCAAGAAACCGCCCCCCATCTTGAAGTGCTGCTTCAAGTCTCTTACCGACAACAAGACGCTCATCGCCGCCGCTCCCGTCCATCCTGGTGCAGAGCCGACATAGCCCCTTCCCTGTTGCTGAAGTGCTGCTTCAACTCCCGTACCGACAACAAGACGCTCATATGCTCAACTCCTTCCAGTGATGGCAGGCCACCGCGTGGCGATCGCTCAACTGCTCTGTCACCGGGTTGGTGCCCACACAGAGCTCGGTGGCGTGGGGGCAACGGTTGGAGAAGCGGCAGCCCGCCGGCATCTCGTGCAGGGCGGGCACCTGGCCCTTGATGGTCTTGAGCAGGCTCTTGGGCACGTCTTCGAGGCGCGGGATCGAGGCCATCAGACCATGAGTATAGGGATGGTGCGGGTGGTCAAACAGCTCGAAAATGTCGGCCCGCTCCACGGCGCGGCCCGCATACATCACCACCACCTCGTCGCACAGCTCCGCCACTACCCCGAGATCGTGGGTGATGAAGATGATGGCCATGCCGGTCTGGGCCTGCAGCGCCTTCATCAGATCCAGGATCTGGGCCTGGATGGTGACATCCAGCGCCGTGGTCGGCTCGTCGCAGATGAGCAAATCCGGCTCGCAGGCGAGCGCCATGGCGATCATCACCCGCTGGCGCATGCCGCCGGAGAGGTTGTGGGGATAGACGGCGAAGCGCTGGGCCGGCTCCGGGATCCCTACCTTCTGCAGCATGGCGATGGCGGCCTCCTTGCGCTGGGCCTTGCTGTAGTCCGGCCTGTGGAGGTGAAACACCTCCATCAGCTGATCGCCGACCGTCTGCACCGGGTTGAGGGCCGTCATGGGCTCCTGGAAGATCATGGAGATGCGGTTGCCACGTACCCTGTACATCTGATCCGGCGCCAGGGTGAGCAGCTCCTCCCCCTGAAAGCGGATGGAGCCGGCCACCACCTGACCGTGGGGCCTGGGCAGCAGCCCCATGATGGCGAGCGAGGTAACGCTCTTGCCGCAGCCGGACTCGCCGACTATGCCTAAGGTCTGGCCCGGGGCGACCTGGAAGCTGACCCCGTCAAGCACCTTGATCTTGCCGTCATCGACCGTGAACTCCACCTCGAGATCCCTGACCTCCAGGATGGGGGCCCTGCCCTTGTCGTTATCGGCGGTGAACTTTCCCCCATTCTCTCGAACGTTCAGGATGGGGGCCTCTGTCTCTGCCATCGTCTCCCCCTTCTCAATGATGCGCATAGGTCTTGTCGATCAGGGTGATGGGAGCGAGCGACTCACCCGCTTCCTTGGCCTTCAGGGTCTCTTCCTGCACCTTGGGATCGAGCCAGAGCAGGCCGCCACTGCTGTGGGGATAGCCATCCATGGGCCAGTAGAGCAGATCCGGGGTGTTACGGGTGGCGGGCACCTCGGGCAGCATCAGGTGACGCCAGCTGCTGGCCCGCACGTAGTTGAGCTGCACCCCGGGCACGAAGATGGCGAGATCATAGATGCGCTGCTGGATCTGGCGGGAGATCCCGGCCCGCTTGGTCATGTCGAACTCGACGTTGTAGGCGTCGATCAGGGCGTCCAGCTCCTTGTCGGCCACGTTGAACAGGTTGTTGGTCTGGGGCTTGTTGGCGTTGTCGGAGTGGAACGACTCCCAGTATTGCGGGTAGAGACCGCCGCCGCCCCAGCCGAGCCAGGCCGCCTCGTGCTTCTTCTCCAGCATCACCTTGAAGCCGGTGGCGCCATCCACCAGGTTGAGCTCCAGATCCAGGCCCGCCTTCTTGGCCTCCTCCTTGAGCACGGTCAGCCGCTTGGAGTGCTCCTGGCTGGTATAGGTCAGCGCCAGGGTCAGCCGCTCCCCCTTGTCGTTTTGCAGGATGCCGTCCGGCCCCGGCTTGTTGTAGCCACCCTTGGCGAAGTACTCCCGCGCCTTGGTGATGTCATAGGCCCGCTCCGGCAGCTTGATGTCGGTGAATTCGCCAAAGCCAGAGCCGAAGGTGGTGGCCCTGTCATAGTCGCCGTGCAGCACGGTCGCTATCATCTTGTCCAGGTTCATGGCGTGCTGGATGCCGAGGCGCACATTCACGTCCGCCAGCTTGGGGTTGCTGACGTTGAGGTGTACCCCCTGCCCCCCCTGTTTGGTATCAGTCATGGCCATCACCTTCTGCACATAGCCCTTCTTGTATTCCGGGGTCACGGCTTTTTCATGCCACCAGTTGGGCAGTATCATCTCGAAGGTGTCCAGCTCCCCCTTGAGGAAGTGGCGGAACGCTATGTTGTGATCCCGGATCACCTGCACCTTGATGCGGTCGAGGTTGAATCTGTGCTGGTTGTAGCGATCCTGCTGGGCCCACCAATCCTTCTGCTTGCTGAAGGTGATGGACTTGCCCTTCTTCACCTCGCTCATCACATAGGGGCCCGTGGTCGGCACCACAGCCCAGTTGTACTGCTTCACCCAGTTCGGCCCCATCTTGTAGTAGTGCTTCGGCTGGGGCCACAGCTCGGTGGTGTTGAGGAGATCCAGCCTGGCCTTGCGGCTGCCCGCCTTCACCAGGATGGTGTGATCGTCGACCTTCTCCACCGCCACCACCTCTGTGGTGTAGTAGTTGTTGAACCAGGGCCCCTTGATGTCCTTGGAGCGCATCATCTCGTAGCCGAAGGTGTAGTCGTCGGCGGTGACCGGCTTGCCGTCAGACCATTTGGCGCGGGGATCCAGCTTGAAGTAGACGGTCTGGCTGTCCGGTGCTATGGCCCAGGCGCTCGCCAGCGAGGGAATGGGGTTGCCCGTATTGGGGTGGAAGCTGATGAGCCTCAGCTGGTTGTCCAGGATGAAGGAGCGGAACGAGCCGTTGGAGTCTGGCCCCACGGTGCGAAACGTCAGCGGAAAGCTGTCTATGAAGAGGTTGAGGGTGCCACCGGGCAGCGCCTTGGGGGAGGCAAACACAGGGTCTGTGTCGTTGGTCTCCCACTTGAGATCCGCGGGCAGGCTGGCGGCCCACACCCAGGATCCGTTCACCAGCACGAAGAGAGCACCTATCCATTTGATTTTATTGTTCATGTTTGACTTCCAAGTCTGGCCCCTGCACCGGGGGCGTCTCAATTAAGGGTTGGATACCCAGGGCCCTGAGGCGGGCCCCGGGTCACTGATAACGGGTAAATTTGCGCGGATCGAACGCCTCACGGATCGCCTCCCCGATGAAGGAGACCATGATGAGCACCAGGCTCACCGCCGCTACCACAGAGCTCACGATCCAGATGGCATCCAGGTTGTTGATCCCCTGGGAGAGCAGCTCCCCCCAGCTCGGGGTCGGCGGGGCCAGGCCGAAGCCCAGGTAGTCCAGCGCCGTCAGGGTGGAGATGTTGCCCACCACGGCGAAGGGGGCCAGGGTGACTATCATCATCAGGGTGTTGGGCAGTATGTGGTGGAAGATGATCCGCCTCGTGGTCGCCCCCTGCGCCCGCGCCGCCATCACGTAGTCCCGTGCCCGCTCCTTGTAGGTGAGGGTGCGCATGTACCAGGTGATCCCCATCCAGCCGAACAGCACGTTGATGCCGACAAACAGGCCGAAGTTCGGCTTGGCCAGGGACACCAGGATCATGATGACGTAGAGGAAGGGCACCTGGGACCAGATCTCGATGAAGCGCTGCAGGATGAGGTCAAAACGGCCGCCGAGAAAGCCCATCATGCAGCCGATGCTGACCCCGATGACATAGCTCGCCACCAGGGTGATGAAGGCGAAGCCGATGGCGATGCGAAAGCCGTAGACCAGCCGCGCCAGCACGTCGCGACCGCTGGTGTCGGTGCCGAGGAAGTGGCGCTCCGCCAGGCTCGGGGCATAGGGCGGGTAGGCCTCCTCCTTGAAGTCCTGCTCATAGGGGTTCCAGGGCACCAGGGGCAGCAGCACCCAGTCCCCCTTCCCTTCCTGCGCAAATTTGCCCTTGAGCTGGCGGTAGTTGGTCTCGTACTCGTAGTCGAGCCCGAAGTGCTGGCCCGGGATCACGTCGCCATAGGTGGGAAAGTAGAGCTCTCCCTGATAGCTCACCGCCAGCGCCCGGCTGTTGACCAGCAGCTCCGCCAGCAGGGAGATGACCACCAGGGCCGAGAAGATGACAAAGGAGTAGTAACCGCGCTTGATGGACTTGAAGCGCTTGAGTTTTTTCAGCGTTACCGGGTTCAGGTTCATGGTCAGTCTCCAAACCGTACGCGGGGATCAACAGGAGGTGCAACGCAGATATCGGAGACGATATGGCGTGATATCAGCATCGGCATGGCAAGAAGGGTCCGGTTCATGGTCAGTCTCCAAACCGTACGCGGGGATCAACGAGGGCCACGCAGATGTCGGAGACGATATGGCGTGATATCAGCATCGGTATGGCAATAGAGGTCTGGTTCATGGTCAGTCTCCAAACCGTATGCGGGGATCAACAAGGGCCACGCAGATGTCGGAGACGATATTGCCGATGAGCATCAACATGGAGGTGATGGCCAGTATGCCCATGACGGTGGGGTAATCCCGCTCGACGATGGCCTCGTAGCCGAGCAGACCTATGCCGTCGATGTTGAAGATGGTCTCGATGAGGAAGGAGCCGCCGAAGAAGACGGTGAGCACAGACCCTAAGTGGCTGGCGATGGGGATCAGGCTGTTGCGCATGGCGTGGTCGGTGACCGCCTTGCGAAACGGCAGCCCCTTGGCCACGGCGGTGCGCACGTAATCCGCCGACAGGTTCTCCATCAGGCTGTTCTTCATGGTCATGGTGAGGATGGCGAAATCCCCGATGGCGTAGGCGATGAGCGGCAGCAGGGCGTGGGCGAAGACGGTGCGGATCTGATCCCAGCTGCTCTCCATGTATTCGAAGTCCTCCCCTGGGAAGCCCCCCATGGGCAGCCACTCCAGGTGGAAGGCGAAGACGGTGATGAGGAAGATCCCCACCACGTAGGCGGGTAGCGCATAGGCCATGTAGATGAGCATGGAGCTGAGCGAATCGAAGCGGGTGTTGTGCCTGAGGGCCTTGGCCACCCCGAGCGGGATGGAGACGGCGTAACTCAGCAGGAAGGTCGCCAGCCCGAAGAAGGCGGTCACCGGCAGCCTCTCCTTGATGAGATCCCACACCGGCTCGTAGTAGCGGGTCGACTCCCCGAGATCCAGCACCGCCAGCTTCTGCAGCCACTCCCAGTAGGCGATCAGCATGGGCTTGTCGAGGCCGTAAAACGCCTTGAGCTCCTCGATCTGCTCATCGGAGAGCGCCTGCGCCCCCTTGCTGCCGCTGGAGCGACCTGTCTCGTTCTGTGAGACCTGCGCCTGCAGCAACATGCGCTCGACTGGGCCGCCCGGCACGAAGCGGGTGATGGTGAAGACGAGCAGGGTGATACCGAGAAACGTCGGGATGATCAAAAGCATCCGACGTAAGAAATACGACAGCATGGTGGAACCTCGTCCTTGTTGTTCTTTTATGGTCAGTCACATCCGGTGACCGGCCTCTCCTTCCTGGCATTACTCACTGAATTGACTGGTATTGGCAGACAATCCCGCTCGGTCACTGTAAAAGCTCTGCAACAAAAATCAAGTAGAACTAAGCCCATCAATCGTCAGTGACGTTCGCAGCATCACTCACTGATGTTTTTTTCCAAAAAATCCAACTTCAATATAAAAAACTGCTACGCCTTCTCATTTAACTTGTTTTTAATAATTAAAAAATTAATTACACATCCGTTTAAATCCAACAAAAAACCAATAAAAACATACAGATAAAATCAAACACCCTCTGATCTCATTTTACCTATTAAAGAAGAGGGAAATATCCCAATACCGAAACCTGAACAGAAACTGCCTCGCGACCGAATACAGATTTAAATACTGAAAAAATGTCATTACGCGATATGAAGAACATCGCGACAGGCGATTTATCGATAAGTTCAAAAATAATCAATAAAATGGCAAAATACAAAATTAACAACATCTTTACATTAATGTTCGCGCTCATTGCGGAATAAAACGCCAAAAAGAATGCCATCGCCCTGCATAGTCTTCTAACGCTCCATCTCTTCCCCATCCTGGCCGCTCCATTTGACGTCAATCATCAAACCTTGATAAGCCTTACGCACCGCTCCAACGAGGGCGGTAAGGGAAGCAAACAAAAAAACAATCAGGAAGGATACTAACGATGCTTAGGAAAAGCAGACTCTCTGCTGCCGTAGCGTTTGCCTTGGCGAGCGCGGCAGTTGTGGCCACCCCTGTCCTGGCCGAAGAGGGCCAGAATGTCGAAAAACTGCAGAAGATCAAGGTCACCGGCTCGCGGATCTCCCGGGTCGATGTGGAAGGCTCCACCCCTGTCGTCTCAGTGACCAAGGCAAAGATCGAGCAATCCGGTCAGCAGACCGTCGCCGATTACCTCAAACAGGCCTCTTACAACTCCTTCGGTGGCGTCTCCCCGGCCTCCGGCAGCTCCTTCCAGTCCCAATCCACCGTCGGCCTGCGCGGCCTGGGCTCAGAGCGCACCCTGGTGTTGCTGAACGGCAAGCGGGTGGCGGGTTCCCCCACCATGGGCGGCACCTCCATCAACCTCAACACCATCCCCATGGCCGCCGTTGAGCGGGTCGAAGTCAACCTGGACGGCGGCTCCGCCATCTATGGTTCAGACGCCATCGGCGGTGTCATCAACGTGGTGCTCAAAGAGGGCTATGACGGCCTGACCTTCCAGGGACGCCTCGGCTCCCCGACCGAAGAGGGCGGTGACGAGAGCAGTGGCTCCGTCGTGGCTGGCGTCAATGGCGAGAAGGGCTCGCTGATGGCGGTCTACGAGCACGACAAGAAGGACGTCATCTACAGCCGTGATCGCGATTATCTGGCCAAGCAGGGCAACGATGCCCCCAGCCCCTACGGCCGCAACGTGGAGGGGATCACCGGCCTCGACGCCAACGGGGACCCCATCTGGAAATACGGCCCCCTGGCCGGTGCCACCAATGCCGACGGCAGTTGCAAGGAGCCCTTCGTCGGCTTCGAGGGCGGCTGCAACTTCAACTACGGTCAGGTCGCGGCCACCACGGCCTCCCGCAGCCGTGACACCCTCTATGTGAACGGTCGTTACCACATCAACGACACCGTGGACTTCGTGCCGCAGATCATCGGCTCCAGGGTCGAGAGCTTCGGTCGCTTCGCCCCCGCCGCTGGTGCCTTCACCATAGACCCGGCCAACCCGAAAAATGCTCAGTTCTTCGCCGACAACGGCCTGGACGCCGCCGCCACCCAGGGGCTGGGTGAGGCCGCCTACGCCTACTACCGCTTCACCAACGTCGGTCCCCGTGACAACTATGTCACCGACATGACCGGCAGCCTGAACCTCGGCTTCGAGGGCACCGTCACCACAGAATCCGTGGGCGACATGCAGTGGAATGCCGGTTACATGTACTCCAAGACCGACAACAAGGAGAACGGCACCGGCTATGTGCTGAAATCCGCCGCCCAGCAGGCCATCGCCGACGGCAAGTTTGTGGGGGGCGAGTTCGATCCCAAGAGCACTGCCGCCATGACCGCCGACACCAGCCGCCGCTCCACCATGGACTTCTACCAGTGGTACGCCGGTGTCCAGTGGGACATGGGTGAGCTGCCGGCCGGGCCGGTCAGCTGGTACGCGGGCGCCGAGTACAACGACTGGGTCTATGCCGACAAGTACGATGCCCAGTCCGAGGCTGGCAACATCATCGGCTCTGCCGGCAACTCCTCCGGCGGGGTGCGCGACGTCACCGCCGCCTACGTCGAGTCCCTGGTGCCCATCACCGAGCAGATCGAGCTGAACCTGGCCGGTCGCTTCGATGACTACAGCGACTTCGGCAGCGCCTTCTCCCCCAAGGCGAGCCTGCGTTACCAGCCGCTGGACAACCTGATGCTGCGCACCTCCTGGTCCCGCTCGTTCCGCGCCCCCAGCCTGAGCGATCTCTACGCGGCAGATTCGGAGTCCGCAGACTGGGCCAAGGATTATGTCTACTGCGAGGCCAACGGCATCTCGGCGGCGGACTGCCCGAACCGCCAGTACACCACCACCCGCACTGCCAACGAGGAGCTGAAGGAAGAGACGGCGGACACCTGGAACTTCGGGGTGGCCTACAGCCCGCTGGATGACCTGAACCTCTCCCTGGACTACTACACCATCAAGATCGAGGACGTGATCCAGCTGAACTCCCTGCAGTCCGTCATCTATGACGAGCTGAACAACGGCGGCTCCAGCAACATAGTCCGCAACAGCCAGGGCAAGATCAGCAGCGCCATCGCCCCCATGGTCAACCTGGGGACCCTGAACACCAGCGGTCTGGATCTCAAGCTGGATTACCGCTACGACCTGAACTCCGCCACCATCCGCTATGACCTCGGCGGCACCTACATCCTGGAGTACAAGGAAGGCCTGTACGCCGGTGGCCCCGTCATCGACAAGATCGGCCAGAACGGTCTGCCACAGATGCGCTTCAGCTCCGGCGTGGGTGTCAACGTGCCCCAGTGGTGGAACATGGATACCTACCTGAGTGCAAACTACATCGACTCCCAGAGCCAGGACTACATCGCCGACACCGGTGAGGAAGTGGGCCACATCGCGTCCCAGACCACCTGGAACCTGAACGTCGGGGTGGATGCGCCCTGGAACGGCAAGATCCAGGTCGGGGTGAAGAACATGTTCAACGCGGGCCCGTCCCTCGAGAGCGATGGCTTCACCTATGACGAAGAGCTCTACAGCATCGACGGTCGCATCTACTACCTCGACTACGCCCAGAAGTTCTGATCCACCAGGAAAGTGACGAGCCCGCCCCCACGGGCCGGCTCTGCCCAAGGTTCCAAGGAAGTCACGGAGATAGGGTAATCCTATGAAAACAAGGACTATTACAATGAAGAAAGCGCTCCTCGGCAGCCTGGTTTCGGCTGCCCTGCTGACCAGCTTCAATCTGAGTGCCGCCTCTGCCGGTCAGGCAGTGGACGCTCAAGCCGCCACCGACAATGCCTCCAAAGTATCCCAGCAGAAGATCGACAGCTACGCCGAGTCTGCCGAGTCTGCCTTGGCCCAGTACAAGGCCGCCCTGCGCCAGGTCGACAGCCTGCGCACCTACAACGAGCAGGTGGGCAAGATGGTCGACTCCCAGAGTGCCGAACTGGCCTCGATGCAGCGCCAGATAGCCCAGATCGATCAGACCAGCACCGAGGTGGTGCCCCTGATGCTCAAGATGATCGACTCCCTCGATCAGTTCGTCGCCCTGGACCTGCCGTTCCAGAAGGTCGAGCGGGAGGACCGCGTGGCGGCCCTGACCGACCTCATGAACCGGGCCGACGTCACCATCTCCGAGAAGTACCGCAAGATCCTCGAGGCCTACCAGATCGAGGAGGGCTTCAGCCGCACCATCGAATCCTACAAGGCCAGCCTGGACAAGGACGGCGGCGAGAAGACCTACGAGTTCCTGCGCGTCGGCCGCATCGCCCTGCTCTACCAATCCCCGGATGGCAACGAGACCGGCATGTGGAACAAGAAGACCCGCCAGTGGGAAGAGCTGCCCCAGGAGTATCGCAGTGCGGTTGAACAGGGCCTTCGCATCGCCAAGAAGCAGGCGCCCCCCGCCCTCATCAAGCTGCCGGTTCAAACTGCGGAGAAAGCATCATGAAAGGAATCAGACTCGCCATTGCCTCCCTGATCGCGGGAGCCACCCTGATCACCCTGCCGGTGACCGCCGCCGAGAAACCGGTGGATCTCAATGCCCTGCTGAGCCAGGTCAAGGCCGCCAGCACCAGCGAATCCCAGCTCAACAAGGAGCGGGAGGCCCGCTTCCTGGCTGACAAGAACGAGCAAGGGGCCCTGCTGGCCAAGGCCAAGGCGGAGCTGGCCGCCGAGACCGCCAAGGGCGAGCAGCTCAAGGCCACCTTCGATGCCAACGACAAGCAGCTCACCGAGCTGACCGAGACCCTGCGCCAGCGCTCCGGCAACATGGGCGAGATGTTCGGCGTGCTGCGCCAGTTCGCCGGCGAGTTCAAGGGGATCTTCAACGCCTCCGCCCGCCGGGTCGAACACCCTGAGCAGACGGCACTGCTGACCCGTCTGGCGGAGAGCAAGGAGCTCCCCTCCAGCGACGATCTGACCGCCTTCTGGACCACCACCCTAGGCCGCATGGTCGATGGCGGCAAGGTGAGCCAGATCCCGGCCACCGTGGTCTACGGCGAGGGCAACCAGGCCGAGAAGACGGTGACCCAGATAGGCGAGTTCAACACCGTCTCCGAGGGCAAGTACCTCACCTTCGTGCCGGAGACCGGCAAGTTCGAGCAGCTCTCCCGTCAACCGGAGAAGAGCGTGCTGGAGCCGATCGCCGAGTTTGAACAGGGCAACGGCGCCGTCGAGCCCATCTTCATCGACCCGTCTCGTGGGGTGATCCTCTCCCTGCTGGTGCAGTCACCGACTCTCAAGGAGCGGATCGATCAGGGGGGTGAAGTGGGTTACGTCATCATGGTGCTCGGCGTGCTCGGCACCCTGCTGGCCATCTTCTGCGGTATCCGCCTGTCGTTGATCGGCTCGTCCATGCGCAAGCAGCTGAAATCCGAGCAGATCGTCAAGGGCAACCCCATCGGCGAGATGCTGGGGGCCTATCAGTCCCACCGCGGTGACAACATAGAGGATCTGGAATCCAAGCTCGACGAGATCATCCTGCGCAACGTGCCCAAGTTCGAGAAGGGCATCAGCATCATCAAGCTGATCGCCTCGGTCGCGCCGCTGCTGGGTCTGCTGGGTACCGTAGTGGGCATGATCGCCACCTTCCAGGCCATTACCCTGTTCGGTACCGGGGATCCCAAGCTGATGGCGGGCGGCATCTCCGAGGCCCTGGTCACCACCATGCAGGGTCTGGTGGTCGCCGTGCCCATGCTGTTCCTCTACACCATAGTGCAGACCCAGAGCCGTCGTCTCATCCAGGTCCTGGAAGAGCAGAGCGCCGGCTTCGTCGCCCGTTATCAGGAACGTCTGCACGCCGCCAAAGCCGCAGCCTAAGGAGTCACCCATGTGGTTCTGGTTGATTGAAGAAGTCGAGTCGGTCCGCCGGTTTCTGGGATTGGGGGGCGACGTACTGGTCGCCCTGTTCTTCCTGACCCTGATGATGTGGGCCCTGCTGCTGGAGCGCTGGTTCTACTTCATGGCGGTCTATCCCAAACAGGTGAAGCAGACCAAGGCGACCTGGCTGGCCCGCAGCGATCACCTCTCCTGGTCTGCCAAGCAGATCCGGCGCGAGCTGGTCTCCCGGGTCGCCATGGCGGTAGACAAGGGGATGCCGGTCATCAAGGTGCTGATCGCCCTCTGTCCGCTGATGGGACTGCTCGGCACAGTGGTGGGCATGGTGCAGGTGTTCGACACCCTGGCCATCACGGGCACGGGTTCCCCCAGGGCCATGGCCTCGGGGATCTCCAAGGCGACGGTACCGACCATGGCGGGCATGATTGCCGCCCTTTCCGGCCTGTTTTTTGTCAACCAGCTCGATCACAAGGCCAAGTTGGCGGTGCAGAAGCTGGAAGACAACCTGAAACACGGCTGATGCAGGATGCACATCCCCGGCAGGCCCTGGCCCGCCGGGGCACAGAACAAGCAAGGAGTTTTTTGCCATGAGAAAACGTCACAGCGACAGCGGTGCCGATGAGGCGGCCATCGATCTGACCCCCATGCTGGACATAGTGTTCATCATGCTGATCTTCTTCATCGTCACCACCTCGTTCGTCAAGGAGTCCGGCGTGGAGATCAACCGCCCGAGCGCCAGCACGGCCGAGACGGTGAAGAAGGGGAACATCATGGTCGCGGTCCGCGAGAACGGCCAGGTCTGGGTCGACAAACGGGTCGTCGAGGTGGGCGCCGTGCGTGCCAACATCGAGCGGCTGCGGGCGGAGAACCCGGAGAGCGCCGTGGTGATCCAGGCCGATACCGAGTCCCGTTCCGGGCTGGTGGTCCAGGTCATGGATCAGATCCGCATGGCCGGTGTCCAGAACATCTCCATCGCGGCGAGCAAGAGCAGCTGATGCCGGAGCGAGCACCATGAGATACCTGATAGCGATAGCTGTCTCCTGTGTGGTGGTGTTCTTCCTGTTTCTGGGAATGAACAAGCTCATCACACCGGATCACCGGGAGCTGACGGAGAGAGAAGACGTCACCATGACCGACTTCATTCGCCTCAAGCCCCAGGAGACCCTGCAAGAGAAACAACGGGAACTGCCCAAACCGCCGCCCCCGAACCGCCCGCCGCCCCCACCCGAGATGGAGGTGGCGAGCACGGACAGGCCCAAGATGGACAGTGCCCCCATGGACATGCCCAAGCTCGACATCCCGGTCAACATCGGCGGCGGCAACGCCCTGGGTGCCTACAGCACCGGCGGCGGCGGTGGCGGCATGGGCGGCAACAACGGCGCCATGCCCATGGCGACCTTCGAGCCCATGATGCCCCGCAAGGCGGCGCTGGCCGGTCTCGCCTCCGGCAAGGTACTGGTGGAGTTCACCGTCACCGAGCGCGGCACCGTCAGCAACATCCGGATCGTCAAGGAAGAGCCCCGCAGCTACGACCTCGGCAAGGAGGCGCGCAAGACCATTGCCAAGTGGACCTTCAAGCCGGCCATGGTGGACGGCAAGCCCCAGGCAAGCCGCATGCAGCAAGAGATCGAGTTCGCGGTCAACTAAGGAAGGTGGCGATGAAAAAGTTACATACCCTGATCCTCGCCCCGGTGGCCATGGCGGTACTGCTCAGTACCGCCGGCTGGGCCGCCGAGCAACCCGCCCTGTCTGATCGCGCCTACCGCGCGGTCAACAAGGCCCAGGCGTTGATCACCGAGAAGAAATACGGCGAGGCCAATGCCAAGCTGCAGGAGGCGCTGTCCGGCGCAGGCGAACGGGTCTACGACAAGGGGGTCATTCTGCAGACCCTGGGCTTCGTGGCCGCCCAGCAGGAGAAATACAGTCAGGCGACCAGATACTTCGCCGATGCCATCGCCACCGGCGGCCTGCCGCAGCCGGTGGCCCAGCAGGTGCGCTACAACCTGGCCCAGCTCTATATGGCGGAGGGGAACTTCAAGGGCTCCATCAGCACCATGAAGGAGTGGTTTGCGAACCTCGGCAAGGACGAGAAGCCGACCCCGCACGCCTACATCACCCTGGCCAACGCCCATGTGCAGCTCAAGCAGTACCGGGAAGCCATACCGGCGGTGGATCAGGCGATCAAGCTCTCCGCGGGCAAGGCGCCGGAGTCCTGGTATCTGCTGAAGATGGCGGCCCACTACGAGCTGAAACAGTACAAGCCGGCCACCGAGGTGCTGACCGCCCTGGTGGACAAGTACCCGGAGAAGAAGAAGTACTGGACCCAGCTCTCGGCCATGCACATGCAGGCGGGCAACGATGCCAAGGCCCTGGCGGCGCTGGAAGGCGCCTACAACCTCGGCATGCTGACCGAGGCGGCCGAGTTGCAGCGGCTCGCCAACTACCTGGCCTTCGCCGGCATTCCCCACCGCGCCGCCCGCGTGATGGAGAAGGCGATGAAGGAGGGGACCATCGAGAGCAGCGCGGCCAACTACAAGACGCTGGCCAACTACTGGCATCAGGCCAAGGAGCTGGATCCGGCCATCGACACCCTGGCCAAGTCCTATCAGCTGGCCCCCAGTGCCGAGCTGCAGCTGAAGATGGCGCGCATGATGATCCAGAGCAAGCGATACAAGGATCTGGTCGCCCTGGCCGCCAAGCCCGCCGCCAATGCCAGCGGCGAGCAGCGGGCGGATCTGAAGTTCCTGACCGGGGTCGCCTACTTCGAGCAGCAGAAACCCAAGGAGGCGCTGAGCGCCTTCACCCAGGCCGCCCAGAATGGCAACGTCAGTGGCCGCGCCTCCCCCTGGATCAGCTTCCTGAAGGAGCAACAGGGCGGCGCCGTCACTCAATAAACCGGCACGCCATGGGCAAGCATCCGCCCATGGCGACTGCCCATCCACAAGGGGGTCAGCCCCGCAGCTTGCCTGGTGGCAATTGGCCGCTCTTCGGAGCGGTCTTTTTTATGGTCCCCTCCCCGGTTGTCACGAGATCCCTTCCTTGTATGAGGCGCAAAAAAATCCGGAGCCTGGGCTCCGGATTGGGTCATTGGGTTGACGAGGGGTTGGCCCCTCAACCGATTTTCAGTAGTTGCACACCAGCTTCCAGCTGCCGTCACCCGCTCTGAGTTCGCTGCTGGTACAGCATCCGGGACAACTCAATTGTTGGACACCAGCTTCCAGCCGCCATCGCCCGCTCTGAGCTCGCTGCTGGTACAGCAGCCGGGACAACTCAATAGTTGCACACCAGCTTCCAGCTGCCATCGCCCGCCTTGGGCTCGCTGCTGGTCCACCAGTTGGCCTGCCACACCGCCTTGCCGTTGGTCATGCGGTCGTTGCCATTGGCGTGATCCCCGCGCGGCCAGGTCGGATAGGCATTGTAGTCCGCCGGGTTGACGTTCTGGCTGGCGCAGCTGGTGCCACCGCTACCGCCGTCACCGCCACTGCTGCCCCCCAGTACCGCCTCGGCCAGGGCCGGGAAGTCGGACTTCAGGCCTATGGTCTGGCTGCCGGCAATCAGGCGCATGCCGCTCGGCACGCCGGCGGCCGGCAGGTAGTAGGTCATGGCCACTTCCACCTCGGTGCCCGGCGCCCAGGCCTTCCAGGCCGGCAGCGTCAGGGCCACCTTGTGGAAGTCCTTCTCATTGGCGATGCCGTCGGAGTTCTGGTTGCCGCCGCTCTCTACCACTTTCAGCCCCATGCCGCTCTGGTCGGTGATGGTGTCGGAGGTGGAGGCGGGCATCAGGAACTCGATGCGGGTGCCGCCCGGTATGGTCTGGGTCGACTTGTTGGTGAGCTTGAGGGTCGGGTTGATCGGGTAGTTGGAGTCCCCTTCCTTGAAGCCGGAGAGGCTCACGCCGATGTCGAGCTGGGCGGCCGGGGCCGGCAGATCGTTCTGCTTCAGGGCCGCCTTGTCGGCCTTGCTGAACTTCTCGTAGGCGAGGCTGGTGAGGGTGCTGCCCATCACGTACTCGTTCTTCGCGGCGTCGAAGTCATAGTCTCCCGCCATCTCCCAGAACATGACGCCCCCCAGGCCCCGCTTGACTATGTAGTCGAGCTTGTGACCCATGGACTCTTCATCTTCGGTGGAGAGGAACACCTTCTTCTGCTCGTTCCACAGCCAGGGCGCGTGGGCCTTGTCGTCGTAGTAACGCACATACTGGCCTTGCATCACATGGGCCGGGTTGTTGGGATCCAGACCCCAGGCCTGGCCGTAGCTCGGCAGTGTGGTGATGCCGAGGCTGGCCGCGTGTTCCAGGTTCTTGGCATGCCACATGGGCACGGCGCCGCCGCCTATCTCCTTGCCGTTCTTGTCCAGATCATGCCAGATGTTGTCGATGCCGACCGCCCCGTTGCCGCACGGGATGGTGCTGCCACCTGTGCCCGGCTGACAATCGCTCTGGCTCGGCAGCGCCGCCTTGCCCCCCAGGCCGTGGGTGCCACCGGTGACCCCCTGCCAGCCACGGGTGTAGTAAGGCACCCCTATGTTGATCTTGCCCGCTGCCAGGGCGCCGCGGAAGTAGTGGGCCGCCCAGGCGGAGTTGAGGTAGCCGATGCCGCCAAACTGGGCCTGGGTGTAGACACCCCACTGGGACAGCTCGGGATCCGCCTTGTTGTCGAACAGGGCGGCGTTGTGGCCGACGAAGTGGTTCCAGGCACCGTGGAAGTCATAGGTCATCAGGTTGACGTAGTCGAGGTACTGGGTGACCTGGAAGTTTTCCATGCCGCGCAGCAGGTAGGCCGAGGCCGGCGAGGCGATGGTCAGCATGTACTTGCGACCGTCCTCGGTCCCGGCGCTGTCGAGCTTGTTGCGCAGGGTCTTCATCAGCACTTCATAGTTCGCAAACAGCTTGCCGCGACACTGGTTGGAGAGCGGGAAGTCGTTGGGGTTGCCCGCATCCTTCATGGAGGTGGGGTACTCGTAGTCGATGTCCACCCCATCGAAGCCGTACTGGCGGATGAAGCCCACCGCCGAGTCGGCGAAGGCGTTGATGCCGGCGGTGTTGACCGAGCAGTCGCCCTTGGTGGTGGCGGCGTAGAAGCCGCGAGTATCGGCCCAGCCCCCCACGGAGATGAGGGTCTTCACGTCCGGGTACTGCTTCTTGTACTTCGACAGCAGGTTGAAGTGGCCCTGATAGGCGAACTCGGGATCCATCTCGGCGCCCGGCACCCCGTTCCAGGTCAGCTTGGTGGCGGCGTCATCCACCTTGATGGTGTGGCTCTGCTCGTCCACCGCCGCGAAGGCGTAGTTGATGTGGGTGATCTTGTCCCAGGGGATGTCGCCCACCAGGTAGGCGGGCAGGCCGTTCTTGCCGGTACGCCAGGAGGTGAAGTAACCGATGACGCGGCGGCCGTGGTCATCCCCCATGCACTCGCTGCCGTCGGCGCGGTAGATCTGGCGCACGTCGCAGGAGAGGTTGCCGCCGGTGGGGGGCAGGGCCGCCTCCTCCACCTGGACATCCACCTGGGCTGACTCGCCAGAGAGATTTGCCTTGTCGGTCGCCACCAGCTTGAGGCCGGTCAGCCCCTTGTTCTGTGGCGTCCAGCTCAGTTGCCAGGGGGCGCTGCTGTCCTCGCCCACCTTCTGGCCATTCACGAAGAGCTCGACCTTGGCGACGTCGTCATTGGCGTCGGTGACATTGCCGGTCACGGTGAGGGCGCGGCCCAGGGTCACCCTGGCCCCGGCGGCGGGGCTGGCGATGCTCACCCTGGGCGCCTCGGGCGCCACCACGGCGGCGACCTGGAAGCTCGAATCCGCCTCGCTCAGCACCTTGCCGTCTTTATCCAGCGCCCGTGCCTTGAGGGCGTGATTGCCCACACCGGCGGCAGACCAGCTGGCACTCCAGGGGGAGGCCGTGGCCGTGGCGACCAGGGTGCCGTCGATCAGGTATTCCACCCGGGCGAGCGCCGTGACCGGGCCGCTCAGGGTCACCGCCAGGGCCAGGCTGGCCCCTTCGCTGACGCTGCTGCCCACGGCGGGGGAGCCGATGGCGACCACCAGGGCCGGCGGCGGCACTTCGCCGCCATAGAGCTTCCAGGCATCGGCCCAGACGGCGCCGACACCGGGTTCGTAGTGGTAAGGCGACGCGCCGCACCAGCCGGAGTAAGGGAATTCCTTGCATTCATAGAGGGCGCCTGCGTTGCTGACGATGTCGCCAGCCTTGTAGGCGGTGCCGGCCTGATAGGCGGGATAGGCGGCCTGCGCCCAGGCAGGGACGGCCGCAAGGGCGACCAGCATGGCGAGCCTGCTGGGCCTCAAGATCTGTTGCATATTGTTATCATCCTTGTTTTGTCTTGGCTTTTAAGACCGGGAAAAGCGCAATCGCAACAGGGAACAAGGGAGCGACAACAGGCCATGGACGGGCCACAAACCCTCAAGTCACCCTGGGTAACCCCGCTGTCTGGCCCGCTTGGGGCAGATCGGAGGCTTTGCGTCCCGGCATCACTGCCGGTTTGCCCTTTGCCTGGGTTCCGTGAGGAACGGCTCGAGTATAGGAAGCAAGTGGCAACCGCTCAATCTTTATTCTCTAAGGAAAATATGTGAATGCCGGCCGGCTCACACTTCCCCTCAATCGGCCAACTAACCATTAAGTCATTAATATCAATCTATTAGCCACGTCAAAAAAACAGACTCAGCCTCTTTTGTCTCCCCATAATGTGCGTTGCCTCACTGGTCAGAGCTGCCAGAAATGTGACAATGCGCGCCCTTGGCCAAAGCGCCAAGGCTATGGAAACACTGGCAAAAATAAAAAAAGGAATACCCATGAAAGGAAGACCTACCCTGCTGTCCCTGGCCGTGGGGCTCGCCCTCGCATCCCCGTCTCTCCATGCCGCCGGCTTCAGCTGCCCGGCCGACAGCGCCCTCACCCCCATCCCCGCCATCCAGGGCAGCGGCGACAAGAGCCCCCTCGTCCCGGGCGATCTGTTTGAAAGCCCCGGGACTGTCAAGGTCAAGGCCCTGGTCTCAGCCCTTGGCGAGAGCCTGAACAGAGGCTTCTACCTGCAGGATCTGCAGGGGGACGGCAACCCCGAAACGTCGGACGGCATCTTCGTCTACCTCAACGACAAGCAGTTCGCCAGCAAGTACCCGGACATCCAGCCGGGCGCCCTGGTCTGCCTGGAGGCCAGGGTCGAGGAGTTCTACGGCCACACCCAGCTCAAGCCACTGGTTGACGGCAGCGCCCCGCGCCTGGCGGTGCTGGCCCAGGGCGCGGCCCCGGCCGCCACGGCGCTGCGGGTGCAGGAAGGGGAGACCCTGGCCCGGGCCCTGGAGCGCCACGAGGGGATGCGGGTACGCCTCGATGAGGGCAGCGAGCTCAAGATAAGCCGCAACTTCAGCTACGACTACGCCGCCAAGCGCAACAACCTGGTGCTCGCCCACGGCGCCCCGCTGATGAAGCCGACCCAGCTCCATGTGGCGGGCAGCCCAGAGGCCGTGGCGCTGGCCGAGACCAACGCCGGCAACCGCGTCTTCCTCGAGTCGGACTTCAAGGCCGCCAACGGCAAGCTCCCCTGGCTGCCGGCCTGGGAGCCGGAGCAGGGCTATCTGCGCATCGGCGATGCCCCGCTCAACCTGGAGGCCCTGGTGGGCTACAGCTATGACGAGTACCGCCTGATCGTGCCCAAGGATCAGCGCATCACCGCGGGGGATCTGCTGCGCACTGACGAGAACGACCGCCAGGGTGCTCCGGCCCGCGCTCATGACAGCGACCTGCGGATCGGCAGCTTCAACGTGCTCAACTACTTCACCAGCCACTCCAGCGTGGGGGGCGCCCTCAACGTGCTCTGCGCGGATCAGGCGGATGCGGACAACGCCAAGGGCTGCAACCGCGGCGCCAAGAGCCTGGAGGAGTTCCAGTTGCAGCGCGCCAAGATAGTCAACGCCATCGCCGAGATGGACGCCGATCTGCTCGGCCTGATGGAGATGGAGAACAACGGCTTCGACGAGCACGCCGCCCTCCACGATCTGGTGCAGAGCCTCAACGCCCACCAGAAAGAGGCGAGCAAGCATTACGCCTTCGTCACCCTGCCCAAGGCCCTGCTCACCGAGGAGCACTTCTTCGGCGGCGACGCCATCATGGTGGCCATGATCTATCGCCCCGCCCTGCTCACCCCGAGCGGGGATGCCGAGGTCATCCCCCTGCCTGAGCAGCGCTACACCACGGGCGGCGTCGCCAAGAGCGCAGGTCAGCGGGACTCTCTGGTGCAGCGCTTCACCGTGGCGGGCAGCGACGCCCCTCTGACCCTGGTGGTCAACCACCTGAAATCCAAGGGTTCGGGCTGCTACGAGAACGGGGATGGCAAGACGGAGCCTGCGGATCTGCAGGGCAAGTGCACCGAGTTTCGGGTGAGCGCCGCCAGGGTACTGGGGGAGGCGGTGAGCAAGATGCCGGGTCAGGTGCTGCTGGTGGGGGACTTCAACTCCTACGCCAAGGAGGATCCCATCCGGGTGCTGACCGACTATGCGCCGGTCGCGGGGGAGCGCCAGATCCGCTCCGCCTCCCACACCTTTATCGGCGAGCTGCCCTACGAGCAGATGGGCCAGGCGGTGGGCAAGGGTTACGGCCTGGTGGATCTGAACGTCAAGTTCAACCAGGCGAAAGCCATCTCCTACAGCTACGAGGCCGAGCTCGGCACCCTGGACTACGCCCTCGCCAACCCGGCGCTGGCTGACAAGGTGGTGGCGGTGGCCGACTGGCACATCAACTCGTTCGAGAGCAACCTGTTCGAATATGGCGGCGCCTTCACCGGCGATCTCATCAAGTCGGACAACCCCTTCAGCGCCTCGGACCACGACCCCGTCATCGTCGACCTCAAGCTCAAGGAAGAGAGCAAGGGGGGTGGCGGGGCCATGGGGGCACTGCTGCTGGCCCTGTTGCCGCTGGTCTGGCGGCGTCGGCACTCGTCATGATCCCCATTGAATAACGCTAAAAGCCCGCGACAGCCGCGGGCTTTTTCATTTTGGCCATTTGATTTGTAAATGAAGAGCCCGTCATCATGAAAAAAACAAATACCCAAACAAACAAAAAGGCCACCGCGATGCGGTGGCCTTAAGTGTTTGGTGGAGCTACGCGGGATCGAACCGCGGACCTCTTGCATGCCATGCAAGCGCTCTCCCAGCTGAGCTATAACCCCAAGTTGTGGCGAATCAAGGTCAAGACCTTCACTCTGAATTTGGTGGAGCTACGCGGGATCGAACCGCGGACCTCTTGCATGCCATGCAAGCGCTCTCCCAGCTGAGCTATAGCCCCAAATTCTTTCTTCATTAGACAACGGGTTCTGGCGGCCAGTTGCCTTACTGCTAAATAGTGGTGGAGCTACGCGGGATCGAACCGCGGACCTCTTGCATGCCATGCAAGCGCTCTCCCAGCTGAGCTATAACCCCACAAAGGTCGGCCTGGGTGATACACACCGCACTGCCCTGGGTACTTCATGTCAATCAGGAACCTGGTGGAGCTACGCGGGATCGAACCGCGGACCTCTTGCATGCCATGCAAGCGCTCTCCCAGCTGAGCTATAACCCCTTGGATTCCAGATTGTTCGAGGAGAATTTGGTGGAGCTACGCGGGATCGAACCGCGGACCTCTTGCATGCCATGCAAGCGCTCTCCCAGCTGAGCTATAACCCCAACTCACCTCGGCGCTACCAAAGTTATCTCTGGCAACGGAGGCGCATGATAGGCATCACCCGCTTTGCTGTCAACCCAAAAATAACGCCCGCTGGAGCGTTTAGTCAAAATTCAGGCAGTTAGCTGTTTTTACCGCCAACTGCGTCGCTATGTCGCTGTTTTATGTCATGAATCTGAGCGCCGCACAAAAGCAAAGGGCCCCCTTGCGGGAGCCCTTTTTCAAGCAATGGCAGAGGCTTATTCGGCTGCCATCCGCGCTTCGATATAGGCCAGGGCCCGATCGATGCGGGCCAGCACCCGCTCCTTGCCCACCAGCGCCATCACGGCGTCGATAGCAGGAGATTGGCCCAGACCGGTCACCGCCACGCGCAGCGGCATGCCGACCTTGCCCATGCCCTGACCCAGTTCGGCGGCAGTGGCTTCAATCAGCTCGTGCAGCGCCTCGGTGGTCCAGGTCTCCAGGGCCGCCAGCTTGGCCCTGGCCAGGGTCAGCGGCTCGGCAGCGACGCCGCGCAGGTGCTTCTTGGCGGCCGCTTCGTCGATGGCCTCGTACTCTTCGAACAGATAGCGGCTCTGAGCGGCCACCTCCACCAGGGTGTTGCAGCGCTCGGCCAGCAGGGTCACCACGGCAGGCAACGCCGGGCCCTTGCTGGTGTCGATGTTCTGGGCGGCCATGTGCCATTCCAGGTGCTTGGCCACATAGGCCGGATCCAGGCTGCGCATGTAGTGGTTGTTGAGCCACAGCAGCTTGTCGGTGTTGAAGGCGGAGGCAGACTTGGAGATGGCATCCAGGCTGAACAGCTTGATCATCTCCTCCAGGCTGAAGATCTCCTGATCGCCGTGGGACCAGCCCAGACGCACCAGATAGTTCAGCAGGGCTTCCGGCAGGTAGCCGTCGTCCCGGTACTGCATCACGGAGACAGCACCGTGGCGCTTGGAGAGCTTGGCGCCGTCGTCACCCAGGATCATGGAGACGTGG
The DNA here is from genome assembly GCF_038440395.1 of Aeromonas sp. OTU364. Classification (NCBI taxonomy): domain Bacteria; kingdom Pseudomonadati; phylum Pseudomonadota; class Gammaproteobacteria; order Aeromonadales; family Aeromonadaceae; genus Aeromonas; species Aeromonas sp. OTU364. The sequence goes on from NZ_JASATR010000011.1 coordinate 111,188, forward strand.
GCAAACTCTGGCACGGGCGCGTTCAGGGCCTTGTAGATGTTGATCTGGCGCGGGGTGTTGTTGATGTGGTCTTCGCCACGCACCACGTGGGTGATCTCCATGTCCCAGTCATCGACCACCACGCAGAAGTTGTAGGTGGGGGCGCCGTCGGTGCGGCGGATGATGAGATCGTCGAGCTCGGTGTTGGCGAACTCGATGCGGCCACGGACGTGGTCATCGAACACCACTGAGCCTTCGGTGGGGTTGCGGAAGCGAATGACGTGGGGCGCATCGGCCGGGTGATCGTGGGCGGCATCCCGGCACTTGCCGTCATAGCGGGGCTTCTCGCCGCTCGCCATCTGGCCTTCGCGCAGCGCCTCCAGACGCTCCTTGGAGCAGAAACACTTGTAGGCACGGCCATCGGCCAGCATCTCGTCGATGATGCCGTTGTAGCGATCGAAGCGCTTGGTCTGGTAGTAGGGGCCCTCATCCCAGTTCAGCTCCAGCCATTCCATGCCCTCAATGATGGCGTCGATCGCCTCCTGAGTGGAACGTTCCAGGTCGGTATCCTCGATACGCAGCACGAACTCGCCGCCCTGGCTCTTTGCGAACAACCAGGAATAGAGTGCGGTACGGGCACCGCCGACATGCAGAAAGCCGGTCGGGCTGGGAGCAAAACGGGTTTTGACTTTCATCTTTAAGCCTTGTGTAGAGGGCCTTGGGCCAATGCGTTAGAAAAAACCGTCGCATTTTAGCACTCAGAATCACGGATGGGAAAACCATGCAATAGTCGGGGCCTAAACAGGTCTTGATTCCGCCGGGGTACCGTTCTTTGAGAGGGATCGCAGAACCTCCCCTGATTTTCAGCTTTGCTGATCAACATTGCTGGAGGAATCTCCCGCCATGCCGATAATTCATACAACTTTCTACTCACAAGGAACACGAGATGCAGTTTCGCTCCATCCAGAATCGCATCCTGGTACTGGCGGGGGTCGCCATGACCACGGCCCTGGTCATCCTGATCCTGCTCAACCAATACTCGAGCAAGCAGTCCCAGCAGCTGACCATCAGTTCCAGCCGCGCCGCCCTGCAGCAGGAGGCCTGGCAGAAGGTGAGTGCCAACGCCCGCGCCGAGGCCGCCACCATCACCCAGTTGCTGCAAAAGGGACTCTCCTATACCCAGCAGATGGCCAGCGTCTTCGCCCAACAGCAAGGGGGCAAGCTGCCGCTGGATCGCCAGCAGGCCACGGATCTGCTCAAGGCGCAGCTCGGCCTGGAACCCCAGCTCTACGGCGCCTTCGCCGGCTTCGAGCCCAACGGCTTCGACGGCCAGGACAGCGCCTTCGCAGGCCAGAGTGCCCTTGGCAGCGATGACAAGGGGCGCTTCGTCCCCTACTTCTATCGCGACAAGGAGAACATTGGCTCGGATCTGCTGCTCTCCATCGAGAAGAGCGACCCGGACGAATTCGGCAATCCGGCCAACGACTACTACGCCTGCCCGAAACGGGAGGGGCGCTCCTGCCTCATCGATCCCTTCAAGGTGGACATCAACGGCCAGCAGGTGCTGGTGAGCACCATCACCACCCCCATACTGGTGGGCGGTCAGTTCAAGGGCATTGCCGCGCTGGATCTGGCGGTGGACTCCATCAGCCGCCAGGCCCAGTCCCTCAACAGCAACATCTATGACGGCAAGGGAGAGACCCTGATCGTCAGCGCCGCCGGCGTCATCACGGGCACCAGCGGGGACCCCGGCCTGCTCGGTAGCCGCGCCGACAAGCTGCTGGGCGACGGCTGGCAGCAATACCTCAAGCCCGAGCTGCAACGCCAGGAGCTCGACGAGGCGTTTCGCATCTCTGTGCCCATCGCGGTGCCGGGCATGGCCCGCAACTGGGCCATCATAGTCACCCTGCCCTATCAGGTGGTGCTGGCGGGGGCCGATCAGCTGGAGAGCCAGCTCACCGAGATGAACCGGGCCGCCATGACCCAGCAGCTCATCGGTGCCCTCATCGTTCTGGTGCTGGCCCTGGCCACCATGCTGGTGATCGCCCGCAGCATCACGGGCCCCATCCGCCAGATGGTCAGCCTGGTGGATGACATCGCCGATGGCGAGGGGGATCTCACCAAGCGCCTGAACACCCGCTCCCAGGACGAACTGGGGTCACTGGCCCGCGGCATCAACCGCTTCATCGACAAGTTGCAGGCGCTGCTCGGGGACGTGCAGAAGACAGCAAGCGAGGTCCATCGCCACGCGGGGGATACCGACCGCATCGCCGGCCAGACCGACAGCAACCTGCAGCATCACCAGGCGGAAATGGAGCAGATGCTGACCGCGGTGCAGGAGATGTCCTATGTCAGCCAGGAGGTGGCCACCCACGCCAACAACACCGCCGACTCCGCCAAGCAGGCACAGGGGGCGGCGGATCAGGGCAAGGTGCGCTTCCAGCAGGTGATCCAGTCCATGCACAAGGTGGCGGCCGAGGCGGGCAAGGGGGCCGAGGTGGTCGAGGGGCTGGCCCACGACAGCGAGCAGATCACCAGCATACTCACCGTCATCCAGGGCATCGCCGATCAGACCAACCTGCTGGCGCTCAACGCCGCCATCGAAGCGGCCCGGGCCGGCGAGCAGGGGCGCGGCTTTGCGGTGGTGGCGGACGAGGTGCGCAAGCTGGCGGGCAACACCCAGCAGGCGGTGCAGAACACCCAGGAGCTGATCGAGAAGATCCGCCACAGCTCGGCCAATGCGGTCAATGCCATCCAGCAGAGCCAGCAGCTGACCCATCAGGCGGTGGGCGAGGCCGATCTGGCGGAAGCGGCCCTCGACAGCATCTTCCAGGCCATCGCCACCATCAACGACATGACCTATCAGATAGCCTCCGCCGCCGAGGAGCAGAGCTCGGTTTCCGAGACAGTCTCAGGCAACCTGTCAAAAACCAACGCACTGGCCAACGACATCGCCCAGGATGCGACCAATACGGCGAAAGCCAGCCAGGCCTTGCGCCAGGCGGCCGAACGTTTGCAGCAGTTGCTGGGGCAATTTCGTCTCAGCTGATAATTTTCATGCTCAGGGCTCTCCCCCTCGGGGGCGAGTCCGTTTACCATAGGCGCTATATTTGCCTGATGGCAGGCAATGTAGTGAGAGGTAAATGCCGTGCCCACCCCGGACCGTCGCCCACGTGGCCATAACAGACGAGCCCAGCAGCGTCGCCAAGACGAATCACAAGGAACCCTGCTCCATCGTATCAATGCCGCTACCCTGCCCCTGCGTCAGCGCCTCGGCCAGGGCATGAGCGGCCTTGGTCAACGCAACAAGGAACCCAGAACCAGCTCATTCAAGCTGGCGAGCCCGCTGCCGCGCAAGCACACCATAGGCCTGCTGGTGCTGGTGCCTCTCTGGTTGTTGCTGCTCGCCTGGGAACCCGCCCCCGCCGCCCCCAGGGCGGCCCCTTCCGGTTCGCTCGCCGTGCCGCTGGCGGTGCCGACCCAGGCGCTGACCGTGGGCAACGGGGCCGCAGGCAGTGCGCCGGTCGCGGCCAAACCGGTCGAGGAGAAGGTGGATGGCACCTGGCTGCAGCACGAGGTGCAGGCTGGCGAGACCCTCTACTCCATCTGGCGCAAGTTTGAACTGCCGGGCGCCGAGCTGAGCCGCCTGATCGCCATAGAGGGGCCTGACAGGCCGCTGACCCGGCTGCAATCGGGCAAGTCGGTGTTCATCCTGGTGGACACAGGGCGCCGCATCCAGCGGGTCGAGATCCGCTCCTTCGGTCAGGCAAACTACCGCTACGACCGACAGGGTGAAGGGTTCGCCCTCAAGGAATAAAAAAACGGGAGGCCATGGCCTCCCGTTTTTTTGACCAGAAGCATGAAACAAGCCGCTGACTTCCCAATACTTTTAGCTCGCTCAAAAAATGAAAAGTGCCAAATTGACAAGGGATCGGGCTCCAGTACAATCGATTGTGCTTTAGACAGGGATTGTACTGCATGCCACTGGAACAAATTGACGTAGTCAGTCATGGGTAGGCCCCTGCATTCTAGGCAAATGCTGCCCAACAAGGCGTTAGTTTCATTTTGTTATAGATAGGACTTACCACATGTCTGACATTCGCACCGGCCAAGTAAAATGGTTCAACGAAACCAAGGGTTTTGGCTTCATCGAGCAATCCCAGGGACCGGACGTTTTCGTTCACTTCTCCTCCATCCAGAGCACTGGTTTCAAGACCCTGGCTGAAGGTCAAAAAGTCCAGTTCACCGTGACCCAGGGCAAGAAAGGCCCGCAGGCTGAGAACGTGACTCTGCTCTAAGCCGCACTCGTGAACTCGCAGGAGGAGCCATGGCCCCTCCTATTTTTTTGCCCGCCGTTTCCCCTTCCCCGCCACGCTCATAAGCCTGTCCGCAGCAACCACAACCCTCCCCAACACCTGTGCACAAAGCGGCTACAGAAGACATGGGTCTGATATGGCTGAATGCCGGATACGACAAATCATCGCTGCGCGATGTGATGGACAATTCAAATGGATGATGAGGACTTCGAAGAGAGATTGGAGCGGGAAACGAGACTCGAACTCGCGACCCCAGCCTTGGCAAGGCGCGGATCATGCTCTACCAACTGGATGTGGCAATGAGTGCGTTTAAATATTGGATTTGTGTACTGCGAGGAGAGAGATTGGAGCGGGAAACGAGACTCGAACTCGCGACCCCGACCTTGGCAAGGTCGTGCTCTACCAACTGAGCTATTCCCGCAACAGGATGTCTTCTGCACATGATTGGAGCGGGAAACGAGACTCGAACTCGCGACCCCGACCTTGGCAAGGTCGTGCTCTACCAACTGAGCTATTCCCGCATCGGAATAATCATCTGCAGTAGCTTACTAATACGTATTGGAGCGGGAAACGAGACTCGAACTCGCGACCCCGACCTTGGCAAGGTCGTGCTCTACCAACTGAGCTATTCCCGCTACATGTGTCTTGAGGCTGTGCTGATGATTGGAGCGGGAAACGAGACTCGAACTCGCGACCCCGACCTTGGCAAGGTCGTGCTCTACCAACTGAGCTATTCCCGCATCGGAATATCATCTGCAAACTTTTGGAGCGGGAAACGAGACTCGAACTCGCGACCCCGACCTTGGCAAGGTCGTGCTCTACCAACTGAGCTATTCCCGCAACTACCTTAAAACGGCCGTACAGCATTTGGTTGCTTGCGCTACTGTACGGGAGCCGAATTATAAGAGCAGTCATTCCAATTGCAAGGGCTTTTTTGTCACTGTGCAGCCGTTCGCTCAAAAGCTGGCCGAACTGCCGATTTTAGCAACCGGGCGACGGCAACCCCTTGCCGGAGACTCAGATTTTGAAGACGTGGCTGCGGTAGAACTGCAGTTCGGCGATGGACTCGCGGATGTCGTCCAGCGCCTGGTGGGAACCGCTCTTGGTGAACTTTTCCAGCAGCTCCGGCTGCCAGCGGCGCACCAGCTCCTTGATGGTGCTGACGTCGACGTTGCGGTAGTGGAAGAAGGCTTCCAGCTCGCCCATGTGCTTGACCATGAAGCGGCGATCCTGGCCTATGCTGTTGCCGCACAGGGGGCTGGTGCGCTCCGGCACCCACTGGCGGATGAACTCGAGGGTCTCGGCCACGGCGCGGGCTTCGTCGTGCTCGCTCGCCTTGACCCGGGCCACCAGCCCGCTCTTGGTGTGGGTGTTGACGTTCCACTCGTCCATCTTGGCCAGCTCTTCATCGCTCTGGTGAATGGCGATGACGGGCCCTTGTGCCAGCACGTTCAGATCCTTGTCGGTGATGATGGTGGCAATCTCCAGAACCACGTTCTCTTCGGGGTCCAGCCCCGTCATCTCCATGTCGATCCATACCAGGTTCTGCGCGCTGACTGTCATGATTGCTCTCTCTATTGGGAGGAATGGCGGAATTTTGCCAATTTGCATGTATCATACTGGCTTTGGATCTGTTCATAAACTGGCGAATCGAGTGGCAAAGAAAGCAAAACTCAATCTGGGTCAACAGAGGCGCGTTCAGGCCAACCGCGAGCGGCGGCTGCAAAAAGATCACACCACTGTGGTGGATGACACCCTGTTTGGCCCGGCCATCGAAGGGGTGGTGATCAGCCGCTTCGGCCAGCATGCGGACGTGGAAGCCGTCGACGGCACCATACACCGCAGCAACCTGAGGCGCAGCAGCATCAACAGCCTGGTGTGCGGTGACAAGGTGGTGTGGCGTCCCGGTCTCAATGCCGCGACCGCCGGGGTCATCGAGGCGGTGCATCCCCGTCACTCGGTGCTGACCAGGCCGGACTTCTACGACGGGGTCAAACCCATCGCCGCCAACATCGACCAGATAGTCATCGTCTCGGCGGTGATGCCCGAGTTCTCCACCAACATAGTCGACCGCTACCTGGTGGCCGCCGAGGATGTGGAAATCGCCCCCCTCATCGTGCTGAACAAGGTCGACATGCTGGACGAGGCGGCCCGCACCCGGGTCGAGGGCCAGCTCGCCGCCTACCGCAAGCTCGGCTACCCGGTGATCCTGGTGAGCTGCGAGAGCGGCGAAGGGCTCGATGCGCTCAAGGCCGCCCTGACCGACAAGATCAGCATCTTCGTCGGCCAGTCCGGGGTGGGCAAGTCGTCCCTGACCAACGCCCTGATGCCGGGGCTCGGCGTGCTCACCGGCGAGATCTCCGAAAACTCGGGGCTGGGCACCCACACCACCACCACGGCGCGGCTATATCACTTCCCGAGCGGCGGCGATCTCATCGACTCCCCCGGGATCCGCGAGTTCGCCCTCTGGCACCTGGAAGCCGATCGCATCACCTGGTGTTTCGTGGAGTTTCGCGACTACCTCGGCAGTTGCAAGTTCCGCGACTGCACCCACAAGGACGATCCCGGCTGCGCCCTGCGGGCGGCGGTCAGCAGTGGCGCCATCAGCCCTGACCGCTTCCACAACTATCACCGCATCCTGGAAACCATGCAGGAAGCCCGCCACGGTCGGCAACAAGCCCGGCTGTGACCCAATCAACCTCCCTCTTTTTAGAAAGAGCAGATGAAGATCATGAGCATCACTGACAACCTGAAAATTGCCGGTCAATACTGCCTGCCCAAACACGCCCTCTCCCGCCTGGTCGGCAAGCTTGCCGCCGCCGAGGCTGGCAACCTCACCACCCGGGTGATCGAGGCCTTTATCAAGCAGTACGGCGTCGACATGAGCGAAGCGCTGCACGAAGATCCGGCCCACTACGCGAGCTTCAACGCCTTCTTCACCCGTGAGCTCAAGCCGGGGATCCGCCCCCTGGTCGAGGATGCCATGACCCTGGCCCTGCCGGTGGACGGCACCGTCAGCCAGCTCGGCCCCATTAGCCAAGGCCGCATCATCCAGGCCAAGGGCCACGACTACAGCGCCCGCGAGCTGCTGGGCGGCTTCGAGGATCTGGTGGCGCCATTCAAGGATGGGGACTTTGCCACCATCTATCTGGCGCCCAAGGATTACCATCGCATCCACATGCCGCTGGACGGCGTGCTGGAGAGCATGGTGTTCGTGCCAGGGGATCTCTTCTCCGTCAACCCGCTCACCGCCGAGAACGTGCCCAACCTGTTCGCCCGCAACGAGCGGGTGGTTGCCACCTTCCGCACCCCCCACGGCCCCATGGCGCTGGTGCTGGTTGGCGCCACTATCGTCGCCAGCATCGAGACCATCTGGGCCGGCAACATAGCGCCGACCAAACAGAAGGAAGTGGTGCGCTGGGATTACACCGGCGATGAGGCCATCACCCTGCAAAAGGGCGCCGAGATGGGCCTGTTCAAGCTCGGCAGCACCGTCGTCTGCCTGTTTGGCCCGGGCATGCTGGCCGGTTTCGAACCCCACCTGGCCAACGGCGTCACCACCCGCATGGGTCAGCCCTTTGCCAAGCTGGTGGAGCAGGCATGAGTGACCAGTCCAAGCCTGCTAGCTCGCAGAAAAACAACCCGCTGCACGGGCTGACCCTGGAGGCGATCGTCACCGCCCTGGTCGAGCACTACGGCTGGGAAGCCCTGGGACAGCAGATCAACATCCGCTGCTTCACCGACGATCCCAGCGTCAAGTCCAGCCTGAAGTTCCTGCGCAAGACTCCCTGGGCGCGAGAGAAGGTAGAGAGCCTCTATCTCTACGTTCAGCGCAAACAGGCCAAACAGAAGGAAGACCCCAGTGGCGTTTAAGATTACCTACACCTACAAGAAGCAGGCCAAAGAGATAGGCTACGCCAACGACAAGTTCAACAGCATCTATGACGCCATCGCCGCGGCCGAGGGGCTGGATCTCTCCAGCTTCCACGCCATGGAGGCCCAGCTGGCCCAGGTGTGCCGCCGCGACAAGAAGAGCGTGAAGGACTACAGGGAGAACTACTTCAAGGAGCTAGGCTTCTCCAACGTCGTGATCGAACGGGACAATCTCGAAGACAAGCAGGAGTGAGCATGCGAACCCTGACTCTGATGGCCGCCTTCCTGCTGCTGGCGGCCTGCAGCACCCAGACTCCCCAGCGGGTCGGCAACGATCAGGATGCCCACGGCTGCCGTGCCAGCGCCGGTTACCAGTGGTCCCCCCTGCTCGGCCAGTGCGTACGCCTGTTCGAACAGGGGGTGCGCCTGCAATCCCTCGAGGCCACCGAGACCGGCAGCGCCTTCGTGCTGTTCAACGCCGATCAGAGCAAGGCCGAGCTGACCCTGCCAAGCGGCGAGCTGATCCCCCTTGACCGCCAGGGCGAGGAGGGAAACTGGTCCTGGCAGGGAGGGGCCTACCAGCTCTTCCCCTGGAAGGGCTATGTGCTCAAGTCCGGCGAGCGGGCGCTGTTTCACGGTGACAGCGCACTCCAGCCCTGATCCCCTGAGATAAGCATCCAACCCCCGGCCCAGCCGGGGGTTTTGTTTTTGGAAAGCGCAAACCATGGCCGGCAGGCCAGCCCGCAGACAAAAAAGCCACGCCCGTGGGGCGCGGCAAAGGTAGGCAGGGCCACTCAACTTGCTGGAACCGACAGGGACTGGCCGGCAGACCGACAACCTGGCGGCAGGGCGGCGTCAGAGCCGCCCCACCCAGGCTCAACGGTCGATGGCATCCAGCACCCGGGCTGAATAGACCATGGCGGCGCCGGCATTCATGGCAACGGCGACCCCCAGTGCATCGGCAATCTCCGCCCGGCTGGCCCCCTGCTTGAGGGCGGCATCGGCATGGACGGCGATGCAGCCATCGCAGCGAGTCGTGACGGCCACCGCCAGCGAGATGAGCTCGCGAGTCTTGCCATCGAGTACGCCGCTCTTGCTGCCGGCGGACGACAGCTGCTGATAACCCTTGAGGGTATCCGGGCTCAGGGTGCCCAGCTCCATGACGCGGCCCATCAACTGTTTACGGTATTGATCCCAGTCTTGCATCTTGACTCTCCGGTGTGACAGAACAGGCCCCTGCCTGCTCGATGAAGCCAGTATTGCATCGAGACTTGAGTCGTTTAATACTTTAAAGACGCAAATAACAGTCAAATAGAATCATGAACCAGATAGACCAGCTGATCAGCCAGGCCGGCATCCAGGGCACGTTCGATGTGCGCTGCCTCTATCGTGGCGGTTTCAGGCTGCCCCACGCGCAGAGCCCGGCCGGGGTGATGCCGTTTCACCTGCTGATGAAGGGAGAGATCCGGGTCACCACGGCGCAGGGAGACGACGTGGCACTGCGCCCGGGCGATCTGCTGCTGCTGCCCGGTGGCGAGCCTCATACCATCTGGCGGGAAGGCGACCCCCTGACCCTGGCCGAGCCGGGCGACGGACTGCTGCCACTGAGGGGCGATGGCGGCGATCAGGTGGAGTTTCTGTGCGGCGAGTACCGCTATCAGGGACCGCTGCGGCCGCTGTTGCTGGATGCCCTGCCCAGCCCGCTCTGCATCCCGCTGCTCGCCAGCGAGTCCCGTCAGGCGCTGGAGCTGGTCTTGAGCCTGATCCAGCAGGAGCTGGCCCGCGAACAGCAGGGCTCGGGGGCGGTACTGACGGCCCTCAGTCAGGTGCTGCTGGCCATGGGGCTGCGGGCTCATGCCAGCGATCCGCACGGGGCGCTCGGGCTGGTCGGCGCCCTGCAAGACCCCAGGCTGGGCCGCTCGCTGCAGGCCATGCTGGCCGACCCGGCTCACCCCTGGAGCGTGGATGAACTGGCGGCGCTGGCCGCCATGTCCCGCGCCACCTATTTTCGCCACTTTCGCCAGCGGCTGGGCTGCAGCGTCTGGGAGTTCATGGTGCGGGTGCGGATGGTGCGGGCGGCCGAGCTGCTGCGCCACCCGGCTCAACTCCCCCTCGGCGAGGTGGCGCAACGGGTCGGCTATCAGTCGGAGGCCTCCTTTGCCAAGGCATTCAAGCAGTCGAGCGGGATGGCGCCTGGTCGCTTTCGCCAGCAGGGCTGGCCTGCCCTGCCCGGCTAGCGGGCCAAAAACAAAAACCCCGTTGCAGGCAACGGGGTTTTCATGCGCACAGGCAGGGCAGGATCAGTTGCCCAGGGTGGTGAACAAACTCTGCTCCAGGCTGCCGCGGGAGACGCAGACCGGGGTGATGGAGGGAGCCAGCACGCGCTCGCCGGAGGACTCGACGAAGTAGAGCTGGGTGTTGCCCTTGACGTTGACGGTCGCCACGCTGTTGTTGCCGCTCTGGGTGATGATCAGGTTGATCTGCAGATTGGGGTTGCCCAGTGCGACCTTGGAACCCATGGTGCCGCAATCCAGCCACTCCAGCCCCTCGGCCGAGTTTTCGACGTTGGCGGTCATCAGACCTGAGCCACGCTGGCTGTTTTCGATGTTCAGACCGTGATCGCCAAACCACTTCTCGGCGCGGGCCCACACCAGATCCACCGGAATTGCCATCTCCTGGGTGTTGTTGGTCGCCTTGGCAACCGGCGGGGTATAGCGGTACTGCTCGCCACCATTGTTGTCACTGGCACAACCCACCATCAACAGGGCCAGGGCGCCCCCCATTATCTTCTTCATGCTGCTTCTCTCGTCCATAAGGCCATAGGCCAACCGGCGGCTATTATGGCGATCACGACACAGACTGTCAGCAGGGATCCTCATAAATGGCGGATTCTTAACCCAAGCTTTACAAAACTGACCTGTTATCATAGATTTGCTCGAAGTCTCCCCCGTGAGTGCTCACGTGAATTCTTCGCTCTCCCTGGCGCTGCTGCAGCAGATCATCGACCAGTTACCCATGAATATCTTCTGCCGGGATACGGCCGGACGGTACCTGTTTGCCAACAAGGCTTTCGCCCGGGAGGCCGGGCTGCCGCAACCGAGCGACCTCATCGGCAAGACGGACGCCGAGATGCCCTGGGGCGATCTGTTTCGCGAGGAGGACGGGCGCCTGCTGGCCGAAGGCAAGCCCCTATTGCACCAGCAATTGCACTGCCACGGTGGCGCCGGCGCCAACTGGATGGAGATCCACAAGGTGCCGCTCTATGACGAGCAGGGCAACCCCCTCGCCCTCTTTGCCATGGTCAGCGCCATCGATCAGCGCAAGGAGCTGGAACAGACCTTCCGCCAGCAGCAGCTGCTGCAACGCCGCCTGCTTGACGCCATTCCGGATCTCATTCGCCTCGAAGATCACCAGGGCGTGCTCATCGACTGCAATCAGGCCTTCCTCGACTTCATGGGGCTGACGGCAAGCGATGCCCTGGGTCGGCGAGTGCCCCCCCGCCTGCCCGTCGAGCAGACCCTGGGACAGGGGGAATATTGCGTGGTGGATGCCCAGGGCAAGGGGCGCCACCTGGAGGTCACCCGGGTCGAGGTGCCGGACGACGAGGGCAACTCCCTCGGCATTCTCACCCTGAGCCGCGACATCACAGGGCTGCGCACCACCCAGGCCCAGTTGCAACAGGAGCAGCACTACGACAGCCTCACCGGCCTGCTCAAGCTCTCCCATTTTCTGCAGACCAGCCGCCACCTCGGCGCCCGCAAGGCCAGCCTGCTGCTGGTGGATCTGCAACATTTTCGCGAGATCAACGATCGCTTCGGCATCCGGGTTGCCGACCGCCTGCTCAGCCAGGTGGCGCGCCGCCTGCAACGGCTCGCGCCGCCCCAGTCCCTGCTCTGCCGGGTCGCCGCCGATGACTTCGCCCTGCTGCTGCCCGAGCTTCCCCTCTCCCTGGATGAGTGGAGCCGCAACCTGCAGCAGGAGCTGATGGCCCCCTACCAGGTCGAAGAGCACAGGATCCAGATCCCGGTCTTCCTCGGCATCGCCCACGGCAAGGCCAAGGAGGCCGAGCGCCTGCTGAGCCACGCGGAAGCCGCCCTGGCCCAGGGCAAGCGCCAGCAGCAGCACTGCACCCTGTTCGACCCCGAGCTGGACGCCAAGCTCAAGCGCCGTCAGCACATCGCCGCCCAGCTGCCGCTGGCCATCAAGTCGGCCGAGCTGACCGCCGTCTACCAGCCCATCATCTGCACCCACAGCAACCGGCTGCACGGGGCCGAACTGCTCTGCCGTTGGCCTCATCCTGAGTTCGGCATGATCTCCCCCGACGAGTTCATTCCCCTGGCGGAAGAGCTGGGCCTCATCGGCCAGCTCGGCCAGCTGATGCTGGAGCTGGGTTGTGCCCAGCTGGCCCGCTGGCAGGTGGCGGCGCCGGATCTGGTGCTCTCCATCAACCTGTCACCGCTGCAGTTCCGCGACCCCGAACTCTGCCCGCAGATCTTCGACTGCATCGAGCGCCATGGGCTGGCCCCCTGGCAGCTGGAACTGGAGATCACCGAAGGGGTGCTGATGGAGAATGCCGACGAGATAGAGAGCAACCTGGCCTGCCTCATCGAGGCGGGCTTCCAGCTCGCCATCGACGACTTCGGCACGGGTTACTGCTCCCTCGCCTATCTGCCGAGGCTGCAGGTGGCCACCCTCAAGCTCGACAGAAGCTTCACCCAGGGGCTGGCCAGCAACCAGGCCACCACCGCCATAGTGCGCTCCGTCATCGGGCTCGGCCATGAACTCGGCATCAGGATCACCGCCGAAGGGGTGGAAACCGTGGAGCAGCAGGCCTGGCTGGCCCAGGCGGGCTGCGATCGCCTGCAGGGCTACCTGTTCAGCCGCCCCCTGCCCCCCGCCGAGTTTGCCCGCAACTACCAGTTGCCGGCCTGAGGCACCAGCAACAACAAGGCCACCCTAGGGTGGCCTTGTTGTGTTTGCAGACGCATCGACTCTGGCGCGCTTACTCCTGGAAGTAGGTGCCCCAGCCGTCGTAGTCCACGCCGTATTTTTCCAGGATGGGCAGCATCTTCTCGATGTCGGCCACTATGGTCTCGATATCCAGCTTGCACTCCACTGTGGCATCGAAGCAGAAGATGGTGGCGCCGTCATCCAGCTCCATCTCCTCGGCATCTGTCACCTCAAAGCCGGCCTTGAACAGATCGACCGCCGCCTTCTCCAGCAGATCGAAGTCCTGGCAGGCAAAGTGGTGCTCAATCTCGTAGTCCAGACTCGGGTTGCTGCCATCGGCCAGCAGCTCGTTGACGATGGCGGTGGTCTCGTCGCGCCACTCTTGCATGTTGATACTCATATAAACCCCAGGCGGTATTGGATGGATGTCAGCCCCTGCTGGCAGGCACGCTGCGGCCGCGTCGGCCCGGGTCGCCGCCAGGGGGATGGTTGCGGCAAAGCATACCCGCAGAGCGCAACGGGCTCAATGCGGCGGACCAAGATAACTGCCTTGCCCGCTCCCCACCAAAGGGGAGTGCCCGTAAAAAGGTCAAAACGTGCAATAACCCGCCTTTGACAGGCACAGTCCCCTCCGGCTTGAGGCAAGCAAGACAGATTGCAGGCTCTTTGGGGATCGGTGTTTCCCACCCCGGAGGTGCCGATGACGAGGGTCAGCCCGGGAGCATGAAAGAGCTCGTTTGAATGACACCCCCTCAGAAGCAAGGCGCCCGCTCATCGGCTCGCCCCTATGATGGACCTGGGTCATGGTCGTCACTGAGTCATGACGCCCGTCCAGGGGGAATCCGCCCCCCCTTTGCCCGGGTTGCCCATGAAAACGGCGCGACAGGGCGGAAAAACGGATGAAACAGGGCCGATTGTTCGGTTATCGAGCGAACGATGCCACAATCTGCCCCCGGCGGTTGACACCTCGGCGCAGAAAGGGTTTAATGCGCGCCGTTGCCCAGATAGCTCAGTCGGTAGAGCAGGGGATTGAAAATCCCCGTGTCGGCGGTTCGATTCCGTCTCTGGGCACCAATAATTCCTCCTTAGTTCAGTCGGTAGAACGGCGGACTGTTAATCCGTATGTCGCTGGTTCAAGTCCAGCAGGAGGAGCCAAATTCGAAAGGCCCGCTCATCTGAGCGGGCCTTTCTGCATCTCCCCTTCCCGAAATGTCATCCCCTAATAGCGATTCTCGTCACCGTGCCAGACATGACCGGCAGAACATGCCCGGGCGACCTCGTGACAAGGATCATCGGCATGAGAGTGAAAGAAGTGCTGATCTTGTTGCAGCAGGAGCGAACTCATCGAGTGGCTGATACCGGCCAGAGCCTCGCCAGCGGTCAATCCTGCAACCCGGTGATCTGTGGCCAAATGAGCCAGTACCCGTTCACGACTATTCATGATCGCCTCCCTCTGTGGATCCCGTCGTAAATTGACCATAGCAGCAGGTATCAGACTACCGCAAACCCGCGCCGGCAAAGGGCTCCAGGCCGGTCCACCCCTGCTGGAAAAGGGAGACAAATGAAGAGGCCCACCCTGTCGGGTGGGCCTTTCATGGCTGCTAGCCGCCGTTACAGGCCGCCAGCAACAGGGTCGCCCCGCAGGTGGCGCTGAATACCAGCAACCCCGCCTGCAGCACGCCCTCAGGATCCGTCTCTTTTCTTCTCTTTCTGAACCTTATCCATCGCGGCTTCATCGAGCCCACCTCATCCTGTTGTGTCCAGCTCCCCTGCCCTCCTCGGCAGGCCGCTCATCTTGATCCCGGTTCAGCTCAAGGTCAATCGGTCCGCAACAATAAAGCGGCCGGGCGCTCGGGAGAGAGCCTCGTCATGGGTCCGCCCAATATCGGGAAAACCGGCGTGACCCGTCTGCGAGCCGGGGCTATGATGAGGCCGACGATTTCCGATCCCAGGGAGACCCCAGATGAGCAGCCCCTTGCACTATGTGCTGGATGGCATCCATTGCGAGCCACACTTCTTCACCGTGCCCCTCAACCACCAGAAACCGGATGACGAGGAGAGCATCACCCTGTTTGGCCGCACCCTCTGTCGCCAGGACAGGCTGGATGACGAGCTGCCCTGGCTGCTCTATCTGCAGGGGGGGCCGGGCTTTGGCGCGCCGCGCCCGACCGCGAGCGGCGGCTGGATCAAACGGGCCCTGCAGGAGTTTCGGGTGCTGCTGCTCGATCAGCGCGGCACCGGCCACTCCAGCCCCATCAGCGCCGAGGCGCTGGCCGGGCTCACCCCGGGGGAGCAGGCCGACTACCTCGGCCATTTTCGCGCCGACAGCATAGTGCGGGACGCCGATTACATTCGCGAGACCCTGAGCCCGGACCGGCCCTGGAGCCTGCTTGGCCAGAGCTTCGGCGGCTTTTGCAGCCTCACCTATCTCTCCCTGTTCCCGGACAGCCTGCACGAGGTCTACCTCACCGGCGGCGTGGCCCCCATAGGTCGCAGCGCGGACGAGGTCTACCGCGCCACCTATCAACGGGTGGCGGACAAGAACCGCGCCTTCTTCGCCCGCTTCCCCCATGCCCAGGCCATCGCCAACCGGCTGGCGACCCACCTGCACCGCCACGACGTGCGCCTGCCGAACGGCCAGCGCCTGACGGTGGAGCAGCTGCAGCAGCAGGGGCTGGATCTCGGCGCCAGCGGCGCCTTCGAGGAGCTCTACTACCTGCTGGAGGACGCCTTCATCGGCGAGCGGATCAACCCCGCCTTCCTCTACAAGATGCAGGCCATGCAGCCGTTCAACACCAATCCGGTGTTCGCCATTTTGCACGAGTCCATCTATTGCGAGGGGAGCGCAAGCAACTGGGCGGCCGAGCGGGTCAGGGGGGAGTTTCCGGCCCTGGCCTGGGCGCCCGGCAAGGATTTCGCCTTCACCGGCGAGATGATCTTCCCCTGGATGTTCGAGCAGTTCCGCGAGCTGATGCCGCTCAAGGAGGCCGCCCACCTGCTGGCCAAGAAGGCCGATTGGGGGCCCCTCTACGACCCGGATCAACTGGCTAAGAACCCCGTGCCCGTCGCCTGCGCCGTCTATGCCGAGGACATGTACGTGGAGTTCGACTACAGCCGCGACACCCTCAAGGGCCTTGGCAACAGCCGCGCCTGGATCACCAACGAGTACGAGCACAACGGCCTGAGAGTCGACGGCGAGCAGATCCTGGACAGGCTCATCCGCATGAATCGGGATCGCTGATCCCGCTCGGGCGACGAGTCCGCCATAAAAAGAATATCGAGGGCGGCCCATGAGCCGCCCCGCCCTGTCGGAAGCAACACAAAACAACAAGGACACCCTTTGGATCATCCGGAAACCTCGGCCGGCTGGCTGAGCCGCCTCTTCTATCACTGGACGGGCCCGCTGCAACGCAAGGGGCTGACCGAGCCCCAGGTCGGTCTCGACGATCTCTACCCCCTGCTGCCGGAAGACAGGCGCGACACGCGGGCCGATGCCTTCCTCGCGCTCACCGCCGCTGCGCCGGTGCGCCCCTGGCCCATCATGGCCTTTATCTGGCGCCACTACCGCCGCCGCATCGGCCTGCTCACCCTGTTGCAGCTGATCGGCATGCTGGCCACCCTGGCCAGCCCCTGGTTGCTCAACCACAGCATGACCCAGCTCGGCACCGATGCCAGCACCGGCCACAAGCTGCTGCTCGCCTTCGCCCTGTTTGCCTCGGTGCTCGCCGCCGGCATGCTGGCGGAGCACTCCCTGCAACTGGCGCTCAAGATGCACGTCCCCATTCGCCGCCTGCTGGCCGAATCCCTGCTCGCCAAGGTGATGAAGCTCGGCGGCAAGAGCTTCGATGACAGGGCCGGTGGCCGGGTACAGAACCTCATCAACCGGGACGTGTGGGACATCACCTGGATATTGGCGGATCCCGCCATGCCGCTCACCATGGCACTGCAACTGGCGGGCACCATAGCCCTGCTGGTGTGGCAGGTGGGCAGCGCCGGTCTGGTGGGCTTTGCTGTGCTCACCCTGCTGCTGCTGCTCTCCACCCGGGTGGTGCGCCGCATGAACCAGCAGGAGCAGCAACTCAAGCGCCAGCAGGACGAGCGCAACGGCATACTGGCGGAGTACATCAAGAAGCTGCGGCTGGTGCGCCAGAACGGCCTCGGCGCCTTCTTCACCCGGGCGGCCAATGCCAAGCGCCAGCAGGAGCTGGGGGTGCTCGGCCGGGTGCTCAAGCTCGATGCCATCAACAGCTTCCTGATGATGAGCACCCCGCTGCTGGTGACGCTCGCCACCTTCACCACCTATCTGGCCTCGGGCCAGAGCCTGACCCTGCCCCAGGTGTTCACCACCATAGCCCTGTTCGCCGTGCTGCGGATCCCCATGATGCGGCTGCCTTACCTCATCCGCACCCTGATCAACTTCAATACCGGCTTCAACCGGCTGTGCGAGTTTCTGAGCAGCCCGGAGCAGCACCGGGATCTCGGCGATCCCAGCCTGCCGGTCGGCAGCCTGCGGCTGGAAGAGGTCACCGCCCTGCACCAGCAAAAACCGGTGCTGCAGGGGGTCAGTCTGCACATCGAGCCGGGGGAGCTGGTGGGGATCACGGGGGCAACCGGGGCGGGCAAGAGCTGCCTGTTGCACCTGGTCGCCGGTTTTGACAACGGCTTTGAGGGGACTGTCCGTCGCAACGGCCGGGTGGCGCATCTGGGCCACAAGCCCTGGCTGATGAACGACAGCATCCGCAACAACATTCTGTTCGGCCAACCCTGGGACGAGGCACGCTACCACTGGGTGCTCGGTGCCTGCGCCCTCACCACGGATCTGGGGCTGCTGAGCCACGGGGATCAGACCCTGGTGGGTGAGCTCGGCACCCGCCTCTCCGGCGGCCAGCAGCAGCGGGTCGCCCTGGCCCGCGCCCTCTATGCAGAGGCCGACATCCTGCTGCTGGACAACCCCTTGTCTGCGCTGGATCCCATGGTCTCGGCCCAGGTGCTGGAGCAGGGGCTCGCCTTCAAGCCGGGGCCGACCCGGCTGCTGGTGAGTCACGACCCGGACGTGCTGGCCCACTGCGATCGGGTGATCCGCATCGAGCAGGGCCGCCTGGTGGAGCTCGACGCCCACCAGCTGGCGGATCTTATCCAGCACCCGCAGCCCACTCCTCCGGTCCCCCCCCAGGAGGCGGAGCAGTTCAGCGAAGAAAAAGTGGTGGAGGGCAAGGTGGACTGGGGGCTGTTCGGCTTCATGTGGCAGCGCCTGGCCGCCCCCGGCGCCATCCTGATCGCCCTGCTGCTCACACTGGGTCAGGAGGGGCTGCGCATCGCCTCGGATCTCTGGCTCGGCGGCAAGGCCGAGGTGAGCGATGTGAATACCCTGCTCGGCATCTATGTGCTGCTGGGGGCGGGATCGCTGGTCTGCATCATGGTGGTGCGGGTCATCAACTACAAACTCGGCCTCAAGCTGGCCTGGACCCTGTTCGACGGCATGCTGGGCCGCATCAGCCGCGCCCCCATGGCGTTCTTCGACAAGGTGCCCCAGGGGCGCATCCTCAACCGCTTCGACCGAGATCTCGGGGAGGCCCAGGAGGTGCTGCTGTCCATGCTGATGGGACTGTTCGGCATGCTGGTCTCTGTGCTGCTGCAGGTGGTGGTCATCGGCATCAACATTCCCCTGCTGCTGCTCATCGCCCCCCTGGTGGGCTGGGCGCTCTACGTGCTGCAACGGCGCTACCGGGCGGTGCAGCTCAAGCTGCGGCGCCAGTCCTCGGTGCTGCGCTCCCCGCTCTACATCAGCATCAGCGAGACCATTCGCGGCGCCCCCGCCCTGCGTCTGGCCGGGGCCGAGCGCTTCGCCCTGGATCAGGTGCTGCATCACTATGACAACAACCTGCGCAGCTGGTACACCACCACCTCCATCAACCGCTGGCTCGGCATGCACCAGACCCTGCTCTCCGCCGCCCTGGTGGGGGCAGTGGCACTGATGGTGGCCTTTGGCAACAGCCCGCTGCTGGGGGCCGTGGCCATCACCTACGCCTTCACCGCCTCGGCCATGCTCAACTCCCTGATCCGTACCTTCGCCGAAGTGGAGCAGGTGATGAATGCGGTGGAGCGGGTGCGTGAATACAGCGAGATAGAGAGCGAGCGCCAGGAGGGAGAGACCCTCGCCACCCCCCATCCGGCGGTGCGCTTCGACAATCTGGGGCTGCGCTACCCGGGCGCCAGCCAGTGGGCCCTGCACAGGGTCAACTTCGAGCTGACCCCCGGCGAGAAGGTGGGGGTGTGCGGGCGTACCGGGGCAGGCAAGAGCTCCCTGCTCGGGGTGCTGCAGGCCATGTATCCGGCCTCCCAGGGAGAGATTTACTACGGCGATCAGCCGCTCTCTGCCCTGGCGCCGGAGGCGGTGCGCGCACTCTATGACACCGTCTCCCAGATCCCCCTCACCTTCTTCGGCACCCTGCGCGCGAATCTCGCCCCCCTGAGCGAGCAGAGCGATGCCGCGCTGGAGCAGGCGCTGGCCCGGGTCGGCCTGGCCGAGCGCTGCGCCGGCCGGCTGGACGAGGATCTCGACCGCTTGCAGCTCTCCGCTGGCGAGACCCAGCTGCTGGTGATCGCCCGCATCCTGCTGTCGCGCCGCCCCCTCATAGTGCTGGACGAGGCGACCTCGGACCTCAGCCACGGCGGCATGCGCAAGATGGCGGAGCTGCTCTATCGCTACCGGCCACAGGCCAGCTATCTGGTGATAGCCCACCATCTGGAGCCGCTCCTGTCGGTGGACAAGGTGGTGGTGATGGAGGCAGGCACAGTGGTGGAGCAGGGCTCTCCGGTCAGCCTGCTGGCCAATCCGGGCTCCCGCTTCCACCAGCTGTTCGCCGGTCAGGTGAACCGCCAGGTGGGGGAGCTGACGGGCTGAAACAAAAAGGGCTGCCCGCGGGCAGCCCTGCTCGTCGCGCGTCTCAACGCTCCATGATCTGGGTGATGTCATCCTTGTTGATCAACATCTCCCGCCCCTCTTCGTCGTAGTAGCGGTACATGCCCGTGTCCTCATCCAGCCTGGGCTTGCTGTCGGTGGTAATCATCTTCCCGTCCCGGGTGCTCATGATGTATTGGGAGCTGCACGCCACCAGCCCCAGCATGCACACCAGGATCATCATCAGTCGTTTCATCGCCCGCCTCTTCTCCCTCCGGCATCCTCAGGACGAGGATGTTTCTTGAAGCCTAGCTCAAGCGCAGCCCCCCGAACGAGTGCGGCCAGAATATGAAAACAGCTATGTTGATCAGAGAGTTAACAGCGGGATGAGCCTGGATGCGCCAATGAAAAAGGCCGGACATTCGTCCGGCCTTTACCAGGGCAACGCATTGGTGTCATCAGCCCTTGGGCTTGCGCTCACCGGTGACAGTGGGGTTCTTGGGGTCTGAGCTCCACTCGTACCAGCCGCCGTCGTAGACGCTGATCCGCTTCCAGTCCATCAGCCAGGCGTAGAAGAAGGCCTCGGAGGCGCGCCAGCCGGTGCCGCAGTAGAAGGCGGCCTGCTGGGTCGGCTCGATGTTCCACTGATCCCACATGGCGAGGATCTCGCGGGCCGGTTTCATGGTGCCGTCCGGGTTGTGGAAGTCGCTCATGCTGTTGGCATCCACGCCGCCGTGACCCCACTTGGCCCCGGGAATGTCGCCCTTGGGCTTGATGTAGCTGTAGCCGGAGGTGTTGCCGACAAACTCGTCCCAGGTGCGCACGCTGACCAGGGCACTATCGGGCTGCTTGAGCAGCGCCTTGGCCTGGTCCAGGGTGGTGTAGTACTCGGGATGGGCCGGAATGGCCACGCCAAACTCCTTCACCGGCTCAAACTTGTTGGCAAGGCCGGTTTCGGTGCGCAGGTGCTGCACGAACCAGGCATCCAGGCCGCCGTCCAGCAGGCGCACGTCCTCCACCCCGGCATACATCATCAGGTGAGCGGCACGGGCCGCCGCCATGGTGTTGCGACCATAGACGATGACGGTGGTGTCGTGGCGGATGCCGTTCTCCAGCAGCAGCGCCTTGAGCGCCTCGTCAGAGACCTTGTTCCACAGCGGCTCCTCTTCCAGGCGGTTGGTGTCGATGTAACCGGCCCCCGGGATATGGCTCAGCAAGTAGGCCTTGGGCGAGCCCCAGTCCACCTCGAAAACCTTCCAGTCCCCCTTGGGGGCGGCCGCCACCGGCTTGCCGGCCTGCAGATCGGCGAGCCAGAGCGGGTAGACCAGCTGCTGCCAGCGGGCCAGGTGCTCGCGCGGCGCGCTCTGCCAGCCCTGCAGCTCGAACAGCTGCTTGATGCCCTGCTGGCGCAGCAGACGGGCCACCTCGGCCACTTCCCGCGGGGCGCCGTAGAGGGCGACCGGCAGATCGGCCTTCAGCCCCTTGCTCGCGAGCGCCTTGGGCCACTCTTCGTCACTGTATTTCCACTCGGCGGAAAGGTTCTCTGCGCCGGCCACGTGGCCCCCCTGCTTTTCGCCTGCCATGGGCCAGCCCTGGTAGAAGTAGCTGGGGCGGGTATCCAGGATCACGGCCTGCTTCGCCTTGGCATCGGCCAGGGAGAGAGGAGGCAGTTCGGCGGCCAGGGCGGGCCAGGCACACCAGAGCAGCAGGGCGGCCAGGCCGCTGCGCCACAGTCCAGTCATTCGTTTCATGATGTTGTCTCGATGCATAGTGAACAAAGTTAAAAAATGGAGCGGCCGAGGCGCTCGGCCAGCAGCTCCAGCGCCGCCGTGCCCGCCAGGGAGTTGCCCGCCTTGTTGAGTTCGGGGGACCAGACGCAGACCACCAGCTCGCCGGGGATCAGCGCCATGATGCCGCCCCCCACCCCGGACTTGCCCGGCATGCCGACCCGGTAGGCGAAGTCGCCCGCCTCGTCATAGAGGCCGCAGGTGGCGAGCAGGGCATTGACCTGCTTGGTGGTGCGGGCTGGCAGCAGCGGCGAGCTCTCGCCGAGCGGCACGCCGCGGTTGGCCAGGTAGATGAATGCCCGGGCCAGATCGACGCAGCTCATGCGGATGGCGCAGGCATTGAAGTAGCTCTGCAACACCTTGTCCACCTCGTTCTCGAAGTTGCCATAGGCCTTCATCAGGTAGGCGATGGCGGCGTTGCGGGCGGCGTGCTGATATTCGGAGCGGGCCACCACCTGGTCCGCCATGATGGCGGGATTGCCGCACAGGCGACGCACCAGTTCCAGGGTCCGTTGGCGCGGGGCCGTGAGCCGGGTCTCCAGCAGATCGCTCACCACCAGGGCGCCGGCATTGATGAAGGGGTTGCGGGGAATGCCGTGCTCGAACTCCAGCTGCACCAGGGAGTTGAACGGCTGACCTGAGGGCTCCTTGCCCACCCGGGCCCAGATCTCCTCCTCCTGGTAGAGGGTGAGCGCCAGGGTCAGGCTCAGGGCCTTGGAGATGCTCTGGATGGAGAAGGGCTCGCAGGCGTCACCGGCGGTGAACAGCTCCCCCTCCACGGTGCAGACGGCGATCCCGAGCCTGTCCGCCGGCACCTGCGCCAGCGCGGGAATGTAATCGGCCACCTTGCCCTGCCCGAGCAGCGGGCGCACCTCTTCCAGGATGCTGGCCAGTAATTCGGATGACAACACCATCGACGATTCCATGACGTGAGACGAGGTGAGGCGAGGCTCACCGACAAAAATCCCGCCGGCGGCGGGATTTTCTATCTGCCCGAGAGGCAGTCGGATATCAGGCCGGCTCACCGTACCAGAGATCGAACAGCTCGGTGACCACCACGGCCTCCATCCCCTTGCCTTCCAGCCAGGATCTGACGGCGGCGCGGTCCTCTTCGGTACACTTGCCCAGTTGCTGGGTGCAGATCATCCCTTCCCAGGCCAGGTGGCCTGAACCGGCGAAGGCCAGCTTACGGGGTTCAACAACCTCATCGATCATCGCATCGACTACCGCATCGATGGTCTCTTCGGCAGTGCCGACCGGGAAGTTGAAACTGATGTCGAAACCCATTTCCTGGAATTCATCGACGCGCAGTTTCTTACGCAGACGGCGGCTACGATTGGCCATGATAGCTCCTCAAGTTAGTGGATACGGAGTTGACGTGCCAGCTCAGCTGACACGCTTGAAAATCAGATCCCAGACCCCGTGGCCCAGACGATGGCCACGTTGCTCGAATTTGGTCAGCGGGCGCCAGTCGGGACGGGGCACCCAGTTGCCGGTGGCGGAGGTGTTCTCGTACCCCTCGGCGGCGCTCATCACTTCCAGCATGTGCTCGGCGTAGTTTTCCCAGTCGGTGGCCATGTGGAAGACGCCACCGATGGCGAGCTTCTGGCGGATGTCCTGGGCGAAGGCCGGCTGTACGATGCGGCGCTTGTGGTGGCGGCTCTTGTGCCAGGGATCCGGGAAGAAGAGCTGCAGGCAGGAGAGTGAACCGTTCGGGATCATGTGCTCCAGCACCTCCACCGCATCGTGACAGATCACGCGCAGGTTGGTGACGCCCGCTTCCTGGGCGGTGCCGAGGCAGGCCCCCACGCCCGGGGAGTGCACCTCGATGCCGATGAAGTTCTTCTCGGGGGCATTCCTGGCCATCTCCACCAGGGAGGCGCCCATGCCGAAGCCTATTTCCAGCACCACAGGGGCTTCGCGGCCAAACAGCGCCACCATGTCCAGGGGTTGTGGTGCAAAATCGATGCCCATGACCGGCCAGAGCTCTTCCAGGGCCTTCTCCTGCCCTTTGGTCAGGCGGCCTTCGCGACGGACGAAGCTGCGGATCTTGCGCATGAACTTGCCGTCTTCGTTAAATACATCTTGGGTCACAGGCATATTTGTCTCGTTATTTCATCAATCCGGGTAACAGAACCGGGGTCAATCCGGGTTTAGGCCGACCTGGTGGTTCGTTATTTCATCAATCGGCAAAAACAGGGGAGCGAATTATCCCAAGATAGGCCCAAGGCGCAAGTGTTTCGCACAACAAATCCCCCCTGACTGACCAATTCCGCCACTGCGGTTGACAAATGCCACCCCCTTCACAGAATCTGCGGGGCGTCAGGTGCATCCTGACGCGGAAAAATAAAACCATACACAACAAAGGATTGCAGTATGAAAAAAGCCCTTTTGACCCTCGCCATCTCGGCCCTGCTGGCCGGATGCAACCCCTCGGACAATGACTCCCAGCCCCCTGCGCCCGCCACCCAGGCCTATGAATACCTGGTGCAGCTGAGCTCGAGTGCCGAAGGCATAGGTGCCAGACCCACGGGCACCGAGGCCGAGACCCGTGCCGCGGCCTGGATCCAGGACCATCTGACCGGCTGGGGCTACGAGGTGCAGAACCAGCCCTTCAGCTACACCCGAAGCGGCACCGAGAAGCACTCCCAGAACCTGGTCGCCGAGCTCAAGGGCCAGAGTGACAAGGTGATCCTCATCGGTGCCCACTACGACAGCACCGGCGAGAAGAAGGGCTCCGAAGGCGCCACCGACAACGGTGCCGGTGTCGCGGCCCTGCTGGCGGTCGCCGAGGCGCTCAAGGGAGAGACCCTGCCCTACACGGTGCGCTTCGCCTTCTTCGGGGCGGAGGAGAACGGCCTCAACGGCTCCAAGGCCTATGCCGCCAGCCTCGACAGCGACGCCGTCGCCAAGCTGCTGGCCATGGTGAACTACGACACCATAGCCGGGGGCGACATCGTCTACGTCCACTCCGCCCACTCCGACGTGGCCGAGTACAACTGCGCCGAGCCGGGCCGCTACAGCTTCGATCCCAAGGTGCGCGATCGCCTGCTGGCCATCTCCAAGCAGAGCGCCACCCCGTTCGCCATTCACCCCAGCTACGACGGCTACCCGGAAGGGGAGACCGGCAGCTGGTCGGATCATGCGCCTTTTGCCTGCCTGGGGGTGCCCATCGCCTACGTGGAGGCCACCAACTTCACCATCAACGGGGAGGATGGCTATGACGGCTA
Source organism: Aeromonas sp. OTU364 (assembly GCF_038440395.1). Lineage (NCBI taxonomy): Bacteria > Pseudomonadati > Pseudomonadota > Gammaproteobacteria > Aeromonadales > Aeromonadaceae > Aeromonas > Aeromonas sp. OTU364. The sequence goes on from NZ_JASATR010000011.1 coordinate 136,224, forward strand.
CTCCCAGAGCACCAACCCGGCGCTGTGGGACTGCTACGACGAGGCCGGCAAGAGCGCCTGCGATCGGGACAGCGAGACCCAGTGGGGCAAGATCTGGCACACGGAGCACGACCGCCTCGACAAGATGGCCGAACTGTTCCCGGGCCGGGTCCAGCAGCAACTCGGTGCCAACACGGATCTGATGATCAGCTTCTTGAAAGATCCCGGACTCTGAGTACCAAGCCGATGATCTGCCTCTTCAAGCTGAAAGAGCCCGGGCTCCAGGCTCAGGGCAGATGAACGCCTGGCAGGGGTTTTGGCGCCCCCGGCCAGGGTAGAGACGATAAAATTCGGGCAGGTGCCAAACCTGCCCTTTTTTATGGATTTTTGTGACAGCCATTGCCTCATTTCTGAAATCTGATACAAACGGATAACCTGGCGGTTGAATGGAGCGACCGCCACCTAGTCAGAGAGAACCCTATGCAGCCGTTTTTTGCCCAGCGCTTCGAGAAGGTCGAGCCTTCCTTTATCCGTGAAATCCTGAAAGTCGCCGCCAATCCGGAGATCATCTCCTTCGCCGGCGGCCTGCCCAATCCCCACCTGTTCCCGGTCAAGGCCATCGAGCAAGCCTGCCAGGACGTGCTGCGCGAGCAGGGCGCTGCGGCGCTGCAATACGCCACCACCGAAGGGTTCGCCCCGCTGCGCCAGTACATCGCCGATCGCTACCAGAGCCGCCACGGCATGGAGGTCAACCCGGACAACATCCTGATCACCAGCGGCTCCCAGCAGGCGCTGGATCTGCTGGGCAAGGTACTGGTGGACGAGGGGCAGGATCTCATCATCGAAGAGCCGGGCTACCTGGGTGCCATCCAGGCGTTCTCCGTCTATCAACCGAATTTCAGGCCCATCACGCTCGGGGAAGAGGGACTGGATCTGGCCGCGCTGGATGCGCTGCTGGAGCAGGGATCCAGCGCCAGGCTGCTGTACGGCGTGCCCAACTTCCAGAACCCGAGCGGGGTCTCCTATAGCCGTGCCAACCGCGAGGCCCTGGCCGAGCGGCTGGTGCGCCACGATCTGCTGATGGTGGAGGACGACCCTTACGGCGAGCTGCGCTTCGAGGGGGAGCACCTGCCCCCCATCGCCAAGCTGGCGCCAAACAATACCGTACTGCTCGGCTCCTTCTCCAAGACTGTGGTGCCCGCCTTCCGTCTGGGCTGGATGCTGGTGCCGGACTGGCTGCGCAAGAAGGTCACCATCGCCAAGCAGGCCACGGATCTGCACAGCAACGCCTTCAGCCAGCAGGTGCTGCACCGCTTCCTGACCGATCACTCCCTCGACGCTCATCTGGAGAAAATCAAGGAGGTCTATGGCCGCCAGCGCGCCGCCATGGAGGCCGCCCTGAGCCGTCACTGCCCGCCCGGCGTCAGCTACACCCGCCCCGAGGGGGGCATGTTCCTCTGGCTGACCCTGCCAAAAAGCATCAGCGCCATGGCCCTGTTCGACGAGGCGATCAAGGAGAAGGTCGCCTTCGTGCCCGGCGCCCCCTTCTATGTGCGCCCCGAGATCCAGAACACCCTGCGCCTGAGCTTCTCCTGTGTGGATGAAGCCACCACGGAAGAGGGCATCAAGCGCCTCTGCCGCGCCCTCTCCCGCATGCTCTGAGCCCTCTGGGGATGAAAAAAAACCAGCGACCCGGGTCGCGGGGGTTTTTTTTGGGCGCGGTGAGCCCGTGTGAGGAGGGGGACAGCCGGCGGGGG
>NZ_JASATR010000012.1:0-135502 GCF_038440395.1 Aeromonas sp. OTU364
CCCCGGGGCCCCCCTCTTCCGTTATGGCCTTTATGGTCAGGGACGAGGCAAGGAAAAAGTAGCCGAAACGATGGCGCGTCCATAGCGCAAGGGAGCAGCCCCGCTTCACCTTGATGCCGCCGCTAACAGGGGGATGAAGATCCCCATCCGGCCCTATCCCTTCCAGTCCAAGGCCTGTTTAGTCAGTGGTTCATCCTGCTGCCGGGCAGGGGTTGCAGGGGGCAGCACCAGGGCGCAAGGCCAGTGCGAAGCAAACCTGGCTGCGGTTCGTTCAGCGCCGATTGACAATGGCTTTGGCGGTGGCATGATGCGCTCGCATTTTGACTCTCCCCACGGTTTTATCCATGACCACATACTCCCGGCCAGTGCTGTTATTGCTCTGTGGCCTGCTGCTGTTGACCCTGGCCATCGCAGTGTTGAATACCCTGGTGCCGCTCTGGCTCGCCCATGCCCAGCTGCCGACCTGGCAGGTGGGCATGGTCGGCTCCGCCTATTTTTGCGGCAACCTGCTGGGGACCCTGCTGGCGGGGGCGCTGATCAAACGCGCCGGGTTCAACCGCAGCTACTACCTGGCGTCCCTGATCTTTGCCGCCGCCTGTGTGGGCCTAGGAGTCACCCTGGGGTTCTGGAGCTGGCTCGCCTGGCGCTTCATCGCCGGCATCGGCTGCGCCATGATCTGGGTGGTGGTGGAGAGTGCGCTGATGTGCAGCGGCAACGTGCGCAACCGGGGGCGCCTGCTCGCCGCCTACATGATGGTCTATTACCTGGGGACTGTGCTCGGGCAACTGCTGGTCAGTACGCTGCCGACCGCGCTGATGGACGTGCTGCCCTGGGTGACGGGCCTGGTACTGGCCGCTATCCTGCCGCTGCTGTTTACCCGAATTGTCAGCAAGCAGGGGGAGCCGCAGGGGGCAACCCGGGTGTGGCCCATGCTGCGCCTGCGTCAGGCGCGCCTCGGGGTCAATGGCTGCATCATCTCCGGCATCGTATTGGGGTCGCTCTATGGCCTGATGCCGCTCTACCTGAACCACCAGGGGGTGAGTGATGCCGGTATCGGCTACTGGATGGCGGTGATGGTGAGCGCCGGCATCCTGGGGCAGTGGCCCGCCGGCCGTCTGGCAGACAGGTTCGGTCGCTTGCCGGTACTGCGGCTGCAGGTGCTGGTGGTCATCCTGGGCGCCTTGGCGATGCTGGGCAACCTGGCGATGGGGCCGGCGCTCTTCATCCTGGGCGCCGCCGGTTTTACCCTCTATCCGGTGGCCATGGCCTGGGCCTGCGAGAGGGTCGAGCAGCATCAGCTGGTGGCGATGAATCAGGCGCTGCTGCTGAGCTACACCATAGGCAGCCTGCTGGGCCCGGCCTATACCGCGCTCTTGATGCAGCACTACTCGGATAAGCTGCTGTTTATCATGATCGCCAGCGTCTCCTTCATCTATCTGCTGATGCTGCTGCGCCCCATGGGTGAGCATCCGACGCCGGTGGCCCATGCCTGATGGCGAGTGTCTGATGGCTAGTGTCTGATGGAAGGAGGCGCCGCGAGCCAGGCATGATGCCCTGTGCTGTCTCTGGTGACAGGGGCAGCAAAAGGCAGCCGTGCCCGATACAAGAAGAGGCGGCCCCTGGGCCGCCTTGTTGTTATCAGGGGCTGGGGAGGGAGAAAGGGGCGCTAGCCATGGCGTTTTTTCGCCTCTTCAAACAGGGAGAGGTGCAGCGGGATCAACTGCCGCCAGTCGCGCCGGTAACCACCCCCCGGTACGGCGGCGATGGGCAGGCCGTGGCTTATCGCACAGTCAAACACCATGGCGTCCCGCTGGCGCACCCCGGCGTCGCTCAGGGAGAGATAGCCGAGCTCGTCGGCCTGGTGCACGTCGACCCCGGCCTGATAGAGGATGAGATCGGGACGGTAGAGGCGCAGCGCCAGAGAGAGCGCCTGGCTCAGGGTCTCGAGGTAGGCATCGTCCTTCATGCCGCTTGGCAGGGCGAAGTCCAGATGGGAGGCGGGCTTGTGGTGGGGGAAGTTGTGCTCGCCATGCAGGGAGAGGGTGATGATCTCCCGGCTCCCCGTGCACAGGGCGGCGCTGCCATCCCCTTGGTGGACATCGAGATCCACGATGAGCACCTGCTCGCAGCGCCCCTCGTCGAGGCAGGCCCGGGCTGCGATCACCAGATCGTTGAACAGGCAGAAGCCGCTGCCAAAGTCCCTGTGGGCGTGATGATAGCCGCCGGAGATCTGCAGGCCGCAGCCCTGCTCGAGGGCGTGGCGGCTGGCGGCCAGGGTGGCCCCGACCGAGCGCAGGGTGCGCTCCATCAGCATGGGTGACCAAGGAAAGCCGAGCCGGCGGATGGCGCCGTCATCCAGGGTGCCGGCAAGGGCCGCTTCCACATAGCCGGTGTCGTGCACTCTTTTGATCTGCTCAGGCGTGGCGGGCGCGGCCTCTGCCAGCGGATAGCCCAGTGCTGCCAGGTGCTGGTAGAGCGCCTGATACTTGGCCAGGGGAAAGCGGTGCCGCTCGGGCAGTGTCAGGGAGGAGTAATAGGGGTGGTAGAAGATGCGCAGGGACATGGCAATAGGCCCGAACTGATATGAAAAAGGGGAGCCAGGCTCCCCTCTATGCATAAAGAGACGCGCTGCGCCCTTATTGCTGCTGGATCACCCAGATCTGGAAGGCTTTGCGGGTTTCCGCATCGGCCTTGTTGTACCAGTTTTGCAGCTGGGTCAGGGCTTCCGGATTGCTCTGGGCCTTGCTCGGCGCCACTTCCACCGGTGCGCTGGCGGCGGCCATCACGGCAGCGGTGGAGACGGCAACGGTCGCTGGCTGGTTGAAGGCCTTGCCCATCTTGAGCAGCTCCTGCTGGTAGTCGCGGGTCAGCTGGAAGCCACCCACTTTCGGCATGACGAACTGCTCGCTGGCCAGGGCCTGACCGCTGACCTTGTCCTTGAGCACGACTTTCTGCTCTTTCACGAACGCCTTGGCTTCGTCTTCGTTACGGGGCTTCTTGAAATCCAGCATCAGGGTCTGGTTGTCACCGGCGGTGAAGTTGATCACCAGGGGCTCGGCGGTCACCAGCTTGATGTCGTTGCGGTTGGAGTAGTTGCCTTCGAAGGCCACCACTAGCTGGTGCTTGCCGGCACTGATGGGGAAGCTGCTGGTCTTCTCCAGCAGCTTGGGATTGATGGACTCGCCATCGATCAGCTGCACCACATAGGGATTGTGTATTTCCAGTTGGCTATCAGCCAGGGCGCTACCTGCCCACAACAGACCAGCCAGAGCCGGCACCAGAACAGTCAGTTTCATTTCATCTCCTTGAACAGTCAGGCGATTGCCCACTGAAAAATAGGGGCTCATTTTTACAGGTTTGCCCCACAGCAGCAATAGCCGTTTATGGCGCCGCCCGGCGGGAAGATTGCTGACTCATCTGTCAAATAAACCCGGCATGCCTCACTCGATACGCCGGGTGAAGGGGGGGAGGGCGTCGAGCAACCCCTTGCCGTAGCGCTTGGTAAGAAGGCGCCGATCGAGAATGGTTACCCGGCCCCGATCGGCCTCCTTGCGGATCAGGCGACCACAGGCCTGGATGAGCTTGCGGGACGCTTCCGGCACCGTCAGCTGCAGGAAGGGGTTGCCGCCGCGTTTTTCGACCCACTCGGCGGTCGCCTCCTCCACCGGGGAGTTCGGCACCGCGAAGGGGAGCTTGGTGATCACCAGGTTGGTGAGGTAGTGACCGGGGAGATCCAGCCCTTCCGAGAAGCTGCCGGTGCCAAACAGGATGCTGGCCTGGCCGCCGTCGCACTTCTGTTTGTGCAAGGTCAGCAGGGCGTTGCGGGACGCTTCCCCCTGCACCAGCAGGGAGAGCCCCTTGGCCCGCAGCCCCACCGCCACCTCGTTCATCTGGCGGTAGGAGGAGAAGAGCACCAGGCTCGCCTCCTTGCCTGCCAGCAGCCGGGGCAGGGTATCGACCAGCTCCTGGGTAAAGCCGGGGGCGCTCGGTTCATGGGCCATCTTGGGCAGATAGAGCTCGGCCTTGTGGTACTCGAAAGGAGAGCGCAGACGCAGGTAGCGGGTGCCGTCGTGCTCCTTGAGCCCCACCTGGTGGCGGAAATAGCTGAAGGAGGAGAGGGCGGTGAGGGTGGCCGAGACCAGCACGGCGCCCAGACAGCGGGACCAGAGCCACTCTTCCAGCAGATAACCCACCTCTATGGGAGAGGCGTGCAGCCAGATGTCCCCGTCCTCGCTCCTGGCCATCCAGCGGGCCAGCGGTGTCTTGCCAGTGGGCACATGGCGGCTCAGCATCTCCCACAGGGCGCAGAAACTCTCCAGCCGCTGCAGGTGGAAACCGCTCTCTGCCAGCAGGGGTTCGGCCTCCTTGCGACGGATTTCGCCGTCCTTGAGCGCCTCGCCGATGGCGCCCTGCATCCTGTCCAGCGCCCGCAGCGCCTTCTTGCTCGCCTCCTTCAGGTTCTCCGCCAGCATGGGCAGGGGATCGGGCAGGACCCCTTCGGCAAATCTGTGGTGCTGCTCGGTGCCAAACAGGTGATCGTTGCCGGCGAGCCACTGCTCCAGCGCCTTGAGATCCGGCTGCAGGGAGGCCAGGGCATCCTGCAGCTTGAGCTGGGGGTCGAGCAAGCTCTCCTTGTTCAGCGCCCTGGCCAGCTTGCCTGCGCTCTGCACCAGCTTTTCCAGCCAGCGGCGGGATCCCTTGATGCTGGCCGAGGCGGCGCCGTGATCCCGGGCTATGGTCGGCAGGTGATGGGCCTCATCCAGCACATAGATACACTCGTCCGGTGGCGGCAGTATGATGCCGCCCCCCATGGTGAGATCGGAGAGCAGCAGGGCATGGTTGACCACCAGCACATCGGCGGCGTCCATGTCGTTCCTGGCGCGGTGGAAGGGGCAGTGCTGATGATGGCTCAGCGCCTTGTTGCAGCTGTGGCGATCGGCGGCGATGCGATCCCAGCAAGTGTCCGGGATGGGCTTGGGCCAGTTGTCCCTGTCCCCGTCCCACTTCCCCTCGGTATAGGCCTGCCACAGCGCCTGATAGCGCTCCTTGTCGGAATCTGACGGCTTGTGCTTGCTCAAGCTCCCGAAATCGAGCTCGAAATTGGCCATATCGGCGCCACTTGCCGCTTGTTCAAGCAGATGTTCGCAGCAGTAACGCTGGCGGCCCTTGACCAGCATGAAGCGAAACGGCAGCTCGCTGTGGCGATGGTAGAACGGCAGGTCCTTGTGGATCAGCTGCTCCTGCAGGGCGACGGTGGCGGTGGAGATCACCAGCTTCTTCTGGGTGAGCCGTGCCACCGGGATGGCGCCCTGGGCATAGGAGAGGGACTTGCCGATGCCGGTGCCCGCCTCGGCCACCAGGATGCGGCGACTCTTCTCATACTCTCCGGTGAGGGTCTTGGCGATTTCGGCCACCAGAAAATTCTGCTCCTTGCGCGGCACAAAACCGGGTAAACCATCGGCAATCTGTCGATAGGTATTGCGAATGGTGGCTTTGAGGCGAGTCGATAGCATGAATGGGGCGTGACCGTGTCTGGGATGAATGGCCACAGGATACCCGCAACAGGCGGCCGGGGTCGAGGCAAGGCGAGGCAGGGGTTGCGGGCCGGGATCCGCACTTATGTCATGGGGCGGATTTTGCGTGCAATAAACCACCAAAAAAGGGCTGTTCAGGCAGCAAGTATCGCTGTAAACGTTTTCCCTGAGAGGGCAAACAATATGGGATTCAGCTCACAATTTTTTCCCTATGACTATGGTTTTCTCAAAAAGTTCCAAGTTTTTTCGTTGCGGATCGTAAAACCCGGTGATAGTCTCGGCGGCATAGTGATGCAAAGAACATCGCTAACACAGGGAATAACAAGGACTTAGTGTTTAATTACAGTAGGCATTGGAAACAACTATGAAAAAGACAATTCTGGCTATTGCTATCCCGGCTCTGTTCGCATCTGCCGCTAACGCCGCAGTCGTTTATGACAAAGACGGTACCTCTTTTGATATCTACGGCCGTGTTCAGGCTAACTACTACGCTGACAGCCAAGACGCCAGCCCCATCACTGCCAGCAACGCTGGTGATGCCGAGCTGATCGGTTCCTCCCGTCTGGGCTGGTCCGGTAAAGTTGCGCTGAACAACACCTGGTCCGGTATTGCCAAGACCGAGTGGCAGGTTTCCGCCGAAAACTCCGACAACAAGTTCAACTCCCGTCACATCTGGGTTGGCTTCGACGGTACCCAGTACGGCAAGATCATCTTCGGCCAGACCGACACCGCGTTCTACGACGTGCTGGAGCCGACCGATATCTTCAACGAGTGGGGTGATTACGGTAACTTCTACGACGGTCGTCAAGAAGGCCAGATCATCTACTCCAACACCTACGGTGGTTTCAAGGGCAAAGTGTCCTACCAGACCAACGACGACGAAGCCGTCAAGGTTTCTGACATGGGTGGCCAAACCGTCACTACCGTATTCCCGGACCTGAAGCGTAACTACGGCTACGCAGCTGCCATCGGTTATGACTTCGACTTCGGTCTGGGCCTGAACGGCGGTTACGCTTACTCCGACCTGGAAAGCACCACCAGCACCAACACTGGTGACAAGTCCGAGTGGGCCCTGGGCGCACACTACGCCATCAACGGCTTCTACTTCGCCGGTGTCTACACCGAAGGCGACCTGAAGAACGACACCACCGGTTACAAGGGTGAAGGTCGTGGCTACGAGCTGGCTGCTTCCTACAACGTTGATGCCTGGACCTTCCTGGCTGGCTACAACTTCAAGGAAGGCAAGGACAACTCTGCCGGTTCTTCCTACGAAGACATGGTTGACGAAACCCTGCTGGGCGTACAGTACAACTTCACTTCCAAGCTGAAGGCGTACACCGAGTACAAGATCCAGGGTATCGATGACATGGACGACGAGTTCACTGTTGCCCTGCAATACAACTTCTAATCCAGTCTTAGTACGGATTTAGTTGATAAACGGCCAAGCTTGCTTGGCCGTTTTGTTTTATCTGTCTTTCACCTTCCTCATACCCCGCCGTTTGGCCCTGCGCCAGGTCACGTTGTCTCTTTTCCGCCCTTGGCTCCTTGGTCGTAAATCGCTAGATTATTCAATTCGTTGAAAGATGGTCTGCCGACAGGGAAGGATGCGTGTGATCGATTTCAGTCACCCCGAGTGGCGAGCGCTGGCTCAGCAGTTGCTGGACGAGGCGCCCCAGGTTATCCGCGGTCGCCAATGGCAGCCCCTCATCGGCATGCTCAGGGACAATCAGTTGCTGCTTCCCCTTGGCAATCACCGCTATGAGCTGACCCCGGCCGGACGGCGCTATCTCACCCGTGAGCTGATGCTGGCCGAGCTTGCCTGTGCTCCCCCCGAGCCCGAGGAGTGGCTCCATGCCCAGGGTTGGCAACTGGGGGAGCGGGTCAACGAGCGGGTGCTGGCGGCGCTCTATCGCAAGGGGGAGGCGAGCTTCAGTCCGGTTGAGCAGATCAACTTCGAAGACAAGGGGATACGGCTGTGCAGCGATCTGCCGCTGCGGCTGCGGGCCGCCCGCCCGTTCAGCCTGTTCTTCAGCGGTGGCACCCTGCTCGATGCGGCTCCCTGGTTGCGCACCCTGGGAGAGGTGGCGCTACCCGCCCGCACCCTGGCGGGTCTTGGCAAGATCCTGTGGGGAGAGGGGGAGATCCAGCGGGTGATCAGCACAGATTCCGTTGGCGTCTTCGCCGAGCTGAGCCTCCCGGATGATGCCTTGCTGGTCTGGCTGCCCGCCCAGGATCCCGGTGCCCTGCAACCCCTGATTGCCGCCTTGCCTCCCCAGACCCTCTGGAGCCACCTCACATCACTGGACCCGGCCGGTGTCGACAGGGTCCTGGTATTGGCCCAGCGGCTGGGGCGCCCGGCCAGCTGGTGGCTGCCCCGGGAGCTGGCCCCCATCAAGGAGGCTTATGCCACCCCTCTGCAGGACGCTCGTCCCTGGGAGCCGAGCCGGATCCCCCGTCCATTGCGGGCTTTGTGCAGCGATCTGGTGGAGTCCAACCGTGGCCTGTCGGCCGAAGTATGTGCCCTGGCATCGGGCTGGCATGCCATCGGCTGACGAGGCCGTCATCCCCCTTGAGAAAGCGGTTTTCCCCTATGGAAGGCAGTGGTATAAAGAGTTGACGGAGCGCTCGCCAAAGGGGCGCTTTTGTTTGCCAACCTACTTTGCCAGCCAACGAACTCAACGGAATACAGGGAATACCATGTTTGAAAAGGTTGTTGCCGCCCCAGCGGATCCGATCCTGGGCCTGACCGAAGCCTTCCGTGCCGACTCTCGCAGCCACAAGATCAATCTGGGGGTCGGGATCTACAAGGATGAGACCGGTGCCACTCCTATCCTTCATTGCGTCAAGAAAGCCGAGCAGAAGCTGCTCACCGACGAGAAGACCAAGAACTACCTCGGTATTGAAGGCAATATCGAATATGGCCGCATAGTGCAGCAACTGCTGTTCGGGCAGGACTCCGCCCTGGTCGCCAGCGGCCGCGCCAAGACAGCCCAGGCGCCGGGTGGTACAGGGGCCCTGCGCATCGCCGCCGAGTTCGTGGTGCGCAACGGTCTGGCCAAGACCATCTGGATCTCCGATCCCACCTGGGCCAACCACGTCAGCGTGTTCCAGGCCGCCGGCCTCACCGTCAAGTGGTACAAGTACTACGATGCGGCGACCAAGGGTCTCGACTTTGCCGCCATGCAGGCCTCGCTCTGCGAAGCCCAGGCCGGTGATCTGGTGCTGCTGCACGGCTGCTGCCACAACCCGACCGGCATTGACCCCACCGCGGATCAGTGGCGCGCCCTGGCCAAACAGAGCGCCGCCGCCGGCTGGCTGCCGCTGTTTGACTTCGCCTACCAGGGCTTTGCCCGAGGTATCGAAGAGGATGCCGAGGGGCTGCGCATCTTCGCCGAGTGCCACGACGAGCTGCTGGTGGCGAGCTCCTTCTCCAAGAACTTCGGCCTCTACAACGAGCGGGTCGGCGCCTTCACCCTGGTCAGCGCGACCAAGGCGATTGCCGACGTGGCCTTCACCCAGGTCAAGACCGTCATCCGTGCCAACTACTCCAACCCGCCGTCACACGGCGCCGCCGTGGTGACCACCATCGTCAGCGATCCGGCCCTCTATGCAGAGTGGGTGGAAGAGGTGGCGGCCATGCGGGTGCGCATTCGCGAGATGCGTGAGCTGCTGGTGGAGAAACTCGGCGCCCTCGGCGTGAGCCAGGACTTCAGCTTCATCCGCGAGCAGAACGGCATGTTCTCCTTCTCCGGCCTCTCCAAGGATCAGGTGGAGCGCCTCAAGAGCGAGTTTGCCATCTACATCGTCGGTTCCGGCCGGATCAGCGTGGCCGGGATCACCCGCGCCAACATAGATCCCCTGTGCGACGCCATCGCCAAGGTGCTGTAACTGACGAAGAGGTTCTATGCGGGAATCACCCGCGTCAATATAGATCCCCTGTGCGATGCCATCGCCAAGGTGCTGTAAGCACAACCATCGGCATCCGCTCAGTAAAAAGCCCGCCATGTCGGCGGGCTTTTTCATGCCTGTTTTTCGGTATCAGCGGCGCCGTTTGCTGCCCACTAGCAGAGAGCCGAGCACGCCCCGTACCAGCTGACGACCCACCTCGTTGCCCAGGGTGCGGGCCACGCTCTTGGCGGCGGTCTGTACCACGCCGTCATGCTGGCCCCCGCGCGGGCCTGTGCGCCCGAACAGGATGCCGTTGAGGGCGTCGAGCAATCCGCCGCCCTGCTCCGATGGGGATGGGGGGGCATCATCTGAGGCGGCCGGTGCCCCGCCATTGAGGCGCTCGAAGGCGGATTCGCGATCCTCGCGGGTCTCGTATCTGCCGTGAAGCACAGACCCCTGGATCAGGGCCTGCCGCTCGGCGTCGTTCAGGGGGCCTATGCGACTGGCGGGCGGGGCGATGAAGGCGCGCTCCACCACGCAGGGGCGCCCCTTCTCGTCGAGCAGGGAGACCAGGGCCTCGCCCACCCCGAGCTCGGTGATGACGCCGGCCGCGTCGAAGGCCGGGTTGGCGCGCAGGGTGTTGGCGGCGATGCGCACCGCCTTCTGATCGCTCGGGGTAAAGGCACGCAGGGCGTGCTGCACCCGGTTGCCAAGCTGCCCCAGCACGCTGTCGGGAATGTCGGCCGGGCTCTGGGTCACGAAGTAGACGCCGACCCCCTTGGAGCGGATGAGGCGCACCACCAGCTCTATCTTCTCCAGCAGCGCCTTGGGGGCGTCGTTGAACAAGAGATGGGCCTCGTCGAAGAAGAACACCAGCACGGGTTTATCGGGATCCCCCACCTCCGGCAGCTGCTCGAACAGCTCGGAGAGCAGCCAGAGCAGGAAGCAGGCATAGAGGCGGCTGGACTGGGTGAGCTTGCCGGCCGCCAGCACATTGATGTGGCCGTGGCCGGCCCCGTCGGTCTGCAGCAGATCCTGGATGTCCAGCATGGGCTCGCCGAAGAAGTGGTCCCCTCCCGCGCTCTCCAGGGTGAGCAGGTTGCGCAGTATGGCGCCGATGGAGGCGGTGGACACATTGCCATAACGGGTGGTGAGGGTCTTGGCGTTGTCTCCGGCAAACTGCACCATGGCGCGCAAGTCTTTCAGATCGAGCAACAACAGCCCCTCGTCGTCCGCCACCTTGAACACCAGCTCCAGCACCCCGCTCTGGGTGTCGTTGAGGCCGAGCAGACGGGCCAGCAGCAGGGGCCCCATGTCGGAGACGGTGGCCCGCACCGGGTGCCCCTGCTCCGCAAACAGGTCCCAGAACAGGGTCGGGCTGGGGGCGAAGGCGGGGGCCGGGATACCGAGCTGGGCCAGCCGGGCATCCAGCTTGGTCGACGGGGTGCCGGCGGCGCCAAGGCCGCTCAGATCCCCCTTCACATCCGCCAGAAAGACCGGCACCCCGAGGCGGGAGAACCCCTCTGCCAGCACCTGCAGGGTGACTGTCTTGCCGGTCCCGGTGGCACCTGTGATGAGGCCGTGGCGGTTGGCCATGGCGGGCAGCAGGGAGATGGGTTGGCCATTGGCATAGGCCAGCGTCAGGGGTTGGGCCATGGTGAACTCCTTGTCTTTGCAGGTAGCGGCAAGCTGAGGGCTACAAGGAGTGTGGTGGCAGAGCCAAACGATGGCAAGGCGGCGCGAATTGCGCCCTGTGGCGAAGCCGAAGGGCGGGGAGGGGGCTCAGCGGGAGCGAGTCAGCCTGCCCAGCTGCAGCAGCATGAGGGTGAGCAGGGCCCCGGTGGTGGCGGTCAGCAGCGCCAGCAGCAGGCTGCCGAGCAGGAAGGGGGGCACCAGGGTCGCCGCCTCGTGCTCCAGCCAGTGCAATGACCAGGTGAGGTGGAAGGGCTCCGGCGTCTGGTGCAGCACCAGGCAGCCGGTGCGATAGGCATAGAGGTACATGAAGGGCAGCGTCAACGGGTTGTTGAACCAGACCGCCAGCAGGGCCAGCGGCAGGTTGAGGCTGAATGCCAGCGCCAGCGCGACGGCGACGAGGGAGTGCATGGGGATGGGGATCCAGCTGGCGAAGAGGCCGGCCGCCACGGCGCCGCTGAGTGCCCGGGTGCCCCCCTGCCAGAGGGCGGGGGTCAGCAGGCGCTCACCAAAGAGGGCGAACCACTTCTGCTGGCGCAGGGTGTCCGGGTCTATCTTGAAACGGGCCAGCCAGCGGCTCAGCATGCCCGCGCCTCCTTGCGCTTCTGCCACTGACGCACCGTGTTGATGCGCCAGAAGGTGCGGATGAAGGTGTAACCCATCAGTGAACTCAAGAGCGCGAGCACCAGGGAGCCCAGCAGCAGCGGCGGGGCCAGGGTTTCAAATACCGAGATCAGCCATGCCCAGGTGAACTGGATCTCGATGTGCTGGGCGGGGTGCCCCAGCAGCTGGCAGCCCACCAGGTAGGCGCCATAGAACAGCGGCGGCATGGTGAAGGGGTTGGAGAGCCAGACCAGGGCGACCGAGAGGGGCAGATTGACCCGAAAGAGGATGGCGCCACCGGCCGCCAGCAGCATCTGGCAGGGGAGGGGGATCCAGGCCATGAAGAGGCCGACCGCGAAGGCGCCGGCGGCGGAGCGGCGGTTGAGGTGCCAGAGGTTGGCATCGAGCAGCAGCTTGCCGAACAGCCGCAAGTGCTTGTGTTCCTTGAGCTTGTCCTGATCGGGCAGCCAGCGTTTTATGAGTCGTTTGGGCATGTTTGAAACCTTGCTAAATACTTGCTCCATGGATCTGCGTCTGTTGTCGTTTGCCCTGGGGGCAAGCTCCTCACTGCTCTGGCCCTGGTTACCCTCTACTGCATGGGGCGGCGCGCTGCTGGCCCTGGCCATCCTGCTCGCCCATGGCCGCCACTGGCGGCTCTTGTTTCTGGTGCTCGGGGTGCTCTGGATGCAGCTGAACCTGCAGTATCGGCTGGCCTGGCTGGACAAGCTGGAGACACAGACCAGCCACATCATAACCGCACGGGTGCAAAGTACGGAGTCCTCCGGTGATAAACCACGAGATAAATTTGCCCGCCTGCTGCTGCGGGTCGAGACGCTGGACGAGCAGCCCCTCGGGCTAGCCCCCCTCGTCAGGATCAATGCCTATCAGGCACTGCCGCACTTGCCCGCCGGCAGCCGCATCACCCTGGTGACTTCCCTCAAGCCCGTCCACGGGCTGGCCAACGAGGCGGGCATGGATGGGCGGCGCCTGCTGCTTGGCAAGGGGATCACGGCGACCGGCAACCTGCGCCGTCTCATCGAGGTCCAGGGGGCGGCCCCCGGGATGCGGGAGCGCTGGCTGGCCGCCGCCAGCACCGCCTGGCAGGGGCTGGAGCAGGCCCCCTTGCTGGCGGCCCTCAGCTTCGGGGAGCAGGGGGGTATCACGGATGCCCAGTGGGATCTGTTTCGCGGCAGCGGCCTGACCCACATCATCGCCATCTCCGGCCAGCATATCGCCCTGGTGGCGGTGCTCGGCTGGTGGCTGGGGCGGCTGCTGGGATTGCGGGGGGCCATTCTGATCTCCCTCTTGTTTGCCGCTGTCTACAGCTGGCTGGCGGGATTTGCGGTGGCGACCGAGCGGGCCCTCATCATGGTGTTGGTGTGGAGCCTGCTGCGCTGGCTGAAGCGGGACTGGCCCAGCCACCGCATCTGGCTGTGGGCCTTCGTGGTGCTCGTGATCTGGGATCCCTTCGCCCTCTACTCGGCCGGCTTCTGGCTCTCCTTCCTGGCGGTGGCCCTGCTGTTGCTGGCGAGCCTGCTGCACGTGCGTCCCGGGCTGGTGCGCCTGCAGTGCCTGCTGCTGCTCGGCCTGCTGCCCCTGCAACTGCTGCTGTTCGAGGGCATGGCCCCGCTGGCGCTCTTGCTCAATCTGCTGGCGTTGCCGCTGTTCTGCCTCGGCATCATTCCGCTGGCGCTCGTCGGCGTGCTGCTGGCGCCGCTCTCCACCGCCCTGGCTCATGGCCTGTTCTGGCTGTCCGATCTGGGGCTGACGTGGGTGTTGTGGGGACTCGGCCTGCTGGCGGATCATCTGCAGCTCTGGTGGCCGGTTCCCGGCTGGCTGATGCCCGTCAGCGCCTTGCTGGTGCTGCTGTGGGGGGCCTGGCAGTTGCCGGGAGGGTGCGGCGTGCTGCTCCCGGTGGGAGCCGCCCTGCTGCTGGGAGCCTGGCCTGCCACCACGCCCTGGCAGGTGCGGGTGCTGGACGTGGGGCAGGGCTTGTCGGTGCTCGTCACCCGCGGCGATCGCGGTATCCTCTACGACACCGGGGATAGCTACCCCGGCGGTTACAACATGGCGGAGGCCACCATATTGCCCGTGCTGAGCCGGCTCGATGTGCGGGTGCTCGATGCCCTGATCATCAGCCACAAGGACAGGGATCATGCGGGCAATCGACGCGCCATGCTGCAGGCGATGCCGGTGCGCCGCGAGCTCTCCTCGTTCGGCTTCGTACCCAGCACGACCCTGTGTCGCCGTGGTCAGCGCTGGCACTGGCAGGGGCTGGAGGTACGGGTGCTCTGGCCCGAGCGGCCGGGGGCGGGGCGCAACAACGACAGTTGCGTGGTGCAGATCAGCGACGGCCGGCATCGCATCCTGCTCAGCGGCGACATAGAGCAGGAGGCGGAGCGCCGTCTGCTGGCGCTGGAAGCGAAAGGAGAAGGTGAAGAACTCGCCAGCACCTTTTCCGGCGCTCGCTTCAGCACCCTCTCCAGCGCCGTGCTGGTGAGCCCTCACCATGGCAGCCGCACCTCCTCGACCCCGGGCTTCGTGGCGGCGGTGAACCCGGATGTCGTCATCCACAGCGCCGGCGACAGGAACCAGTGGCAGTTTCCCCGCCCCGAGGTGGTGGCGAGATACGAGGGGGCTCGCCAATGGGTGACGGGGCAGGATGGCGCCATCCTGATCGAGGCGGGGGAGACCGGGCTCGAGATCCGGGCCGAGCGCGAGCAGGGCCCCTGGTACAGGCGCAATGGCCACTGGTGGCGGCCCAGGCTATGGCACTAGGACTCTCCCTCGGCCGTTATTTCTCTTTGGGGTGGGGCCGGTGCTATGGCAACGCTTGGTGTAATCCTGCGCTTTGGCTAGAATACCCCGTCATTTCCCTTATTAACGGCTATTCATGCAACAAGAAACCTCACAAGAGAGCTGGCCCGTCTTCAAGCGCCTGCTCGGTTATGTCCGGGATCGCAAACTGGGGCTGGTGGGCGGCATCATCGGCATGCTGGGTTATGCGGCCGTGGATACCACCTTCGTCTACTCCATCAAGCCGCTCATCGATCAGGGCCTCAACGGCAACGACAGCAGCGTGCTCAAGTGGATGCCCTTCTTCGTGCTCGGCATCGTCGCCCTGCGCGGTTGCGCCGCCTTCCTCTCCAACTACTGCATGGCCTGGGTCGGCAACCATGTGGTGATGCGGCTGCAGCAGCAGGTGTTCAGCCACCTGATGGCCATGCCCATGAGCTTCTTCGACCGCCAGAATACCGGCAACCTGCTCTCCAAGGTGACTTATGACGCCGGTCAGGTGTCGTCAGCCGCGAGCTCCACCCTGGTCTCCCTAGTGCGGGAAGGGGCCACCGTCATCGGCCTGCTCGGCCTGATGTTCTGGCACTCCTGGCAGCTGTCGGTGATCTTCCTGGTGGTCGGCCCCGTGGTGGGCATACTGATCGGCCTCATCAGCCGTCGTTTTCGCAAGATCAGCCGCCACATCCAGCAGGCGGTGGGTGACATCACCACCTCTACCGAGCAGATGCTCAAGGGCCATAAAGAGGTGCTGATGTTCGGTGGCCAGCAGGTGGAGGACAAGCGCTTCTATCAGGTCAGCAACCGGATGCGTCAGCAGACCATGAAGATGGTGGCGGCCGACGCCATCGGCAGCCCCATAGTCCAGATGGTGGCCTCGGTCGCCCTGGCGGTCTTCCTCTATGTGGCGACCATAGACTCGGTCAAGGCGACCCTGACCGCGGGCACCTTCACCGTCATGGTCACCTCCATGATGATGCTGCTCAAGCCGCTGAAAAGCCTGACCGACGTGAACAACCAGTTCCAGCGCGGTATCACCGCCTGCCAGAGCCTGTTCGGTCTGCTGGACTCCACCCCGGAGCAGGACACCGGCACCCGCACCCTGGAGCGGGCCCGTGGGGAGATCGAGTTTCGCAACGTCACCTTCACCTACCCGACCAAGGAGACCCCGGCGCTGCACAACATCAGCTTCAAGGTGGAGGCGGGCAAGTCCGTGGCCCTGGTGGGTCGCTCCGGCTCCGGCAAGAGCACCATCGCCAGCCTCTTGACCCGCTTCTATGACATAGAGCAGGGGGAGATCCTGCTGGACGGCGTCAACATCCGCGAATATCGCTTAAGCGAGCTGCGCAAGCAGTACGCCCTGGTCTCCCAGCACGTCCACTTGTTCAACGACTCCGTGGCCAACAACATCGCCTACGCGGCAGAAGACAAGTACAGCCGGGAAGAGATCCAGCATGCCGCCCGCATCGCCCATGCCGACGAGTTCGTGCGCAAGATGCCGGAGGGCTATGACACCGTCATCGGCGAGAATGGCGCCTCCTTGTCCGGTGGCCAGCGCCAGCGCATCGCCATCGCCCGCGCCCTGCTGCGGGACTCCCCGGTACTGCTGCTGGACGAGGCCACCTCGGCCCTGGATACCGAGTCCGAGCGCCACATCCAGGCGGCCATCGACGAGCTGTGCAAGGCGCGCACCTCCCTGGTGATCGCCCACCGTCTCTCCACCATAGAGAAGGCGGACGAGATCCTGGTGATCGACGAGGGTCATATCGTCGAGCGCGGCAACCATGGCGAGCTGATGAGCCAACAGGGCACCTATGCCCAGCTGCGCGCCATCCAGTTCGGCGGCGCCGTGAGTCATTCGGCCTGATGCTGGAGCGTCTCTGGTACGGCAAGAGTGGCTGGCGCTGGTGGCTGGCCCCCTTGGCCCTGCTGTTTGCCCTCGTCAGCGGCGGGCGCCGTTTCGCCTACCGGCGCGGCTGGTTCAGCGCCTATCGCGCCAGCCTGCCGGTGATAGTGGTGGGCAATATCTCGGTCGGTGGCAACGGCAAGACCCCTGTGGTGGTCTGGCTGGTAGAGCAACTCCAGGCCCGTGGCTATCGCCCCGGCGTGGTCAGCCGGGGTTACGGCGGCAAGGCGCCCCATTACCCTTACCGACTCGATAAGCAGAGCACCACGGCCCAGGCGGGGGATGAGCCTGTGCTCATCGCAAGGCGCTGCGGCTGCCCCGTGGTGGTGGCCCCCAGGCGCGCCGATGCGGTGCGTCTGCTGGAGCAAAGCGGCGAGGTGGACATCGTCATCACCGACGACGGCCTGCAGCACTACGCCCTGGACCGGGACATAGAGCTGGTGGTGGTGGATGGGGCCCGGCGCTTCGGCAATGGCTGCCTGCTCCCCATGGGGCCGCTGCGGGAACCCATGACCCGCCTCAAGCGGGTCGATGCCATCATCTGCAACGGTGGCACCCCGGCCCAGGGGGAATACCCCATGGCGCTGGTGGCGGCCGCGCCGCGCCGCGTGTGCGACGATGCGCTCCTCGCGGCTCCCCTTGCCGGACCTGTGGATGCACTGGCGGGCATAGGCCATCCTCCTCGCTTCTTTGCCACCCTGGCCGGACTCGGCTATGAGCTGGCAGAGCGTGTCGGTTATGCGGATCATCAGGCCTTTGATCGGGATGAGCTGCTCGCCCGTTTCGGCGTGCGCCCCCTGCTGATGACGGAGAAGGATGCGGTCAAGTGCCGGGCCTTCGCGCCAGCGCACTGGTGGTATCTGCCGGTGAGCGCCGAGTTGCCCGCCTCCCTGCTCGAGACCCTGCTGCAGCGGTTGACCCCGCCGCAGGCGTCCGGCCCTGACCATGCACACTGAATGGCGCAAGATCATCGCCTGCACGGCATAGCCCGTGCGGCGCCGTTGCAAGGAGCCGGGTGCCGGCTCCGGCGATGGACCATTAAACTGCTCGGCAGCCTAGCCCGCCCGAGATCGTCGCTTGCTCGACATCGTTGAAGGAGTTTCGTTTTGGCACTGGATATCAAATTGCTCGACATCATCGCCTGCCCGGTTTGCAAGGGGAAGCTGCACTATCAACCGCAATCGGACAAGGCCGCCCATGAGCTCATCTGCCGCTTCGACAGACTGGCCTATCCGCTGGAGGAGGGGATCCCCGTCCTCCTGGAGAACCGGGCCCGTCATCTGCCCCTGGAAGAGCTGAAGCCATGAGTTTCGTCGTCGTCATTCCGGCCCGTTACGCCTCGACCCGCTTGCCGGGCAAGCCGCTGGCGGACATCCATGGCAAGCCCATGGTGCAGCACGTGGTGGAGAAGGCCCTGCAATCGGGCGCCGATCGGGTGATAGTCGCCACCGACGATGAGCGGGTGCAGCAGGCGCTGCAGGCAACCGGCGTCGAGGTGTGCATGACCTCACCGGATCACCAGTCCGGCACCGAGCGCCTGGCCGAGGTGTGCCGTCACTACGGCTTCGCCGCCGATACCATTATCGTCAACGTGCAGGGGGACGAGCCGCTCATTCCGCCCGCCATCATCCGTCAGGTGGCGGACAACCTGGCCGCCGCCACGGCGCCGATGGCGACCCTGTCGGTGCCGATCAAGGATGCCGAAGAGGCGTTCAACCCCAATACCGTCAAGGTTGTGACTGACAAGGATGGCTACGCCCTCTACTTCAGCCGCGCCAGCATCCCCTGGGACAGGGACCGCTTTGCTAGGAGTCACGATCAGATTGGCGATCACTACCAGCGCCACATCGGCATCTACGCCTATCGCGCCGGCTTCATTCAGCGTTATGTGGACTGGGCGCCGAGCGCGCTCGAGCAAGTAGAGGCGCTGGAGCAGTTGCGGGTGCTCTGGTATGGGGAGAAGATCCATGTGGCCCAGGCGCTGGAGGCCCCCCCGGTCGGGGTGGATACCCAGTCCGATCTGGACAAGGTGCGTGCCCTGCTGGCCAACTGAGGCTGGCGGCACGAAAGTTGACCGATACGGCGCCTTCAGGCGCCGTTTTTTCGTTGATTATTTATATAATAATTTGATTTAAAACGGCTTTTACGAGCACTTTCAAACTTTTCCCGGCCATGGTTTGCCAAATCATCGAGTTTGGTTATGATGCAAGACGCCGTGTTAACCCTAACTGGCATATAACGAGATAAAAAACGGGGTGTTTGGGTGATTAATGTATTCCTGGTCGATGATCATGAGTTGGTGCGTACAGGGATAAGACGCATTTTGGAAGATGTCCGCGGGATCAAGGTGGTGGGCGAGGCGCAGAGCGGGGAAACCGCCGTGGCCTTCTGTCGGCAGCATCACCCCGACGTGATCCTGATGGACATGAACATGCCGGGCATCGGCGGTCTGGAAGCGACCCGCAAGATACTGCGGCTGCGCCCCGATGTGCGCATCATAGTGCTGACCATTCATTCCGAGAATCCGTTCCCCACCAAGGTGATGCAGGCGGGGGCCGCCGGATACCTCACCAAGGGGGCCGCGCCGGACGAGATGATCCACGCCATTCGCCTGGTGCACTCCGGCCAGCGTTACATCTCCCCCGAGATCGCCCAGCAGATGGCCCTGAGCCAGTTTGCCTCGGCGGACGAGAACCCCTTCAAGTCCCTCTCCGAGCGCGAACTGCAGATCATGATGATGATCACCAAGGGACAGAAGGTGACCGACATCTCGGAGCAGCTCAACCTGAGCCCGAAGACGGTCAACAGCTATCGCTACCGCCTGTTCAGCAAGCTGGGGATCAATGGCGACGTGGAGCTGACCCATCTGGCCATTCGCTATGGCATGCTGGATGCCGACACCCTGTAAGGGATGCCTGTGTCCACCCAAGGCGGCGAGTGCCGCCTTTTTGCTTTTCGCAGGCCAGGCGCAGTATGCTCTTCCCGTCTTTTTGCATTCATCCCTTGAGTCGAGTTGCCGATGACCCTCTCTCCCGAGCCCCATTTTGACAGCAAGGCATTTTTGAGCGCCGTCACCCACCAGAGCGGCGTCTACCGCATGTATGACGGCGGCGGCACCGTCATCTATGTGGGCAAGGCCAAGGATCTGAAAAAGCGGCTCGCCTCCTACTTTCGCACCAATGTGGACAGCATCAAGACCCGCACCCTGGTGCGCCAGATCGCCGACATCCAGGTCACGGTCACCCACACAGAGACAGAGGCGCTGATCCTCGAGCACAACCTCATCAAGCAGTACCAGCCGCGCTACAACGTGCTGCTGCGGGATGACAAGTCCTACCCCTGGATCATCATCACGGCGCACCAGCACCCGCGCATCGGCGTCCATCGCGGCGCCCGCAAGGTGAAGGGGGAGTACTTCGGCCCTTACCCCTCCGGCGGCGCCGTGCGCGAGAGCCTGCACCTGATGCAGAAGATCTTCCCGGTGCGCCAGTGCGAGGACGCCGTCTATGCCAACCGCACCCGTCCCTGCCTGCTCTATCAGCTCAAGCGCTGCGCCGGCCCCTGCGTGGCCGGGCTGGTGAGCGAGGCCGAGTATGCCCAGCAGGTGGAGCTGGCCAAGCTGTTCCTGGCGGGCAAGAACCAGCAGGTGATAGGCGAGCTGGTGGGCAAGATGGAGTCCGCCAGCGGCGATCTGCGCTTCGAGGAGGCGGCCCGCTACCGGGATCAGATCCAGGCCCTGCGCCGGGTTACCGAGCAGCAGTCGGTGAGCGGCAACGTGCTGGACGAGCTGGACGTGGTGGGGGTGGCCTTCGATCAGGGGGCGGCCTGCATCCACGTGCTCTTCATCCGTCAGGGCAAGGTGCTGGGCTCGCGCAGCTACTTCCCGAAAGTGCCGGCCGATACCCCCCTGGACGAGGTGGTGCAATCCTTCCTGCTGCAGTTCTACCTGTCGGGGCAGGGGGGACGGCAGATCCCGAGCGAGGTGCTGCTGGACGTGGCGCTGGAAGACGAGGCGGTGATCGCCGAGACCCTGAGCCAGACCGCCGGCTACAAGGTGCGGGTGCAGAGCCGCACCCGGGCCGAGCGGGCCCGCTTCATCAAGCTAGCCTCCATCAACGCCCAGACGGCGCTGCGCTCGCGGCTGGCCCACAAGAGCACCATTACCGCCCGCTACGACCAGCTGGAGGAGCTGCTGGAGCTCGAGCGCCCCATCGCCCGCATGGAGTGCTTCGACATCTCCCACACCATGGGGGAGCGCACCGTGGCCTCCTGCGTGGTGTTCAACCGGGAGGGGCCGCTCTCATCGGAATACAGGCGCTTCAACATCGACGGCATCACGGGGGGCGATGACTACGCCGCCATGGAGCAGGCGCTGGAGCGGCGCTTTGGCAAGCAGCAGGAGCCGGACAAGGTGCCGGACGTGCTCTTCATCGATGGCGGCCTCGGCCAGTTGCGCCGCGCCGAGGAGATCCTGGCCCGTCAGCTGGAGTTTCTGGGGGGCAAATACCCGCTGCTGGTGGGCATCGCCAAGGGGGTGACCCGCAAGGCCGGGCTGGAGACCCTGATCATGGGGGAGAGCCACGAAGAGTTGCACTTGCCAGCAGATATGCCCGCTTTGCACCTTATTCAGCACATTCGCGATGAATCCCACCGTTTTGCCATCACAGGCCACCGCGCGAGACGGGCGAAAGCCCGTACCACCAGTACCCTGGAGGACATCCCGGGGGTGGGGCCCAAGCGGCGGCAGGCCCTGCTCAAGTACCTGGGGGGCCTGCAGGAGGTGAAGAAGGCGGGGGTGGATGAGCTCGCCAAGGTGCCCGGCATCAGCCTAGAACTGGCCCAATCCATCCACGACGCCCTGCACTCGCTCTGACCCTGGATAAACGTTGCTGTTCTGGGGGATATACCCAGGAGCCGGCGGGTTCATACCATTCAGGGGCCTTGCATTCGCTCCCCCCTGGGTTGGCGTTGTTGTTCAGGACAGGGGATCCCTGGTACCCGTCAGGAGCGGGTCTGACCCGGGCCACCTTGAGTGGGTGGCATTTGATGTGGATCCCGCAAACCAGCCCCGGCAGCACAAGAGCCGTGACGCAGGGGGCCCGCAAATGCCATAATGGCATGCATCCTGAGGTTATTGATGGATTAATGGACCAAGGCGGGCGCCTGTCCGGTTGCAACGGTGATCGGCTTGGGGCTACCATCTAGCGGCATACAAGAAGTGGCTGAAAATAATGACAAATATTCCTAACCTGCTGACGTTTTTTCGGATTTTGCTCATCCCCGTCTTCGTCATCCTGTTCTACCTTCCCTATCAGTGGTCCTACCTGGCGGCTGCGCTTGTCTTCATCCTGGCGGCCGCGACCGACTGGTTTGATGGCTATCTCGCCCGCAAGCTGAACCAGTCCACCGCCTTCGGTGCCTTCCTCGATCCCGTTGCCGACAAGATCATGGTGGCGGCCGCCCTGGTGGTCATCGTCGAACACTACAACACCATCTGGGTCACCATACCGGCCATGACCATGATTGGCCGCGAGATCATCATCTCCGCTCTGCGGGAGTGGATGGCGGAGCTCGGCAAGCGCTCCTCGGTGGCGGTCAGCTGGATCGGCAAGTGGAAGACCATGATCCAGATGGTGTCGCTCACCGGCCTCATCTGGCAATACGACATCTGGATGGTCTGGCTCGCCTACGTGCTGCTCTATGTCGCCACCGTGCTCACCTTCTGGTCCATGTTCCAGTACATGAAGGCCGCCTGGGGCGATCTGACCTACCACTCCCGCTTCTAGTCCACCCATGGGCAAATGGCCGTTTCCTTGCCGTTGGGGCAGAGAAACGGCCATGAGTGGCAAAAGTGTGGGAGAAGGGCAAAAAATGCCCGAACGATCAGCGTATTAAATGTTTTTGGTTGACTGGACGAGGAACATCGCTAGAATGCGTTCTCGTAGTCAGGCAGTCAGCCAGACCGATGCGGGAATAGCTCAGTTGGTAGAGCACGACCTTGCCAAGGTCGGGGTCGCGAGTTCGAGTCTCGTTTCCCGCTCCAAATTCAGACAATCGAGAGCCAACTCTCTTTTGCATGGCGCGTTAGCAAAGCGGTTATGCAGCGGATTGCAAATCCGTTTAGTCCGGTTCGACTCCGGAACGTGCCTCCATATTGACAAGCCCGCGGCGCGGACTTGATACCGATTGCGGTGCCCGAGTGGTGAAATCGGTAGACACAAGGGATTTAAAATCCCTCGACGTTCGCGTCGTGCCGGTTCGATTCCGGCCTCGGGCACCATTAAAATCAAAGAGTTACTAAGGCCACTAGTGATAGTGGCCTTTTTTGTTTTGACTAAATGGCGACAGAGTGGCGACAGAGTTTTTTTGATGGGCTTACACAAGCACCGGCTGGGTAGTCACTCGGCCTTCTTGTATGATGCCGCATCTGCTTGATGGCGTGCTTCATGCGGCACTTTTCCCTGGCCATGTTTCGGTGCGTAATCAGGCGGATTGAAAAGGGCTCCACATTGTGGAGCCCTTTTCGCATTTCGAAATTAGTCTGGCAGTTCCTCCAACTTCACCTCGAGCTGCAGGCGGTTGGTGTAGCCCTGGTTGGTGAGGTCGTGCACTACCTGGGTGAGCTGCCAGTCGGCCTCGTCAATCTGGGGCTTGAACCCTCTGACGGTGGTGGGTTGCTCCGGGTAGAGTTCAGGGCGCCCCAGCGCCAGAGTGATCTGGAAGTCGGCCACGCCGCGTTGCAGCTTCTCCCATTCAGCCCGGGCTGCCCGCATGGCATTAGCCTGGCTGGCATAGACATGCCGCAGCTCTTTGACGTTCTCGCTGCTACCGACCAGCAGTTCGTTCTCTTGCTTGTTGACCATGACACCCGGGGGCAATGGCCGTTCCTGCGTCGGCTTGGTCTTCTTCTTGCGCTTCACCTCGACTCTCTTTTTCTCCGCCTCCTTGTTGTCTTGCCAATAGGCGGTCACGCCGGTGTAGGCATCGCGGTCAGCCACTGAGAAGCGGTGTTGATCGCCATCCCGACGGGTGATGGTGATGGCGGGCAGAGGCTGACCGCTGGCGGTGGTGCCCTGGCCTGCCTTGATAAACAGCAGGCGGCCATTCTTGACGGTGGCGATGCCATCGCACTGACCAGCCAGGCGAGTGAGGAAGGCGAGATCGCTCTCGTTGGCTTGGTCGATGTGGTCTATCACTTGGCCCTTGAGCGAGTCACTCACGCAGGGGGTGAGCTGGTAGGGTGCCGCTACCTGCTCGACGATGCCGTTAACGGTGGTCTGGTGCCAACTGCGCTCGCGCAGCTTGTTCATGCCGCCGCGCAGGTCGGCCGACTTGCCCCGGATGGTGAGCACATCCGGTGCCCCGCCGTGCTCCACTTCGTCGATCTTGTAGGTGCCCTTGTCGACCAGGGCGCTGCCTTGCCAACCGATGAGGGCGCGCAGGGTGGCGCCCCGGCGTGGCATATCGAGCTGGCCATCGCTGTCATCGAGGGTGATCTCGATGGTGTCGGCGGTGAAGCCCCGGTTGTCGGTGATGGTCATCGACATCAGACGCGGCCTGATGGCGGCCGAGATGTCTTTGCCGTCAGCCAGCACCTGGTAAGCCGGTACCGGGTGGCCTTGGCGCAAGGCGTCGAGCGGATTGGTTATCCCTAAGTTCTCGGCCAGGCGACTGCCGAACTGGTCGAATGCCTCCATCAGAGAAGCCCCCCGAGCTTGTTGCCGATACTGCCGACCAGCTTGCCTAGGCCCAGGCGGCCAAAGAGGTTGCCCGCGGTGCGGCCCAGCAGGGTGTTGCCAAGGGAGCTGTCGTTGTCATCGACCCGCTTGAGCTTGATGGTGAACTCGATTTTACGGGCGGTGCCATCGCTGAAAAACTCGCTGCGGGTGGTGCTGATGCCCTCGATCACGAATGACCCACGCATGACGCCATCGCCCTGGATCAGGGGGAAGGCCTGGCCGCTGTCGGCCATGCTGTTGAGCATATCGAGGGAAACCGGCCCCCCGGTCACCTCGGGCAGCAGCACACCGCTGAAGGTGCTGGTTTCATCATCCGGGCCGAGGAACTGATAGGCAGGGCGAGCGCCGATCCGGTTATTGCCCGGGTGGCGCCATGCACGTTCGTCTTGTTGTGAGAGGGGGGCCACTGTCGAGCGCATAAACACGAACCAGCCCAGGGTCATCATCATGGTGGTTGCTCCTTAGTTGCGGTCGGTCAGGGAGGCGCGACCGTTGGCAGCGGCCTGCCGTTCGCGTCGGTCCAGTTCGCGGCGAACCTCTTGCGCCACATCCGCGCCGGATTGCCCGGGTTGCTGGACGATATGGATGGGGGCGTTGATCTCGGTGGTGGTGCTGCCTCTGGCGACCGGGCGTGGCGGCGTCACGATGCGTGGACCGTAACCGGATCCCCCCGCCATGGCCGGGGTGTTGTAGTTGCCGGTGAGGTAGCCTGACGGGTTGACGTTGGCCGTGACCGAGCCACCCCCTCTCATCCAGTCCGGTAGTAGGTCGGTGAGTGCCTTTATCTTGGCTTTCAGGCTCTCCCACTTCACGGTGATGCCACCAATCAGGCCGTCGACGATGGCCTTGCCCTTGTTGGCCGCCCCGGCAGGCAGGGTGTCGAAGAAGGCCCAGATCTCGCCCCAGTGCATGATGAGCAAGCCGATGGGGGTCCACGAGAAGAGCTCTTTCAGGAGCTCCCAGAAGGCGAGCGCAGGGGCCTGGCACTGCGCCCACAATCCGCTGAACCATGCGGCGACCCCATCCCAGTTTTTGTAGAGCAGGTAAGCCCCGGCGGCGATGGCCACAATGCCCATGATGAACCAGCCTATGGGGTTGGTGAGCATGGCAAGGCCGAGTCTGACCATGCCCATGGTCAGCGCCTTGATGAAGGTCAGCAGGGGGCTCCCATAGACCAGCAACATCGACATCCCCATCTTGATGGCCGCCAGCGGCCCCAGCAGGCCCGCCACAATCAGCAGCAGCGACCCGCCAGCGGCAGCGGCCACGGCTGTCACGGCCGCGATACGGGTCAGGGTGGAGGTCAACTCAGGGTTGGTTCGCATCCAGTCACCGGTGACCTGGATAATCTCGGTGACGCGCTGAATGATCCCGCGCATCGGGCCATTTTCGGTCTCCATCATCTGGATGCCCACGTCATCCCATGCGGAGGTGAGGTTATCCAGATCACCGATGGCGTTATCTGCCATGACCTTGGCGACCTTGCCTGCTTCCCCCTGGGTTTGTTTCAGGGTGGCGATGAGCTCTTGCAGCTTGCCGGAGCCCGCCTGTTCGGTCAGCACAGCCAGAGCGGCGAAGGCCTCTTCACCGGCGATGGCCTTGAAATAGCCCGAGCGGGTGGCATCCCCCATCTTGCTGGTCTTCTTGTAGAGCTCGTCGAGAATATCGGGCAGGGCGCGCAGGTTACCCGCCGCATCGGAGGTCTTCACGTTCAGGGCGGCTAGCGCATCGTGTGCGGCCTTGGGGGGCGCCGCCAGGCGGCCGAGAATGGCCCGTATGGCGGTACCGCCCATGCTTCCCTGGATACCGGCATCCCCCAGCTTGCCCGCCATGGCGGAGGCGGTTTCAAGGTCGACGCCAAGGCCTGCCGCCACAGGGCCCACGTACTTCATGGTTTCACCCAGCATCTGCAGGTCGACGTTGGCACGGGTGAAGGTGCCGACCATCACATCCCCGAGCCGGTTCATCTGATTTGCCGGCAGTTTGAAGCCGGTCAGGATGTTGGATCCGATATCCGCTGCAGCGGCAATTTCGACGCCACCCGCCTTGGCAATATCGAGCACCCCAGGCATGGCGTCACGGATCGCCTTGGGGGTAAAGCCAGCCATGGCGAGGAAGCCCTGGCCCTGCGCCGCTTCGCCCGCCGTGAAGGCAGTATTGGCGCCGAGCTCCCGCGCCTGAGCCCGCAAGGCGGCCAGCTCGCTGCTGCCTTTGTCCAGCCGGGTGATTGCCTGCACCTTGGACATATCGACATCAAAACCCATGGCCTTGCTGGCGATGTTGGTGCCCTTGTAGATAGCCGCGGCACCGGTTGCCATGCCTGCGGCGCCATAACCTGCCATGGTGCTGCGCATGGACATGGTCTTGTCATAGTTCGCCTTGACCTGGTTGATGCGCTTTTGCTGGTCGGCCAGTTGGCCCAGCTTGGCCCGCTGCTGGTCGAGCTGGGTGTTGGCTGCGGCAAGGTCGCTCTTGAGCTGGCGCTGGTGCTGGCCCAGCTGTTTGGTGTTGATGCCTGCCTCGCCCATGGCCCGTTTCAGGTTGCCATGACGGGCGACCATTTCCCGCTCTTGCTGGGAGAGGTCGCGCACCTTCTGCTTGGCTTGTTCCATGGCGCGGGTCATGGCCTTGGTCGGCTGCTCGACCTTGGCGAACTGCTGGGCCATCTGCTGAGCATCGCGCTGGGCTGCTGTGAGCTGGGCGCGAGTGGCGCCAATCTGCTGGCCGAGGGTGCGATAACCGTCAACCTGGCCGCTCTGGGTTTCCAGTTCCTTGATGCGCTTTTTCGTCTCGACCAGGTCTTTGGCAGTGATGCGGCTCTGGCCGCTGGCTGCCTTGAGGGGGGCGGTGAGCTTGTCGACCGCCCCGAGGAGAATTTGCAGTTTGAGAGGGTTCATTGCTCTGTTGCCCCGTTGATGCGGTTGTGAGTCTCAACGAGGTGTTGGTGCCAGCCCATCAGCTCGCTGATCTCCATGGCCGCCATCTCGGACGGCGGCCAGTGGGCGATGATGGCCAGATCGGCCATCACCTCGTCTACGCAATGAGGTAGGCCATTCTCTTCGGTACCAAAAAAGCGCTTACCTCGCTGCCCAACTGCATCAGGTCGGCCGGATCCATGTTGCCAATTTCGAGTTCGGTCAGGATCGGGGTGGTGATGCGGGGCAGCAGTTTGGTGAGGGCGTTGACGTCCATCTGCACCACATCGGTCATATTGAGGCCGCGCATTTCGCCCGCCTTGGGTTTGCGCAGTTGCACCTCGATGATGGCGGTGTCGCCGCGTTGGATGGCCTGGTCGAGGGTAACGGTCTTGTTTTCCATGGTGTTTGTTCCTGGTGATGTGGTGAAGGCGGCACTTTCTGTTTGGATAAGGGCCGCCCGTTGGGTTGTGGAGTAGGTTAGAGGCCGATGGCCTTGCGGTGTTCGGCCATCAGGTCGACGCCGTCGACAATCCAGATCATGTTGAGCAAGTCGATTTCACACAGGTCGACGCCGTTCATGGTCTCCTTGTAGTAGGTGTTGACCATGCTGACTTTGCTCTGGGAGTTGTCACCGCTCTTGAAGGTGCCCCGGTCCAGCTCTTTGAAGCGGCCGCGCTGGACGATTTCGACCGAGACCACTTCACCGGTGTCGTCGCGCTGGAAAGAACCGGCAAAGCGCAGGGCGACGCCGTCAATCTTGGCGAGCCCCATGCGCTTGACCAGGTCAGCCTCTACCCCACCGAAGGTGAAGGAAGTGTCGAGGGCGCCATCTTCCAGCCCCATGTGAATGTTGGCAGCGCCCATCATGCCGCCGCCGCGATAGGCTTCGAATTTCTGGCCCATCTTGGCCGGGGTGAAGTCTTCGGCGACGCCGATCCAGCTCCCACCATCCATGAAGATGTTGCCGTGTTTGAGTTTGCGAGGCAGTGCCATGGTGGCTCCTTATGCGGCGGCCGCAACACGGGCGCCGAAGTCGATGAGGTAGGTGTCGGTGATGCGCTGGATGAAGCCGAGGTCTTCGAGCGGCGGCACCGGGGTGTAGTTGTAATCGATGCGCAGCTTGCCAGCCTTGAGGGTGTCTTTGTCGTTGAGCTCCTCGTTGTACCAGCAGTCAAAGCCGAGCAGGTAACCGCCCGCCACCAGTTCGCGGCCCTTGGCCTTGATGCCCTCAATGATGTCTTTCACCAGGGTGGGGGTGAGCGGCTTGTCGTTGGCCCACATGTGGGCCTCGGCCATGGTGTCGGCCAGGATCTGGGCGGTGCGGGTGTAGCTCTCGAACTGGAACAGGGGATCATCGGAACAGGTGCGGTTGCCCCAGTAGCGGAAGCCGTCCGCCCGGATGAGGGCGGTGATCTCGCTGGCGTTGAGCAGGCCGACTTCGGTGTCGGGGTCTTGCAGATCCCAGAACAGCGCCTTGGTCATGCCGTCTACTCCGGTCACACCGACATTGGACAGGGTCTTGTGCCAGCCGATCTCCTTGTCGATGAATGCCCGCATGGCGGCCGCCTTGAGGCAGGCATCCAGCTTGATGCTGGCATTGGCGGTAGTGTCCCAGGCGGTCCAGTCGCCGTGGATCGGCATCAGTTCGCGGCTGGAGAAGTTCTCGCGGTAGGCGAGCGCCGCCTCGACGGTGTCGGCGATGGTCGGCACATAGGCGAAGGCGCGCAGCTTCTTGGCCGCGCCCGCCAGGGCGGTAGCGATGGGCAGGGTGCAGTTCTCCGGCACGCAGAGGATACGCGGCTTGACGCCCGTGACCGGGGCGGCCCGTTCCAGTGCCTTGAGGCCGGTATAGCTGCCATCCGGCAGTATGGTGCCGATGATGTTGCTGGTCAGCTCGGCGGCGTCGGCGCCATCGGCCACGCGCACGGCGATGACGATGGTGTTGACGGTGTCATAGATGGTTTGCAGCGAGCGCTTGAGGTTGCCGGTACTGCCCGCCTTGGCGATGGCCGCCGGCAGGTTGGCAATCAGCACGGGTTTGTTGAGGGGGAAGTAAGCGGTATCCGCATCACTGCCGGTGCAGATGATGCCGATCACCGCCGTGGCGACGGTGCGGTTGGTGCGTGTGCCCTCGTTGACTTCCACGACGCGCACGCCGTGGTGAAATTGGTCCAGTGCCATAGGTTCTCCTGTTGTCCGGACGGAGCTTGTTGCATGTGATGCGAGCAGGGTCAGGATGCAGGGGCAGGGGATGACAGGCGAGCGGCGGCCAGTGTGTGAGGGCCGTACACACTGGTGAAGCGGTGACAAGGTGACGGATGCCGGCAGTCACGAAACACCCCGCACAGGGCGGGGTGGTGGTCGGACTCAAGGGTTATTCGGTGGCGGGATCCCCCGGGCGAGGCGGCCAGGCGGGTTGCTCAGGCCAGCCCGGCAGGCTGCGCACATCCGGCAGCTCGTAGCGATAGCGTTGCCATTGCGCCAACAGCTCGACATCGGCCTCCTTGGCATAGCCGCCATCCACGGCAGGGCGGAGGCGTTCAATCTCGCCTGCGGCGGTGTGGTCGAGCTGGGCCAGCATCAGCTCTGCCATCTGCTGTGCGGGCGGGGCAGGACGTTCTTGTAAAACTGGATAGCCATCGACCATGGCGATCTCTTGCTGGTCACTCTGGCCGTTGACCAGCCTCTCATAGTCCCCCGGCCTGAGCTCGACCGCTGTGTACGGTATGTTGTCGCCATGAATAGCCATCAGGTAGAACCCTTTGGATTCGGGATCGAATTTGTACATGACACCTCCTAGTAACCAATAACCAGCCAACGCAGGCCAAAATTGCTGCCAGCCGCAGCCTTGCCACCCAACTGAATCTGAGAGCTGGAGGCGATCCGGATTGCCAGCGTTGGATAAGTCGTGCTGTCTGGGTAGTCGTAGGTTGCCCAAGCTTGCAGGCCTGCATTAGGGAAGGTGATCGGCAATGTCACATTGAGCGTGCCGTTGATCGGAACCGTGTTGCTACCCCATTGCACTATCAGCCCACCCAGCCAACTCGGGAATTTGATGTATCCGATACCACTCAACTGGGCGACAAACCCAAAGCGTATTTTTTTCGGCGTCACAGCCACATCATCCGCTGTTCCTGCATCGGTTTGCGCCTGCGTAGCCACCCTCAACATGCCGAGCACTGACTCCCCGGCTTGCTTGACCCAGTTCATCAGCTTCAAGGCCGTTACAAACTTGCCGTCATCTTCCCCCGCGTCGACTTCGGCCTGGGTGGCGATCTGCGCCTTGCCTTTCACCCCTTCGCTGGCGGTGGCGATGACCACGACCCCGGTCTGGCCATCGACCGACTGCACCGCGTCGGTGGGGGTGAGCAGCTCTTGCCAGTTGGCCAGGGTCGAGGCGCCCGTCACCCGCAGGATGAAACTCTTGTTCAGGTCGGTGCGCACTGCGACATCGCCGATTTCAGCGGTCAGGGCCAGCATGGCGGCCTGGGTGCCGACGACAAAGGTGTCGGTGATGGCGGTGGCTGGGATCTGGGCGACGGGCACCTTGCCGCCACTGTCCAGGGTAGCGACCCCGTTGGCTGCCCCCTTTTGGCTGCTGGGGACGGCATCGGTGATGCCATAGCCCAACAAGGTTGTGGGGTTGCTGCCGGCGGTGACGTTGCCCTTGGCATCGACGGTGACAGAGCGATAGGTCCCCGCCACGACCCCGGAGTTTTTATAGGTGGCGGTGATGGAGATGTTGCCGCTGCCATCGAACGAGGCCTGACCGGTCACATCCCCTGCCACGGCGATGGTGCGCGCCGTGGTGAGCTTGTTGGCCTTGCCGGCGGCGGTGGTGCCGCCTTCTAGGTCATCCATGTGCTTTTTCAGGTAGGCGGTGCGGTTCGCCAGCGCCTGGGCCTGCTTGTTGGAGGTACCCCCCGGGCCGCCGAGCACCGGGTCGCTGGTTTCGAGCTGATAGACGCCTGCGTCCCAGCTCACCACCTCTTGTAAATTCGCCATATCAGGAGGCTCCGTGGTTGTAGTTGCCGTTGTAGGTTGCGGCGCCGTTGTATGTAAGGGGCGCCTGGGTGTAATCGAGGGCCGCCAGATGGCAGCGGGCCGGTGCCATCTCTGCCAGCAGGCGCCGGATGCGGTTCGCCTGCACGGTGGTGACCGGGCGGGCGAGGATGACGCGATAGACGGCCCACTGGGACGGATCCCCGTGGGGTTCGTTGCCGTTGTAAGCGAGCGTGCCGTCATAGCGGCGGCCCGTGGCGCGCTCGATGATGGTGCTGTCGCCAAAGCCCAGCACGGCTAGCGCCTCCCTGATGGCCCAGGGGGTGCCTTTGCGCTGGTGCAGGCGGAACGAGGCGCTGATGAGGGCTCGCTGCTGGTCTTCTGACTCGGCCAGCTCCCACCAATCCACCGACCTAGCCCAGGCGAGCCAGGGCAGCAGCGGGGCCGGGCAGGTGTCAGCACAGCGGGTGGTGGTGATCACCTCCGGCGTCACTGTGCTGGCCAGGGTGGCCGCAGCGAGGTGCTCCAGCCTGGTGGCAGAGGGCGGCAGCAGATCCCGGGTGGTCGGCAATGGCAGGGGCAGGCGATGCACCTTGGCCGCGCCGAAAGTGCAGCCATCAACCCCCCGTGTGGTCAGGCGCGCGGTGCTGGCAATCGGCGAGAGTGCCGAAGGCAGCAGCGGGGCCGGGACCAGTGCGGCGGTGATGGCGGGCAGACCGGGGAGCGGTACCGCCGGGGCCAGCGGATAGAGGATCCGCGCGTACTCGGCGGTGGGGCTCCCCACTGCGCCCGTGAACGGGGTCGCGGCTTGGGCCAGTCGAGTGTTGAGCCTTGGGGCACCACTCTGACCATCAGACAGGGCGCCGACTCGCTGGCGCACTCGTGCCCGGAGGCTGCCAAGGGCCCCATGACCAAACCCTGCGGGGGCGAGGCGCTGCACCATGGTCGGCGCCTCGATGTCATCAGGCTGTATGCCGCCTGCCCCGAGCCTGGCCATGACCGTGGCCACCCCCAGTGCGCTCGCACTAAGTCCCGTCAAGGTGATCTGGGTGGACATCTCGGCCGCTCCCATGGCGAGCAGATCCCCCAGGCTCCCCACGCTGGCGCGGGCGGTGGTATCCGGGGTGCCATAGGCACCAGCGTCAATGGCGCCGGGTGCGGTGCGATGGGTCAGCTTGGCCGTGCCTGCTGCAAACTGACTGACTCCGGCGGGCCTGGCGCGCTGCAATGCCGCCATGCCGCCGATTGGCCCTGCCGCTATCCCGCCCGGTGACAGGCCGACCCTGACCCCGGCAATGGCGACCGGCGCGGGGTCATCGTCACCCGGCAGGGAGCCCCGGTAGATCGCCGCCCCGTCGAATGACAGGGCGCCGTCGTGATAGGTCAGTGACCCGCGCCAGACGGGATAGAGGGTTGCCATCAGAGTTTGAAGATCTTATTGGCGCCGTTGTCCCAGGCGATGATGATGTCGCCGCCATTGGTGCTGACCGGCAGGCCCGCCGCCGTGTCGAACAGGGCGATCAGCGGGCTGGTCGCGGCGCTGCCGGTGTCTTTGTAGATGGCGCAATACTTCACCGCCGCCGTGGGCACAGCGCTGAAAGTGAGGTCGGCTGCGTCAAGCACTCCGCCGGTGACCGTCTTGCTGGTCAGGGTCTGCGGGGTACCGACCACATGGGACGAGAGCGTGCTGAAAAACTCGTCGCTGGCCAGGGTGGGGGCGTAGGTGTCTTTGATCAGCGCGCACTTGAGGGTGTCGGCACTGGCGTTGATGGCGCCGGTGAGAAACTTCTCGCGGCCTTTGTCATAGAGGGCGTTTGCCATGGTCTGGTCCTTAATCGAGGTGGAGGGTGGTGAGTTTGGCGGCCTGCTGCGCCGTGCAGGTGACATCTGCCAGCGGTGACCGCAGGGTGACACTGTCGATCCCCGGCTGGTGCAGGGCGGCATAGATGGCCGAGAGCGGGACGGTGGCCCCGACCCGGTAATAGGCGGCGGCCGTCTGGGTCATGGCAGCGGTGGCCGCTGCAATCGCTTGCTCTTTGCCAAGGCCGGTGGCGTTGAGGGTGGCATCGACGGCATAGGGTTTGATCTGGGCGGGCTCGACGGCAACCAGATCGCACAGAGGGCGCACATCATCGGCCGAAAGCGCCTGGCTGACCCGATTGAGGGTGTCGGCACTGGGTTGGCCCGCAGGGGAGAGCAGGGTCACCCGCACGGTACCCGGCGAGGGGCTGTCGACGGACACATCCGCCACCTCGGCACTGGCCGACAGGGCGTGAAACTTGTAGGCATGGACCGGCCCGGCGGTAGTCAGCCCCTCAAAGGCCATCTGGCCGCGCAGGCGCAGACGATCATCCGACTCATAGACAGGCTCGACAGGCGGATTGGCCGCCGGATCCCCCGGGGTGACCAGCAGGCGCGCGATGTCGTACTCGGCGACCAGGTGGTCGAGGGTGGTGCCGCTGGCAAAGGCGAGCATGGTCTGCTTGGTGGCATCGTTGATGCGGGCCCGCAGCACCAACTCCCGAAAGGCGTTCTCTTGCAGCAGCTTGTTGAGCGGCTCGGATTCGAGCTCCAGCGTAGCGGCGATGGCGGCTTGCTGGTCTGCCGGGTAGTAGCTCACCAGGGTGGCCTTGCGCTCGGCCAGGATGGTCTCAAAGTCGAGGGGCTCTACCACCGAGGGCGGCGGGAGCTGGGTCAAATCCACGTTACTCAATTGGCGGCTCCTGTGGGGATGGCAATAGAAGCAGACTCCGGCGCGCCGCCGTCCTTGCGCTGCCAGGTGAGCTCGATGGTGAGGGCACCATCCATGCCGCCGCCCAGCACATCGACCCGGGTGATGGTGATGCGCGGTTCCCAGTTGATGAGGGCCTGCACGGTGGCGGCCATCAGGCGCAGGCGGGTGGCCTGATGCTGGGGCTGATCGATGAGGTAAAACAGCTCGCTGCCGTAGTCGCGGCGCATGACCCGGGATCCCACCGGGGTGATGAGGATGTCGCGCACCGACTGGATGATGTGGTCGGTGGCGCTGATGGCGCGCCCGTTCGCGGCGTTCATGCCGAGCCAGTTCATTGCGGGCCCCCGGAAGTGCCGCTGCCGGAGCTGACGTTGCCGTGCTTGTGGGTGGTCACCTTGATGCCGCCAATCTTGGCGCTGGGGGCGGTGATCTTGCCCCCCGCCTCGATGGTCGAGCCGACCTTGAGCGCCTGGGTGCATTCCACCAGGGGGGTGATCAGCTTGACGGTGACGGAGGCCGAGAGGGTGGCGGTCTTGATGCCGCTGGCATTGAGCGCCCCGGTGGCCGGGTTGTACTCGATGACGGCACCATCGCTGTATTCGGTGCGGTCGAGGTCCGGATTGTCATCGCCTGCCAGCGGTTCGGGGAAGGCGTCGCAGTGGATGGGGCCGACGATGTAGGCATTGCGCAGGTCACCGCTGACCGAGAGCATCAGCACTTGTTCGCCGATGGAGAGGCGATGGCGGGTGCGGTTCTTCCCGGCCCGCGCTGCTGCGTAGGGCCGCCAGTTGGTGATGAGGTCGCCGGTCTTGACGCGACATTCCCCTGATCGCACGGCAGTGACTGTGCCGATGCGGATCAGGTTGTCGATCAGGCGTTGGAGTTCAGTCGGGGTCGGTTGCATGGGGCCATTGTTTTGGGCAATGGCCGGGAAGGCGAGGGGAGGCCAGTGTATCTACAGAGAATACACTGGCGAGTTGAGGCTCTTTAATAATGGAGACTCTCTTTTTAAGCACGCTTGAATTTTCAATGTTATTTTTGATATATTGATAATTATTTGTTTTTGATTTTTTCTATTACCTGAGAAATAGACTGCTTGTCTTTGATGTTATATAAGCTTCTAGCTAGCCAACCAAGGCATAGTACCAGAGATACAATGAAAATTGCTTTCCATGCGCTAGCTTCTATGGACAAGGCAGTTTTGAAATCAGTAGTAAGCAAGACGATTACAATAGTGATTGAAATACCAAGAGGAGTTTTCCAGTCAGAACATTTATCTTGTGATAAACTATGCTCGTTTAATATTAATGTTAATTTGTCAATTGTTATCTGGACAACTTCCTGAGTCACGTTGGTATGTACTTCACTAATACCAACTGACGGTTGATTATTAAATTCAGGAGATGGTTCATTCATGCTCATTCTTTGTTCTCCCCAAGCATGAATTGAATATCCAGTCGATAAGAGTTACCTATTTTTGTTACTATGAAAATACAAGAAACGTGGTATCCTCCATCAGTCGTTGCAAAAAAAATAGGTTTCATTATGTGAGAGCCAAGGTTGTTCGTCCAGTTTGTGAATGTCATTACTCCTTTCTGCCCTGAACCAGTAATAGAACACGAAGGTAGAGAGTTTTCAGCGTCATCCTTTTGTTCAAAAACAACATCAAGAAATAGAGGCGGTTCTGTCGTTATAGGTGTTAATATTATTTTTGCAGTCTCGTTTTCTGGAATTAAAATTGTGTTTGTACTGATAACCTTTCTATTTCCAACTTCAACGTTTACCATCGTAAAATTCCTATAAAAATAAATTCTATTATATTTTTGTAAATTTCTTCAGCTTTTAGCCATGATACCAGCATGTGTAGATTACCTGTTGGGCTACGATCGGTCACGCACATAAGTATATGACCGGTCACATTACCAACCGATCGGTTTGGGCTCGCGGCGCAGGTGGGGGATCAGTTTGGGCCAGTCGCTGTCGCCGTCGGTGTTGGGTTGGATATGACGGGTGCGGTCGGCCAGGATCTTGCGGGCCTGGTTCAGGGTGTAGGGGTACTCGTGGATGATGGAGTAGTAGCGACCGGCATCACGGTGTTCGGCGACCTCGAGCAGCGGATAGATGCTGCGGGCGGCTTCCATCATCCGGTCGGCGGCGCGCCAGCACCAGGTGAGGGTGCAGAGTTCATCATCGGTCAGGCTGATCGCCGGTTGCGGGCGCTGGGCGGCGAGCTGTTCGGCCATCCAGTTAAAGGCGTTGATATAGGCCTCTTTGGTTGCCGCAGCCTTGGCGCCGGTGAAGCCCATCACCACAAAGATAAAGCCGTCTTTGGTCATCTCGTAGAATCGGGAAGAACGCTTTGCTCCGTTTCCAATTTCGACCTCTTGGGACATCTCCGCAAAATTGCGGAGATGAAAATCTGAGCTGCATTCGAGGTTGCGGATCTTCTTCAATACGTCGTCGTGACGCTTGCCAAAGAGATCGGCAACTTTGAGGGAGGTTGTAACAGGTTGGCCTTGATGAAGGCTGATGATCTCGGCAGGGGTAAAACTGTTGATGCTGTTCATAGTGTGATTCCTGTGATGCAGTGAATCGCCACCGAAGAGACCAATCTTACTGGTGACGAACTGGACAGGATTGGTCTTACCGGGCATCACAGGGATCCGGCGCCCCCGAAGGAGCTCCTGCCCAGCCCGTCATAACTGAGATTGCGGGTACTACTGGGCTGCACAAAAAAACACGCGGGCGCGTGTTGTGCGCTGTGATGCTGTCGGGAGACCAATCCCGGCAACGGATTTTGCCGTTGCCCGCGCAGTATCGCGCAACCAACCGCAACCAATCAACCACCAATCGACACAAACCAGCCCGACCGCACACAACACCAGCAGCAGGGTAGCGATTTCCGTCAGGGCAGGGGACGTCTGTTTCGGCAGGGAGCAAACACAGGGCCACAGTGGTGCGGCCCTGTGCCGGGCTGTCAGGACTTCTTGGGCTCTTGGGGGGGGAGGAATGTCTGCTCTACCTGGTCATGGCGCAGGATGAGGGTTCTGCCGTCTTTGAGCCGGTAGGCGCAGTGAGTGGTATTGCAGATGATCCTGATATGAGGGGTATCGCTCAGCATGGTAGAAGTGCTGCTGAGTTTGCTTGTGATTTCATCCCCCTTCTCCAGTTGTGCGATCTCTTTCTTGGCTTGGTCGATTCCATCGGGGACGCAATAGAGTGCTGGCAATATCGTCAGCAGGATAGGCATCACGACGATAAAGAATTTGTCATATAGACGGACCATGAAATCCAGGCACGTAATGATGAACGAATCTCTGCGGCTTCTGAGCTTTTTGGCTATCCAGCGGAAGAACGTGATCATCCAGATCGGTTTCCACAGCCTAGTCGTGTCCAGATGAATGGGTGGCAAAAACAGCATAAGGAATAGACAAACAAAGAGTGCGGCGAAACCACCTAAAAACCACCACCCGTAGGGGGAGACAAGACCAATTAGCGAGATAAAGCCATATAACAGGGTGGTATCTGCTGGTAACGAAAACTCGGTGCTGTCTAGCCCAAAGGTGGTGATGTAACCGTAGTGATACGCCATCCCCATCAAATAGATAGCAGCCGTGAGCAAGGGGGTGGCGGCCAACAATGTATGCACGAACTGCCAATTTGACTCGGTGAAGTTGCTTACTACTGGCTTTTCTACTGGCGCTTTTTTGGTGTTTATCCGCTGCTTGATGCGCTCACGTAATGCTGCTTGCCTGTCCATGTTTTACCCACCCTATCCATTTGCTTTGGCATCGTATAAGTCCCTGTTTACACAGGCAAGGGGGCGGACTGTCTCATTTGGTCAAATGGGCCAGCAGCAACTCCTCCAGCTTTTCCACCTCTTGGTTGGTGATGCCCAGCAGCTCTCGCGCCGGATAGCGGATCTCGCGGCCCTTGATGCGGTCTTTGAGGCCGTATTGGTGAATGGTGGCGAGCCGGTTGGCGGTGCCGACAAACTCCACCACCGCCTGTTGTTCGCTGGCGCGGGCCTTGAGCCAGCTGGTGTTGCTTATCTTGAAGAACATCTTGCGGCGAAGGCGCCCCCGGCCTTGCTTCAGCTTGGGCTGTGGTTTGCGCGGGGCCATGGGGCTGCCATCCGGCTGGATATTGGCTCGGATCCGCTGGGCCTGGCTGGCGCGCAAGGTGCGGGCCATTTCGCCCGCCAACTGGCGGCGGGCGGCGGGTTCCATGCTGGCTAGCAGGCCATCGGCCCAGTGGGTCAGGTGGCTCAGGTCGTCGGCGGCCATGGCTGAGGCTCCCCGTTGATAAAGAGTTCCCAGGTGATGCCGTCATAGGGGTCTTCCGGTGGCTCCGGCAGGTGCTCCCAGCCAATCCCCTGTTCGTTTTGCCACACCCTGACCCGCTCGGTCAGCTTGACGGTGATGATGAGATCCATCAGGTCATTGGCGAGGTATTCGGCCTCGAAGGTGATGCCTTCCTTGCGCTGCTCGTCGTTAGTCATCAGCTCGGGCTGGTGTTGGCGCAGCCAGGCCAGCAGCGGCACCATGATCTGGTCCGGGTGGCCGGCAAAGTCCTCGATGCCGATGGTGAGCGGGTATTGCCACTCGAACGAGAGCGAGCGGGCGCCGGTGCTTTCGACGTTGCCCGGGGCGATGAAGATGTGCAGCTTGTCCGGGTTGGTCTTGAGGTGGGGCACGCAGCGGGTCAGTACCTCACGGATCTGTTTTGGCTTTTCCATGCTCCCTCCCGTTCTGGTGGCGTTGCTGGCAGGCGATAAGGCTGTCGACCTGGGCGGCGCAGATGGCCCAGGCGGCCTCGGCCTGGGTCAACTGGTCGAGCAGGTCGCCGTTATTGGCCGGGCTGGCTGCCGGCAGTTGGCAGGGAGTCAGGCCCAGACAGGTGAGCCTGATAATCTGCGGCGCCGGTGAGGGCGGGGCGCTGGAGCAACCTGATAACAGGATCAGGCAGAGAGCGATCAGCCCACTCCTTGAGTTCAGTATTTTCACGTTTGAGCCTCTTGATGGTGTCGGCCCGGGTAGTGGCCGTGATGGTCAGATCGCCAAGCTGGCGCTGCAGCGTGGCGGCGGCGGTTGCCTGGGCGTCCAGCTCGCCGGTGAGGGTATCGATGACCCTGTCTTTGAGCTTCTCCCGCCGCTC
The DNA here is from genome assembly GCF_038440395.1 of Aeromonas sp. OTU364. NCBI lineage: Bacteria > Pseudomonadati > Pseudomonadota > Gammaproteobacteria > Aeromonadales > Aeromonadaceae > Aeromonas > Aeromonas sp. OTU364. The sequence continues at coordinate 38,967 of NZ_JASATR010000012.1, forward strand.
GGCCTCAACGGCCTTGTCGTTGGCGGCCTTGAGGTCGCTTTGCAGGGTGGAGACTTTGCCCTCAGCCTTGGCGGCAGAGCGGGCCGCCCAGCCCCAGCCAGCTAAGGCAATCGCCAGCGCCAGCAGCAACCAGGTGAGGGGGGAGCGCAGCAGGCTACGCCACATCCGCAACCTCCTTCACCGGGTAGACCTTGGCAAAGTGGCTGTATGCCTTGGCCAGCTTGGTGTCGTAGTCGTTCTCCTTAAACGCCGGGCCGTTGTAGCGGCGGGCAAAGTCAGCCCACTTGCGACCCTGCAGGGCCTTGTGCATGGCGGGGTCTTGCTGGATGAAGCGGCACAGGGCGGTGAGGTGGTCCACTTCGCTGCGCTGCATGGCGGCCTGCCAGTCGCTGGCCGAGGCAAAGCCCAGCGCCTGCCAGTGGAAGCCCATGATCTGGAACATCCCCCAACTGGCCGACTCGATGGCCGCCTCCCGGTGCAGGCTGATGGCCAGTTGCAGCCGCTCCCACTCGGCCGCCCCACCGGCATAGCCGCCGCGCTTGGGGTTGACCAGGTTGGGATAGCTTGCGGCCATCTGGTCGGCGGCGGCCTTGCCCAGGTGCTTGGTGAGCTGCTTGTAGAACACGTGCCGCTCGAACAGAACCACCGGACGCTGATCCTGGGTGAAGCCTTCGCCGATGCTCTCGACCTGGGCGACGGTGGCCATGGTGGCGAGCGGCAGGTCCAGCAGGTCAGCGCCCTCCTGCATGTGGTTGATGGTCAGCTGGTTGCCCCGCTCACTGCCGAGCAGGGCGACCAGGGTGCGGGGGCCAGCCTGGCCGATGGCGGTGATCATATGGTCCCGCTGGAAGGCGAGCAGGGCGCGCTCGGTGGCATCGCCAAACCAGCCGTCAGGTTCGAGCGGGTAACCGGCCTTGGTCAGGCGACGCTGCAGATCGGCGACGGCGGCGCCGGTATCCCCTTTTTTCAGACTCATGGCTGAAATCTCCCATTCAGGTGGCTGGCGGTGGTCGGTTGCTGGCGCCGCCGTGGCAGCAGACGCATGACGGATCCGCGAGAACCGATCAGGGCGGTGAGCAGTACGGCGGCCAGCATCACTGCGGCTGGATCTGGCGCGGACATGACACCGAGCAGGACGCGCAGCGGCACGGACCCGGCGGCGACGGTGATGGCCCATGCAAGCAGGGCCGGCAGGGGGCGATAGTCGCCCCCGTTGCGGTTGAAGGTGGCGATGCGCAGCGCGATGGCGGCGCAGATCATGGCGTAGAGGATGGTCAGCATGTCAGCCCCCGTTGAGGGCTTGGTGCTTACGCCGAGCCCATTTGATGAACAGGATTACCACTCGCGCCAGTTCAATAACGAACGCGCAAATGGCTGCTTTCCCGAAGGTGCTCACCGGGTCTAGAGGTGCTCCGTTCAAAAACTCAATCAACATCAGCCACAAGCAGATTGCTGCCAATATCAATGCTGATTTCTCACCAATTTTCAGGAGTGCTTCCAGCCAGTTGATCAGAGAGAAAGCGTTCTTTTCCCGTTGGTTCATGTCAGCCTCCTTTGCGGAGTTTGAGCAGGTCTTCCGGCGTTTTTCGCAAGATCCACTGCAGCAGGTGGACGGCAAGCGCCGAGGCCAGCATTGCACCGACGGCCCTGGGGACTTCGACACTGAGCGGCAGCACGCTGGCCAGCATGGCGGCAACCAGCGGGGCCGCCAGCGCGCCCGCCACGAAGGCGGCAACGAACAGGCCCGCCTTGCGCAGGTTGCCGAGCTCGGCGGTGGTGGCGATGAACACCAGCGCCCCGGCGAATGCACCGAGCAGGACGCCGGGGTCAACGCCTGGGAAGAGGGACAGCAACGCCAAGGCGCTCAGGGTGCTGGTTGCTGCACTGGATGAAATGGGTTCTGGCATCGTGCTCTCCTATCGTTTGCTGCCGTAGTGGCGAGCGGTTTGAAATTCGTGGATGGTCTGGCACTCGGCACAGCGTTCGCAGCCCCGGATCGCTTCACGGCGCGCCTGCGGGATGGTGTTTTCGCAGTCGATGCAGTAGTGCGGGCCGGTGCCACTGATGCGGGCGGCGTGGATGCGGGCAGCGAGTTGCAGCTCGCTGATGTCGGCCAGTCGTTCGAGTTCGTCGTCGAGGCGGCTCATGGTCAGTCCCATAGCTGGATCAGCGGCTGCTCGGCCTGGGTGGGGGCCGCTGGCATTGTGATGAGGGTTCCGGTCGGGAGGATGGGGCCGAGCGCGGCCAAACCGGGGTTGAGTGCGAGCACCTGCTCTGTGATGCCTGCGGTGTAGCCGTAGTGCCGGAACAGGATGAGATCCAGGGTGTCACCCTGCTGGCTGCGCAGCTCCATCAGATGAGCTCCACCGTGTTGTGGGTGGTGCCAAGGATGTCGCGAATGGCAAAGCGGGCGTCGCGGTAGAGGTCGTCAGAGCTGATGATTTTGGCATCGGCCCCTTTGACGCCATCACCGGTGGCGCTGTAGTCGGTGTAACGCTCGAGCAGGTTGGCGCGGGTCATGGCATAGACGGCGCGCCGATAGCTGTGCAGGTGCGCCGATTCGCCATTGATGACCTCGCCCGGTACGGCGGCAAGGGTGGCGACCCCTTCTGCCTCACGGGCGCGGCGCCAGTCAGCCAGATCCCGGTTGACGCTGGTGATGGCGTCGATCACGGCATGCTTGAGGCGGGCCGTGGTGACGGTGCCATCGAGCCGGACGGTGTCGCGCAGGTCAGGCAGCGAGATCGCCGGCCAGAAGGGGCTGGAGTCTATCTCCCCTTCGGCTGGCGACGTGGGGGCATTGGCAATGAATCCGGTGCTCATGGTGCTCCTTTTCCGCTTGTTGGGCGGTGGTCGGGCCGTCTGGTATGCGAAGCGCATTCGTCAGGCCCGAGCCGCCCAGGGTGCGGGGTTCGCTCTGTTAGCTGCCGCCGCCGGTGGCGTCGGGTTGCTGTTCTTTTTTCAGTTCACGCTCGAGCACTTCGAGCTCTTTCTTGATGCCGACCTTGTCGTGCAGTTCGAGGGCGCGGCGGTAGTGCTGGGCGGCCTGCTCCTTGAACTCTTCGGCCAGAGCGGCGCGGCCCACGGCCTTGTGCAGCTTGGCGCGCACCTGGTCGAAGATGTCGCAGTGGGTCAGCAGCTCGAGGTAAGCGCACAGCAGGCCATAACTGGGGCCCGCGCCTGTCTCTTGCAGCTTGATGCCGGTGTCGGCGACCTCTTCGGCGATCAGGGTGGCGGCGGTGCGCTCGTAGCGGTCCGGGGTGCTGAGGCCGTGGCGGATCACGTAATCGGCCATGTTGAAGGCCCCTTCGAGATCGCCGGTGTCGAGGGTCCAGAGCATGACGGTGACGAGGACGTCATCTTGTCCGCCCCGGTCAGCGGCCAGCAGGCCATCAATCCACGGCTTGTAGACGCCCAGCATGGTGCGCTTGGCGTCGATCTTGCGCTCGATGCTCTGGATGCCCTTGAGGGTGCGGCGATGTTCGGCCAACTGCATCAGCTGGAGTTCGTAGGCGTTGGCACGGGCCTGGTCGAATTGGGGATTGGCCGCCCCTTGCAGGGCGGCCAGTGCTCTTTCGCGGTGGCGGCGGGCGGGAGTCATGCCACCCCCTTACTCGCCAGGGGCCGGGTTCGGCCCGATGACGATGTTTTCGACCAGGGCGGCGCAGTCGTAGTCCTCGACCACGTAAGCGTCGTTGGTGCTTTCGTAGTTGACGATACGGTTGCGCTTGGGCTCGTCTTCGATGTGACGACGGCGGGCGCCGGTCTGCCAGTAGATGGAGAGGTTGCTGAGCTTGGTGATGAGCAGCTTGTCTTCGGGGAAGAAGGGAACGCGCACGGCCTTGAGGCCGCCGATCTGCTTCTGGCTCACCAGCACCTGACCAGCCAGTTTGTTCTGGTTGTCGCCCGCGTCGTTGATGATGGGGAAGTATTTGTCGGAGAGCATCTTGCGGCCGCAGATGACCACCAGGTCGGTATCGTCCTGATACCAGGGTTTGATCAGCTCGCTCACAACGTCGAATACCAGGGCGTCGATGTTTTTGTAATCACCGTCGGTGGCATCTACGTAGATCTGGCCGCTGCCCTCGGTGCCCTCGCTCATGACCTGGGCCGGGGCGTCGGTGCGGATGTGTTGCAGCCAGCCGATGTTGACGTCTTGCAGCAGGGGGTTGGCGTTGCGATCGGTGTCGGCGGCGGCTCTGGTGCCATGCCAGCCGATCATGATGCGGTCCAGCCCCTGACGGGTGAGGATGGCGTCACGGACACGGGTCTGGAAGTCGGGGAACTTGGCCCAGGCGTCGATCTGGCCGTAGCCGATCTGGGTGTCGAAGTTGGTCTGGGCGCATTCGTAGCTCTGGTCGTAGAGACCGTGCGGGCTGTTGGGCTGGCGGTCTTTGGTGTCGGTGTTGGTGCGACCGGCGATGGTGCTGGTGATGCCGATACCGACCTTTTGGCCTTTCATCTCATCGACAGGGATGACGCTGATCATGCCGAGGAAGGCGACCGACTCCTGCATTTTGGTTTCCAGGGTCTGCTGGACGCTGGGCTGCACGTTGAACTGCACCATGGCACTGGTGATAGCGTTGAGTTTGGCCACCTGGCTGGTGAACTCGTTGAACTTCTGGCGGGTTTCGTTACGCATTGGGCATGGTCCTTAGCAGTCGGTTTGAATGGAGGCGCTATCGCCACCGGTGGCGGGCGGGCGTTGCTGGTTGAACGCTTCCTGGCCCTCCAGCTTGGCGGTGAGGTCGGCAAGCGCCTTGGCGGTGGCGTCCTGCTTGCTGGTCAGCTCGGTGATGGTCTGGGCCTGCTCGGTGAACTTCTTCTGCAGGTCGGCATCGAGGGTGGTGACCTCTTTCGCGACGGTCTCGACGGCTTGGTGCACATCGCTGAAATCGGCGGTGGATTGCTTCTTGTGGGTGGAGAACAGCGCGGCGATGCGCTCGGCCAGAGAGGGGCCTTTCGCCTGTTCACTTTCGAATTCGATGACGGTTTCCAGCGCTTCGGTGAACAGGCACTCCTTGTGCTGCTTGCGGGAGGCCAGCGGCGATTTGTCGCCTGCACCTGCGCAGAACTGGAGCATGTCGGTCCCTAGGCTGGCGGGGGAGTCGGTGATCGCCAGCCCCATCAGGTAGGCCCCCTTTTCGTTCAGGTTGGGGTGGATCTCGACCGAGGTGAACACCTTCTGGCGCTTCTTGTTCAGCTCGACCAGCTCCGGGGTCGGGTCAATCTGCACGAACAGGGCCAGGCGCTGCTCGCCTTCGATGGTGACCTCTTCGGTCTTGGCGGCGGTGATGTCGCCGTACATCTTGAACAGGCCGTTGGGGTCGATACCCCGGATGTGCTCCATATTGACCCGGGCGCCGTAGGTGGACTGGTTGTAGCGCTGGGCCATCTGCTCAAGCCATTCGCGGGTGATGGCGCGGCCATCGGTTGTGCCCCCTTCTACGGCAACACGGAAAAATTTGGACTTTGCCATGGGCTGGGATCCCTTTGGTGATTGGGTGGTGATGTCGCGGTTATGGTCTGGGTGAGCGGCGGGATCGTGCAATCGGCGGCCAGTGTGTGCGGCGCTGGCACATTGGCGCGGGGGCGTTTGGAGCAGTAGCGGCTGGGTAGACTGGCGCCATGACAGCACCCTTACTTTTCCCCCATATCGAACCCCGCAGGCAGGCCATGCACCTGTACTTTCAGGGGTACAAGATCCGAGCCATTGCGGAGCTGCTGGCGACCCCGGAGGGGACGGTCGGCACCTGGAAATCCCGCGACGGCTGGGATGACATCAAACCCATCGACCGGGTCGACTTCGCCATCGAGGCGCGGATGTGCCAGCTGATCGCCAAAGAGGTGAAAACCGGTGGTGATTTCAAGGAGATTGACCTGCTGGGCAGGCAGTTGGAGCGCATCGCCCGGGTCAACAAATACAGCAAGGGCGGCAACGAGGCCGACCTCAACCCCAAGGTGGCGAACCGCAACAAGGGGCCGAAGAAGGCCCCCGAGCGCAACGTGGTGGAGCCCGAACAGCAGGAGCGGCTGATCGAGCGCTTTGAGTCGACCATGTTCGATTACCAGCGGGTCTGGTATGAGGCGGGCAAGCAGCATCGGCGGCGCAACCTGCTCAAATCGCGCCAGATTGGGGCGACCTACTTCTTTGCCTTCGAGGCCTTCATCGACGCCCTGGTCACCGGGCGCAACCAGATTTTCCTGTCGGCCAGTAAATCGCAGGCCCACATCTTCAAGCAGTACATCATCCAGTTTGCCAACGCAGAAGGGGTGGAGCTCAAGGGCGACCCCATGGTGCTGCCGAACGGGGCGCACCTCTACTTCCTCGGCACCAACGCCCGCACCGCCCAGGGCTACCATGGCAACATCTACATGGACGAATACTTCTGGATCCATGGCTTTGCGGATTTTCGCAACGTGGCCAGCGGGATGGCGATGCACAAGAAGTGGCGTCAGACCTACTTCTCCACCCCCTCCAGCCTCTCCCATCCGGCATACAAATTCTGGTCGGGTGAGGAGTTCAACAAGGGCAGACCCAAGGCCGACCAGATCAAGTTTGACTTGAGCCACGCCCACCTGACCGGCGGCAAGCTCGGTGGCGATGGCCAATGGCGCCAGATCGTCACGGTGGAAGATGCGGTGCGCGGCGGCTGCGACCTGTTCGACATGGCCCAATTGCACAGTGAGTATTCCGAGGAGCGCTTCCGCAACCTGCTGATGTGCGAGTTCATGGACGACACCTCGAGCGTCTTCCCGCTCGCCACCCTGCAGCGCTGCATGGTCGACAGTTGGGAGCTGTGGGACGACTACAAACCCTTTGCTCTGCGCCCCCTGGGCAACCGGTCTGTGTGGATCGGCTATGACCCGGCCAAAGGCGGGCAGGGGGATAGCGCAGGCTGCGCCGTGCTGGCCCCGCCGGCGGTACCGGGCGGCAAGTTCCGGGTGCTGGAGCGCCACCGCTGGAGCGGGATGGACTTCGACGCCCAGGCGCGGGCCATCAAGGCCATGTGCGATCGCTACAACGTGGGCTACATCGGCATCGACACCACCGGGATCGGGGAGGGGGTTTATCAGTTGGTGAAGCAGTTCTACCCGGCAGTGACCGCCATCCAGTACAACCCGAGCGTGAAAATCCAGATGGTGATGAAGGCCCAGGATGTGATGAACAAGGGGCGGCTGGAATTTGACAGCGGAATGACCGATCTGGCCCAGGCCTTCATGAGCATCCGCCGCGCCGTGACCGCGGGCGGCAAGATGCCGACCTTTGAGGCGAGCCGCTCCGACGAAACCAGCCACGCCGACATTGCCTGGGCAACCATGCAAGCCCTGTTACATGAGCCGCTGGCAGGTGCCACCGGTGCCAATACCAGCATGATGGAGATTTTCGCATGAGAAAGCGCCGCCCACAGCGCCATACCTCGCCGGTGACGGCGACCCAGAAACCCGGCGAGGCCATCGAGGCGTTCAGCTTTGGCGAGCCGGTGCCCGTCTTATCGCAACGGGAAGTGTTCGACTACCTGGAGGCCATGCACAACGGCCGCTGGTACGAGCCGCCCCTCTCCCTCAATGGGCTGTCCCGGGTCTATCGGGCCGGGGTGCATCACGCCTCGGCCATCCAGGTTAAGCGCAACATCCTGCGCTCCTGCTTCATCCCGCACCCGAAACTGAGTCTGGCCGCCTTCACCGGCCTGGTGCTGGACTACCTCATCTTCGGCAACGGCTACCTGCAGGCGGTGCAGAACCGGCTCGGCGGGGTGCTGCGCTATGACCACCTGCGTGCCAAGTACACCCGGCGCGCGCTGGATCTGAACCAGTATTGGTGGATTGCCCAGCCCGGCCAGGAGCAGGCCCTGCCCGCAGGCGGGGTGGGCCACGTGATGGAGGCCGACATCAATCAGGAGATCTACGGCATCCCCGACTATGTTGGCGGGCTCAACTCCACCCTGCTCAACGAGTCGGCCACCCTGTTCCGCCGCCGCTACTACGAGAACGGCAGCCACGCGGGCTTCATCATGCACATCACCGACGCGGTGCAGAACGAGGGCGACATTGCCAAGCTCAAAGAAGCCCTGCGCCAGAGCAAGGGCCCCGGCAACTTCCGCAACCTCTTGCTCTACACCCCGGGCGGCAGCAAGGACGGGGTCAAGCTGATCCCGGTAGCCGAAGTGGCCGCCAAGGATGACTTCCTCAGCATCAAGAACGTGAGCCGGGATGACCAGCTCGCCAGCCACCGGGTGCCGCCCCAACTGATGGGGGTCATGCCCAACAGCACTGGCGGCTTTGGCGATGTGACCAAGACCGCCCTGGTGTTCGACATCAACGAGATAGACAGCATCAAGGCCAGCTTGCTGGCGCTCAATGACTGGGCGGGGGAGGAGATCATCCGGTTCAATCCCTACCGACTGTCAGATCTGACAGGGCAGGCGGCATAGGCGAGGCTAGAGTTACACCGAGCACCTGGAGTCTGTGTGTGCCCGAATGGCTTAAGAAAAGCCCCCTCACCGAGGGGGCTTTGTTTTGTCTCTCATCTGACGGTCTGAGCACTCCGCTGCTGCATCGACCAGCTTCCCGCGCCCAGCGTCACCCCTGATCCTCGAGCATCCTCTCAGAGCGGCAGGCGCCGCCTGCCGACCCCTGCCAGCACCGCTGGCGCGCAATCGGGACCCCGCCTCGCCTGCGCGCTTCCTGTGTCGATTTCCATTCGAGTGAAAGACTGCTGGCTACCTACTGCTCCCCGCGCCAGCGCTGGCCGCGCGGGGGATACCGGATCCTTTTTGCGATCCTTCATTTTCCGTCAGATCCATTCAATATTGGAGCTAAGCTTTTTAGGCAAACTATATGTAGATATTATTAGTCATGGGTAAAAAGGGTATTCATATGCGATTAGTGCAGCAGACTTAGTTCGAATCACAGGCTCTAGCATCATGAAACTGTCTACAAATGAAGGATAGTTATTCTCGCATCCATTATTTTCAAGATGCTTTTTCTTGATGTCTTTAAGGTCAAATTTTTCTTTGAAATATTCATGGTAATTTTTTTGGCATTCATTGATTTTTTTCTGTAGATCCTTGGTCTTATCATTATTTGATCGTGTTAATTCTCGCATGTAATACTCGGTGTCAATAATATCTCCTTTATTAATTTGTGAGAAACGCTCTAAACGGTCATTTTTATTCTTTACTTTTTGTGAAAATGGATAGTAGTTACCATAACCGAAATATGCTAATACTGGAATGTTTTTGAAAGGGCCAAAACTGCACATTGCAAACTGCATATGAATTTTTTCTGTATCCAAAAATGCTGTGAATTTTTTCTTGTCAATTTTCTCCCCTGAGTCATCAAGAACGTCATAAAGGTGACTTGAATCACCACCCATAAAAATACTTTCAAACTCATTGAACTGCATCTCGTAGAGGAGCTTGATCAGGCTTTGGGGAGATTTTGTTGTTCTAAACATGCCCTTATGGTTGACCGAAGGCTCAACGGAATTGCTAAATTCTTTATAAACCTCTTCGATTCCTCCAGTTAACTGTAAGTGGTAATTAATATGTGCTTCGTAACGCTCAAAGAATTCAATATCCAAAACATTTTCTAGGGTTATATTTTTTTCCCTTAGCTTTGTTGATAGGTAGCTATATTCATCTGGCATTTTTTTTGTGACTTTAGTATCTACCTGGATATCATTAGGAATGTTTGTAATAATTACAGAGCCATTTCTTCTTTTTGTAATTTTGGGGGACTCATTGATTTTAATAGGATCTATGTCATTTTTACCATAGAAGTAATCTAAGTGAGGAAAAGTTTTTCCATGAATGCATCTAACTATGTCAGATTGATCCGGATATTCATCTCCATTCGATATATAGTTTATATACCATGCTACCGCAGACTCTAAGTCATATACTCCGAGTTCCATTACTGCTCCTGGTTCTTTATTAAAGTTAAAGGACTTACAAATAAAATAAATTTTTTGTTAGTTTCTTGGTTTGTGTTGAACGTCTAAATTTATTAATTTCCATTGAGGCCCCTGTAATTGGGCAACATTCAATTCTTTATGGATGGTACTCGTTTGAAGTTTCCAGGTCACGCATCGAGGTGCGTGACCTGTCACAATTACCAACTTTTTGCTATTGACTAGCGGTGCAGGTGGGGGATCAACCTGTTCCAGTCGCGGTGGCTGTGGGTGGTGGGCTGCACATGGCGGGTCTTGTCGGCCAGGATGCGTTGGGCGGCGGCCAGGGTCATCGGGTATTCGTGGATGATGGAGTAGTAGGTGCCGGCTTCGCGGTGTTCGGCGACATCGAGCAGGGGATAGATGCGACGGGCGGCCCCCATCATGTAATCGGCGGCGCGCCAAAGCCACGCCAGCGAATGCAGCTCGTCGTCGGTCAGCACGGTGACGGGCTGCGGATGGGCGGCGGTTTCGCGGTCCAACACATCGAGCACCCAGCGGCGGAACTCCTTGGCGAGCGCGGTGCGGGAGAACATGGCGATCAGATGGGCGCCGCGCAAGGAGAAGATCCGAACCGGGATCTGCATGGGATTTCCCGGGACGGTCAAATTGACCGTCCCGGTCATGCAGGGGGTAAATTCGTCCGCATTACGGCGGTAGATGCGGCTCACTGCATCGTCGTTGGCATAGCCAAGAGCTTGGGCGATCTGGGTTGCGGTCAGCCAGGGTTGGCCGTGATGGGGGATAACGGTGAACTGGGTGTCATGGAAGCGGATGCTGTTCATGATGTGATTCCTCGAGTGAAAGAGTAATCGCCACCATCGACGCCAATCTTCTGGTGACGAACTGGACAGGGTTGGCGTACCGGGCACTCAAGGAAACCGGCGCCCCGAAGGGCCCCTGCCCAGCCCGCCATAACTGAAATTGCGGGTACAACTGGGCCGCACATAAAAAAACACGCGGGCGCGTGTTGTGCGCTTGAGTATGTTCGGGACGCCAATCCCGGCAACGGATTTTGCCGTTGCCCGCGCAGTATCGCGCAACAGCGCGACACCAATCAACCCCAATAGTCCCCGATGCTCCCTTTTTGTCCCTTTCCGACCCTCTGCGGCCCGCATCAGCGCTTATCAGGAAAAATCGGCACCATCACCCCGCCCAGCAGCACAACACCGTCGGCAGGGTAGCGGTTCTACACAAGGAAGGGGACGTTAGTTTCGGCAGGAGACATACACAGAGATAACAAGGGCCAAGGACGCAATAGCGCCTTTGGCCCGGTAGTATTCATTCTGGAATTACCAGCGTTCATCCACGATGACATTGCCCTCAAGGTCTGTTTGGCAAACATGTTGTTGTCTTTGAAGACCTCTCAAATTGGTGTGGTCGGTGTAAACCACTTCGCCTACAACTTCCCCATTTGGACTGAGAATCGATAGAGTCTCTATCTCTGTTTGGCCCATAGTCCCTTTGGTGCGAAAGTGTACCCGCTTCAAGGTTTCACCTGGGTTCATCTTGAGTTTATCTTTCACTAGTTCCTCCTAACGTTTCGTCATTAAAAAGCCAGTTGAATCATAACATTCTGACTCTATTGAGGGCTTGAACTTTAGCACAATGCTCTTGGGATAGGCTCGGATCTCCCTCTGCTACAGCGCCAGCGTAGACGGAGCCAAACGCCGCACGGTGATCCGATTTTGGCGCCTTGCTATACTGGTTATCCATACAGTTCTTTCGAGATTGCCAGCATGTTTGCTCAACCCGCTCCCGATGCTCCCTTGTTGGAGTTACCCCTGTTTCTCTCCCCGGTGGCCTGCGGCTTTCCGTCGCCGGCGCAGGACTACACCGAGCAGACCATCGATCTCAATCAGCTGTGTGTGGCCCACCCGGCGGCCACCTACTTCGTGCGGGCGGCTGGTGACAGCATGGTGGATCACGGGATCCGCGATGGTGACCTGCTGGTCGTCGACCGTAGTCGCAAGGCCAAGCATGGAAGCGTGGTGGTCGCCGCGGTCGATGGCGAGTTCACGGTGAAGAAGCTGCAGCTTGAGCCATCGGTGGCGCTACTGCCTGGCAACCCGGCCTATCAGCCCATCCATTTCAGTGAGGGGCAGGAGCTGGAAATCTTCGGGGTAGTGGCCTTTGTCGTGCACCAGGTGGATAGTCCATGAACAAGCGCTGCGCCGTTGCCCTGGTCGATGTGAACAACTTCTACGCCAGTTGCGAGCGGCTGTTTCGCCCTGACCTCAAGGGGCGGCCCATCGTGGTGCTCTCCAACAACGATGGCTGCGTGGTGGCCCGCTCGGCGGAGGCCAAGGCGCTCGGCATCAAGATGGGTGTGCCTTACTTCCAGATCCGACAGTTCTTCGAGGCCATGGGCGGGGTCTGGTTCTCCAGCAACTACGCCCTCTATGGCGATATGTCGAACCGGGTGATGACCATTCTGGAGGGGATGGCCCCGGCGGTGGAGGTCTATAGCATCGACGAGGCTTTTATCGAACTGAGCGAGTCCTGGGCGGGTGACCTGGTAGCCTATGGCCGCCAAATCCGCGAGCGGGTGCAGCAGTGGACCGGGTTGGTTGTTGGGGTCGGCATTGGCCCCACCAAGACGCTCGCCAAGCTCGCCAACTATGCCGCCAAGAAGTGGCCGGCCACGGGCGGAGTGGTCGACCTGCGGGATGAAGCGCGGCACGCACGGCTCATGGCGATCACCCCGGTGGACGAGATATGGGGCATTGGCCGGCGGCTGTCGGCCAAGCTGGAAGCGCAGGGCATCAAGACCGTGGCTGACCTGGTCGCCGCTGATCCCAAGGCACTGCGGCGCCGCTATGGCGTGGTGGTCGAGCGCACGGTGCAGGAGCTGCGGGGGATCCCCTGCGCCGAGCTGGAGCAAGAGGCCCAGGCCAAGCAGCAGATCATCTGCTCGCGCTCTTTCGGCGAGCGCATCACTCAGATAGGCCCCATGCACCAGGCGCTGGCCGGCTACATGGAACGTGCCGCCGAGAAGCTGCGGGGAGAGGGGATGTGCTGCCGGCACGTGACCCTGTTCATCCGCACCAGCCCATTCAGCAACCGGGAGCCCTATTACGGCAACCAGGTGAGCACCAAGCTGGCCACGCCCACCCATGACACCCGGGCCCTGCTGGCCCTGATCCCCGAGTTGCTCCCCCGCATCTGGCGCGACGAGCAGCGATACCAGAAAGGGGGTGTCATGCTGGCCGACTTCACCCCCGCCAGCATGCAGCAGGGCGACCTGTTCGCCGCACAGCAGCCATCCCCGCGCAGCGAGGCGCTGATGCAGGTCATCGACAAGATCAACCAGGGGCGGCTGGGGAAGGTCTACTTTGCGGCCCGCGGCCGCGACACCCGGGAGTGGATGATGAAGCGGGAGCAGTTAAGCCCCCGCTATACCACCGCGCTCGGCGAGCTGCCGGTGGTGAAGTAAGGACGTTATCATTTGGCAAACGCTCCCTGCCGCGCCCGAGTTGCCTTCCAAACCTGCTTGGGTGTTGGGCCGACAGGCAGCACCCGCTTCGCCTTCTTCGGTGGGGTGATGGTGTCGACCTCGCCTTGGTAGAACGGGAACCAGTCATCCTCAAACCGGATGACCCGTTCCATCCGGTCGAGCAGCAAATCGCAGAAATGGCGGTCAGTGGCCGGCATGCTGTCGAGTGTGCTGGTGATGGTGGAACGACCCGCCGATCCCGGTGGGTGCTGCTGGAGGAGTGGCCAGAGCCGCTGACAGAGCGGCAGCAGGCGCTCCACGTCGGCGCGGGGGATGATGTCCTGCACGTTATTCCCCCTCTGCATAAGGCGACCATGTTTCTCTGGGTTCCTCTGGCTTTGGAAATTCGTATTCGTCTGGATTGAAGGTGGGGTTAAGCCATTCGCGGGCACCAGGGTTGGCCTTGTCGTAGTGGCAGCCCTCGGCAATCCACAGTTTCTTTCCGGTGCTCTGACATACGATGGTGCCAGTCCAGAGCATGCGGGCGGGTTTCTTCTTCATACAAACCTCCTTAGTTAAAGGCCCCAGCGTTGGCGGGCTGCTGCGATTTCTGCTTCATGGCGTTTGTTATCTGCTACTAGCCAGTCCACGCGGGCCTGCTCCGGTTCGGTGGGCTGGTAACTGGCCCGGTCCTCTTCGTCATCCAGCAGGCGGGTGAAGATGGCGAACGCCACTTCGGCCTGCGCCAGCGGCAGGGCGGCCAGCCATTCCGTGACGTTGCCGCCGGAGTGCATCAGCTCGCGGGCCTGCTGTTTCAGCTTGTCGTTGCTGGCAGCCCGCTTTCTGGCCTGCTCTGCCTCGACCTCGGCAGTCAGCTGGTCGGCCACGGCATCGCCCGCACCCGGCCAGGTGCGGCTCACAATCAGCCGATCGCCGACCAGTCGCACATATTGGCCGTCGGCGTGGACGATGCTGCCGTGCTGTAGCAGGGCGGCGTTGCTCTCATCAAGCCCCATTCGGACCAGCTCTTTAGCCAGAGTGGATCCTTTCACCCCCGATTTGGATCCTTCCGTACAGTTATTGACAGAACTCCGAGGGGTGCGGCTGCCGCCGCCTGAGGGCAACTCGCTGCGCTCGCCCACTGCAAGCTCGCGCTGCTCGCCCAAACCCGACCCGTTGACCCCCTTGCGCACTATCTGCCAGCCCTCGGTGCGGGTGATGGCGGTGGTCTGGCCGATGTCGGTGATCACCCCCATCAGGCGCAGCACATCCTCGCCATACTTGTTGGCGGCTTCATCGAGGCGCTTGGAGAGGCGGATCAGGTGCTCTTTGCGGGGCAGTTCAATGCCGCCCATGGCGTCGATAAAGTCGCCCCAGCGGTTGTTGTCGGCGGCGGTGCGGGCGGCTTCCAGGATGCAATCCCACTCGATTACCTCGTCACCCAAGCGGCGCAGTTCGCGCCATACGCTCACAGCAGGGCCGCCTATCTGCTGAAACTGGCGTATACGCCAGCAGCTCGCCCAGGCCGCCACCGCGATGGTGGTGTGGTCTACTGGGGCCTCGGCCTCGTAGTCCATCCCCACCTTGTGGCCGTCGATGTTCTTGGCGATGTACTTGGCGATGTAGCCGGTGGCGCTGCCCTTGGTCGGGTCGATCTCCTTCCAGTTCACCCGTGGGTTGATGGCATTGACCACCGCCGGGCTATTCACATCCATTAGCCACTTGATGCGCGGCATCTTGTTGCGGATTTTCAGCTCGGCTAGCGCGTCGAGCTGGTCACCGTTGGGCATCTTGAGCTCGGCCCGTTCTGCGGCGGTGAAGTGGTAGGCGAGCAGAGTCAGAAAGTCACGCTGGTGTTCCGGGTTGATAAACAGCAGGCAGTGCCAGTGCGGGGTACCGTCGTGATGCGGTTCCACCACCCGAAAGCCGAAGGCCATGATCCCCTCGCGGGCCAGTGCCGCCCGAAAGCGGGCCCACTGCTTGCACAGCAGGCGGTTGGTGTCGGTCGGGCAGGCGCCGTTGAACTTCTCGTTCTGGTAGGTCTTCGCCTTGTCTTTGCTGCCCTGGCGCCAGGCGTGATAGCTGGATGGGGCGGTCAGGGTCAGGAACAGGCCCTGCTTGCCCTGCTCCTGCGCCATGTCTTCAAAGCCCCGCATGCGCACCATCAGCTCATGCCGACGGATCGCCGGATTGGCGACCGACGCCATGATGGCGTCAGCCAAGTCGATCTCTTGTCCCAGCTCTTCGTTGACGGCGCTCATGCCTGCCATCCATGCCTGTTGTGCTGCCTTGCGCTGGGTGAACTCACGTACCGCGTGGGCGCTGGCGTAGGGGCTAACCCCCTTTCGCACCTGGCCGGTGAGGATGGCAATCAACTCACAGTAGATGGCCCAGGCACGGTTGATCTTGCGCAGCCACCAGGATTCATCGAGCAGGCGCACCAGCAGGCTGGCGGCGGCCCCTTCGAACTTGTCCACCTCGTCTGCCAGGTCGTCCCGCTCTTCTTGGCTGAGGGGGCGGCCCAGCAGGCGCTCCACCTTGGTGCGCGGGTGAGTTGGTAGGGGAGGGCAGAAGTGCCAGGCCTTGGCCTGGGCCCCGATATCGGCCAGCAGCTCGGCGGCGGTGCGCTCATGGCCCACCGCCGTCAGCAATTGTTGGCAGCGACGGGCCCACTCGGCGGCAACCAGCTCGCGGCGCACATCGTTGCGAAGATCAATCACCGGTACCGGAAACCGGCTCTGTGCGGCGGCACAGGCATCGACCATGCGGCGCAGCCAGATGTTGGCGGTCTTGGGGTTGGCCGGGTAGCGGCGCAGGAAGGTCGCGGCCAGCGGCTTGGCGACATGCCACTCGATGCGTGCCAGTTGCTCGGCAGCTCCGGCCATATTGATGGCGTGGTGCCCGACCAGATAGTGCTGGGGCAGCTGGATCCCGTGCAGGTTGGTGATGGCGTCCATTATTTGCACACCCCGCACTTGCCGTTCACATACTCGTTGGGTTGCAGGTAGCGGCCGCAGGTGGAGCAGGTCGGTACCATGTCGAGGGTGGCGAGCCGATCAGACCAGCAGGTGGCCTCGCAGAAAAACAGGCTGGTGAGCCGGTTGCCGACCAGGATGACCGGGCGCACATGGCCGAACTCGCCGCAGCAACTGCAGCGCATCGAGGGGCGAGCAGCAGGGGCTGCCTTCACCACGGTTTCACTGGCGGCGCGGGCCAGCGGCCAGCAGCGTTCAACACAGTAGGGGTAGGATCGGCGACCGTGCCGGCCAGCCACTGGCATGCAAACCGCGTTCTGGCGGCACTTGGTGCAGGGCTCCAGCGTCACGATATTGCTTTTTGCAGGGCGCACGACGCCCAAAGCCGGGGCAAGCCCGGCTGGTTTTTGGTGAGTCATTAGATGGCGCCTCCGTTGTATGACTGGCGCAGACGGGCGGCAGATTGGTGTTCGCAGCGGCGGGCCGCGCGCACCATGACCAGCAGGGTTTTGATATATCGGTGGGGGCGGCAGGGACGGCGACGGGCATCCAGTAACTCGAGTTGGTATTCCCGGCGGCGCGCGGCGTCGCTCAACAAGGCATCGAGCCAGAAGTCGTGGATCATCTGATGGTCTCCCCCAATCCGTGGAGTGGCTCACACTCGGCCCACCACTCGGCGATCTCTGTGGCCAGCGCGACTTCACCGCCACCCAGCGCCAGCCAATACACGGCGCGGATGGCGCCCAGGGCCAGCAGCTCCTGGGCGATGTTGCGGTTTCGGCGGGCATCACTGCCCGAGGTGTTGAACTCCTCCTGCGCTGCTTCCCAGTGCTTGGTCAGTGGGCTGACCGGCGCCGGCGGCTGCATATGGGCGGGACCCCATTCTATGGTGCCCAGAGCATCTTGCGGGGCTTCAAGCTCGAACAGGTCGTCAGTCACAGGGCACCTCCGTTGCAATGGCAGATGCCGAACAGTTCATAGGTCAGCGGACCCGGCGCGCCCTGCATAGTGATGCCGGTGCGAGCGACTTGGACCCTGTCACCACCCCGAACCCGGATTGTCACAGTGGCGACACCTTCCTCGACGATGAGGCCATCGACAGCTTTGAGCTGGGTGGTTCTGGCGCGCTGGATCACACGCTTGAAGGTCACCTTGTCCCCGCAGCGAAAGGCGGCGGGGTCTGGCAGGCGGTAGCGTCCGCACTGTTCACATTTCATGTTGCTCATGCGGCTACTCCCTTGGCCTTGGCGATGGCCGCTCTGGCTATGATTCCTGCCGATGACTGGTGGAACGGATCACATCCTGCGATTTCCTCCAGTGCTGCCAGCAATTCATGGGCGGCAGCGAAGGACTGCTGGAATATCACGGTGACGTCATGGCCGGGGGCCGCCATGTCCACGCCGATGATGTGCGGACGACTGCCACCCTGCAGGATCTCAAGGCGCTTGGTCAGCTCGGCGTAGAGGTCGAGCAGTGCAAGCTCGTCGGCCAGTTCGGCCAGCGCCTCAAGGCTCGCCTCGATGGCGAGGCTGTGACATGCCCCGAGCTGGGGGCGATGGGTATTAATGAGGCTGTTCGCGACTTTGCGGATCGCCTGTTCTGCTGTAAGATTGTTCATGAGGTTTTCCTCGCTGATTGATTGAAAGCCCCGCTGGTGCGCCAACACCGATAGCGGGGTTTTTTTATTGGCCGTTCCCGGCTGCCTTTCTCAGTGCCGCGATGCGGCCCTCCAATATGCCGGCCTGCTCGTTGAGCTCGGCCCGGCGCTTGTTCTCGTGTTCTGCCTGTTCCTGCTCGCTGCGGGTCGGCCCCTCGCTGCGGCGGGTGGTACGGTGCCACTCCTGGCGGTGCAGCACAGACCCGTCGAATTCCCGCAGGGTCGCCAGCAGCTCCCCCAGGGCAAGGCGGATGGCCTCTTGCTGCTCAAAATCGAACTGATCCAGCTCGCGCCCGGCCAAGGTGGTCGATAACCCGGCGGCGTAACAGATAACGGCGCGGGCCCGGGTCGGCAGGCGTGACCAGCGGCTGGCCGTCCCATTGCGGCCGAATTGGGCACGCATCTCTGCCAGCGCCCGGTCTGCGGCGCTGGGTTGCTGAACGAGCTCGAAAACCTGTGCGGTGTTCATGGAGTGGCCCTCCGGTTATGCCTGCAGCAGCCTGGTCAGCCAGCGCGGGCGAGATTGGCGACACGGCTGGAAGCGCAGCGCGCCACGGCGGCCCTGGCTGTCTTCCAGATAACTGCCGTCGAAACGGGTGGTGTTGCGCATCACCGGCTCGTCGCCGCTGGCAACGACAGTGGCGCGGGTGAACAGCAAAAACGGCAGCGGGATCAGCCCCGCTTGTTCGGCGCGAAGTCTGCTCATTGGGCCACCGCCTTCACCCTGCGGGGGACCATGGGCAGCACAATGGCCGGGTTGGGCATGGCACTGGGGCTGATGGTCGCGATGATCTCGAACCCCGCCTTGAAGGTGTGGCCGCACTCCACATTGCTGCACTGGTAAGTGGCAATCCCGCACAGCGGGCTCATCCGGGTAGAGGTACGCGTACTGGCGCGGGATCCGCAGTGGGGGCATATCAGTCTCATGAAATCTCCTAAGCCCCGGCCGCCATGCGCGCGATATCCAGCGCACAAGACAGAGAGGGGATGGCTTGGTATTTGTGCTCGATCTCGGTGATCAGAATGGCGAGGTTGCCCATGGCCGCCGTCGCCGCACCGACCAACGCATTGCGTTGTCCCTTGGTCACGCGGCCGCTCTCCACCACTGTCAGCGCCTGTGCGCCGAGCCCGGCCACCTTGGCCGTGGTGTCGATCACCTGATGGGCCAGGCTGGGGGCTTTCTCTCGTTCGGGGATGGCAATCGCCGTCAGCCCACACTCAAACAGCAACCCGTCGAGCAGGGTTTCGTCGCCGGTGGCGTGGAAGAGAGCCACCAGATCCCGGGCGGTCAACTGATGGGATTGCTCGGGGTTGAGCTTGTTGCGCAGCATCTGAACGTTGATGCCAGCCGCACGGGCCACCTCAGCCAGGGAATGGCTGGCGGCAAAGCGCGAACAGGCGGAGTCGAAGTGCGGGTGTTTGCTGCTTGCCTGTTCAAACATGGTGTTCATCCTTCTGCTTGCGCGACACTCTGGGACGACGCACAGGGGCAGGAACAGGCTCCAGACCCGGCTGATTCATGGCCTGCTGGGTGTAAAGCACCAGATTGATCAGCACTTTTTCAGCGCGGCCCTGCTTGGGCATGATGGGAATGCGCCCGGCCCGCACGTAGTTCTCCACCGTGCGCTGGGTCAGGCCGGTGCGCTCGGAGAAGCTCTCGACCGTGCAAACCGGGGTATCGATATGGATGGGGGCGATGATCATGGATGGTTGCCTCCTGCGGTATGAATTACGCGCGGCCTTGCGCGGCGTGGGGCTGATTGGCTTTCAACTGGCCGCCGGTCAGTAGCTCAATCTGGTAAGCGCGGCCTTGGGGGATGGTGTCACCCCACTGAGAAACAGACTGAGGCTTGATACCGAGGGCGGCAGCTAACTGAACAACGCCACCGTAGTGTTTTATGGCTTCATTCTTTTTCATTTTCTTACGTTCCCAGATGAGTTGACTTACCTAATGGAAGAGAATGTAAGCTCGCCTACTGGCGAAAGCAACAAAAACTTACCAAAAAAGGAAGTAAAAACTCCGGAGTCGTTCTGTAAGATAACTTACATGAACATACATTCGCGCATAAAATCACAACGACTAGTCCACGGCTTGACCCAAGAATCCTTGGCTAAAAAGCTGGGGATAAACCGTGTCTCTGTAAGCCAATGGGAGCGGGGGGACACCTCACCCAAAGGTAACAACCTGGTTAGGCTTGCTGAAATTCTCGGCGTAAAGCCAGAATGGTTGCTCTTCGGGGGAGATGCAGTTGGGGGGGCAGGGACAAACCTGGCTGGTTATCACAACGTCGAGCCAGCGGTGATTCCCCAGGGGAATCGCATCCCGATCCTCAGTTACGTTCAGGCTGGGAACTGGCGCGAGATTTGTGAGCAGGCCACCACCTTTGATGGCAATGTCGAGTATGTGACGGCCAGCGTCGATATCGGGCCCTGTGGCTTTGGTCTCTGGATCCGGGGCCATTCCATGACCCCGATGTTCAACGAAGGGGACCTGGTCATCATCGACCCCGATGAACAACCACGGCCGGGCGACTATGTCGTCGCCAAGAACGGCAGCGAAGAAGCCACCTTCAAGAAGTACCGGCCCCGCGGCATCGATGAGAGTGGGCAAGATGTCTTCGAACTGGTGCCCCTCAACGACGATTTCCCCACCATGCACTCCGACCGGCAGCACATCGAAATCATCGGCGTCATGGTAGAACACCGAATTTTTAGAAAAAGATAAACAGGGCGCTAATGCGCCCTGTTTTTGTATCCGTTGCCAGCTTATAGCCACGCCAAGACGAAAATAACATTGGACGACATGCTTGGGCTGCAAAAACGTTTTGGGGAGAAAACATGCCAGAGTTCAATGATGTGCCGATGTCATTTGGTTACAAGCGCAATAAGCAGAAAGCCCTGATCAGCCTTCACGGCATTTTGAGCGGTATCACTGCCGATCAGCGTCTCAACGATACTGAAGTCCTCTTTATGGCAACTTGGTTGAAATCGGATTCCGAGTTCAAAAAAGATGGTGATTTCCTCGATATTCAAGATCTCATCCATGACGTTCTCGAAGACGGTGTTATCACTGCAGATGAGAAAGAAGACCTGCTGAACCTACTCAACGATGTGTTGCAGTACAACGAAATTGAGCACGACAACATGGATGCGTTGGTTAACATGCTGCTTGGTTTCCTGCAGGGCATCAGCGCTGATAGCAACATTGTTGAGCAAGAAATACTCGCGCTCAGTTCGCTGCTGCTCAAGCATCGTGACCTGCTTGCCTCATGGCCGGGTAGTCTGCTGTTCAATCGTCTCAACGATATTCTGGCCGACGGTAAGATCACTGAAGACGAGCGCGAAGATCTGTTGGAGCTGGTCAAGCAGATCTCCGGCCAACGCTTCACAGAATCAGGCCTTGCAGCGGGAATGGCGACCGAGTTCTTTGCCGATGGAAGTGTGATGAGTCTTCGAGGAAAAACAGTCTGCTTCACCGGTAAGTTCCTCTCCGATACCCGTCACAACCTTGAGCAACAAGCAAAGATGCTTGGCGCTTCACCAGTGAAGGGGGTTACTACGCATCTTAATGTACTGATCGTCGGAAGTCTCGCCAGCCGTGATTGGATGTTCACCAGCCATGGACGCAAGATTGAAGCCGCCATCAAGGCGAAGGAAAAAGGATGTGATATTCAAATCATTAATGAAGAAGAGTGGTTACGTATCAGGGTATCGCTAGTAGATTAATATTTACATTATTGAGGGGATAGTATGTTATTTGATGGCGATTTCATTGAACATGTTTTAGATAATCCATATGTGGGCATTCCTGAAGCTTGTAAGGAAATTGAAAATCAACTTGAAATAATAAATAATCCTGAAATTTGGACTGAGGAAGAACATGAGGTCTTATGGGAGGGGGCATCATTTATTAACTTGGTTATACAAGAAAAAGGGCATGATGATGAAGGGCTTACTTTTCCTGAAGCTACATCTGACATTAACGAGAATTGTGTAAATCTTAAATCTTACCTCGGTGAAGTAAAAAGTAAATACAACAAGTATTTACTGAAAGATAAAATAAGTGAATACACCCAACGTTATAGTGATGTTTTTAAGAAAGTATTCGCATATGAGTTCTCTCAAGGTGACTTGGAAAGAGTGCAGTTGTTAATAAATGAGTTGAGAACACATATATCTGAAAGTAACAGCCTAGAGCAAAAGCATCGTCAGCGTCTTTTAAAAAGGCTAGAGCATTTACAATCTGAGCTGCATAAACGGATATCGGACCTTGATCGTTTCTGGGGACTGGTTGGAGATGCTGGGGTTGTGCTTGGTAAGCTAGGTACTGATGCAAAACCAATAGTAGATAGAATTAAAGAAATTGCTGAAATAGCTTGGAAAACTCAGGCTAGGGCGGAAGAACTACCAAGTAGTTCGTCCAATCCAATGCTTGGTAAGTCTGAGTGATATTAGATGTTGTCTTATATTAACATTATAATTTATGTCAGTTGATAAATGAGATGGTATCAGTTAAAAACTGATACCTATCTAATGTTTTATAAATAAATTATCGCTATCTGCTCTATTACTCCCACCATCCCCAGTTGGGTGGGAGCTTGAGTTCCTAGGGAGTGAACTAGCGGCCAACAATAATTGGGCTGGTATCAGGGTAATGCCCTCATTTTCAGGCCCATGTCTTCTGCTGTATTGCCGAGCAGCGGCTGGACTGGACAGATCGGTCGATTTGAATGCAGAGTTTGGCCTAAGTTCATTCCTTTATGTTTATTGCAGCTTCGCTCAAACCCTGCTAACAGTTGCTTATGTGCTGTATATAATTACAGTTATCTGTGAGAGGGGGACTATGGCAGTAAGAAAACAAACATCGGGAAAGTGGCTGGTCGAAATTTATCCAGAGGGACGGCCTGGCAAGGCAAACCCCAGCGCACCACGGATCCGCAAACAGTTCGCTACCAAGGGCGAAGCGCTAGCGTTCGAGCGCTTTATGCTGGATCCGGACAAGAGCAAACCCTGGCTGGAAGGGCAGATGGCGCCCAGCGATGAACGGCATCTCTCCGATCTGGTCGAACTCTGGTTTGGTCGCCATGGTCAGAGCCTGCGTGATGGCGAGGCCCGCAAGTCCAAGCTGCTGACGATATGCCATGCCTTGGGGGATCCGCTGGCGGTCAATTTCTCCGCCCGCGACTTTGCCGCCTACCGTGAAGCCCGCCTTTCGGGTGATATCACCGACCGACGCGCCATCAACCAAGAGAAGCAGGGCGTCACCCCCAACACGGTCAATCGCGAACATGCCTACCTGCGAGCGGTGTTCAACGAGCTGAAAAGGCTAGGGGAGTGGCAGGGGGAAAACCCCCTCGATGGGCTGCGGGCCTACAAGGTGGCAGAGGCCGAGCTGGCCTTTCTCTACCCTGACGAACTCAAGCGCCTAATGGCCGCCTGCGCCGAGAGCCCAAACCCCGATCTGCTGATGGTGGTGAAGCTGTGCCTCGCTACCGGCGCCCGCTGGTCTGAGGTGGAAGAGCTGACCCAGTCCCAGGTATCCCCCAATCGCGTCACCTTCACCCGCACCAAGAGCAAGAAGAGCCGCAGCGTGCCCATCAGCCCCGAGCTGTATGCCCAGTTGCCGAGAAAGCGAGGCCGCCTGTTTGGTGACTGCTACCGCGCCTTCGAGATGGTGGTCGAACGGGCAGGGCTGGAGCTGCCACCGGGGCAGAATACCCACGTTCTGCGCCACACCTTCGCCAGCCATTTTATGATGAACGGCGGCAACATTCTGGTGCTGCAGAAGATACTCGGCCACTCCACCATCGCCATGACCATGCGCTACGCCCATTTCGCCCCCGACCATCTGGAAGATGCGGTGAGGTTGAACCCGTTGGCCGTCTGTGGTGTAAATTGAAGCCACTTGGCCCTGTGGAGCTTGAGAGTGGAACAGCTATTGTCAGACATCGATCTGTGCGAAGCGCTATCGGACCTCTTCGTCGATAACGAGGTCGATTACGACTACATCGCCAGGGTGGCGAGGGCTTTTCCTGTTACTCATGTGGAGAGAGTCTTGTTCGAATGGGTGGCGCCGGTCTGTTACACCAACACCCTGGCACCCGTGCCGCCGATCTGGACCGGTTTTGAACGTGACTCACTTTGGGCAGAGATCCAGAGCTTGCTGGCAAGAGAGGCCAAGGCCGGGTTTGCCAAGAAACTGTCCATCAGGCTCAGGCAGTTTTATCTGAGGCGGCTGTTTGCGGAAGAGTGGCGCAGGCTGTCGGCGCTGCTGGCGGAGAAGGGATAAAAGTGGCGACAGAGTGGCGACATATTTTTTAATGGGTGGTCGTTTTTAACCATCATTGGTTTTATAACTCGTTGATTTTTATGTAAGTGACTGTTTTCACAAGGGGGCATATCAGATTTAAAATCCCTCGACGTTCGCGTCGTGCCGGTTCGATTCCGGCCTCGGGCACCAGTTATTGAAGAAAGCAATCAAAGAGTTACCAAGGCCACTAGCGATAGTGGCCTTTTTGTTTTTCCTCCGTGTCCACCCTTGATCCAGATGGCGCTGTTCTGCCTCTCCCTGGGTCACTGTGCCCGTGGTCGGCGGGCAGGGCATCTCGGGCACCAGTTATTGAAGAAAGCAATCAAAGAGTTACCAAGGCCACTAGCGATAGTGGCCTTTTTGTTTTTCCTCCGTGTTTACCCTTGATCCAGATGGCGCTGTTGTGCGCCTCCCGGGTCACAGTGCCCGTGGTTGGCAGGCAGGGCATCACCGATTGGCGAGACGAAAAGCGCCGGCGGGTTACCGGCGCTGTCTGGTCTTGTCGTATTCGACGTTGGGGCTTGGCTGAGCCTCGGTTTGCAGGAGATGGCCCGGCTAATAGGTCAGGTAGCTGCTGCCACCCCCGCTCTTGCCGCCGGCGTTGCTGCCATCGTCCCCGGTCGGGGGAGGCCCTGCACCGTTGGAGGAGGCGCAGGCAACCAGCATGAGCTGCGCTGCTATCAGGCAGATTTTCCATATTTTCATGATGTTGTCCTTTACTGCTTCGCCTGTCCCGCGGCCGCTCTGAAGGCGTCGGTCAAACCGGACACGCAAGCATGAGTTTAGTCCACCACCTCTTTTTCATTCGTGGCTCACCCCTCTCGTGCCAGGTTCCCGTGCGGCCCCATTGGTTCGTTCCATGGGGCTGCCGTGGTCATGGCTCTGCCCCTTGACCGGCGCCGTCCCCCTGATGGAAGCTGGGCCCTTCTCACACAAGGATGAAGATATGGTACGGATCCTGGGCAAGGCGTCGTCAATCAATGTGCGCAAGGTGCTGTGGAGCTGCGCCGAGCTGGATCTCCCTTTCGAGCGGGAGGAGTGGGAGAGCGGTTTTCAGTCCACCCGGAGCGCCGAGTTTCTGGGGCTGAATCCCAACGGTATGGTGCCGGTCATGAGGGATGGGGACTTCACCCTGTGGGAGTCCAACAGCATCATCCGATATCTGGCGACGCGCTATGGTGACGGCTCGCTCTATCCCGCCGAGGCGCGGGCGAGGGCCAGGGTCGATCAATGGATGGATTGGCAGTCGTCGGATTTGAACCGCGCCTGGAGCTACGCCTTCATGTCGCTGGTGAGGCTCTCCCCCGTCCATCAGGACAGTCAGGCGATTGCGGCGAGTTGTGCCGAGTGGTCCGGATACATGCAGATCCTGGACAGACAGCTCGAGGCCACCGGCGGCTATGTGGCCGGGAGCCGCTTCTCGCTGGCGGACATTCCCATCGGCCTGTCGGTGAATCGCTGGTTCCATACGCCCTTCGATCGCCCGCCACTCGCGGCGGTGAGCGATTACTACGCGCGCTTGAGCGAGCGCCCCGGTTTCTGTCTGTATGGCAATAACGGGATGCCATAGGCGGCAGTGCGAGATCGGCCGCAGGGCCGCAGCTGCCGACCTCGATTGGTCAGCGCCTCGCGCCAGAACTTCGGCGCCTGGCAGGGCGACTTGTCCTGTTAGCGGGCGCCTGGGGCGAAAGGCGCGGCTCGCCCATAAAAAAATCCGAAACCCAAGGTTTCGGATCCTGGCCCGGGGGCATACACAGAGAGTGCTGAAAGAAGCGGGCTCAGCCGCTCAGCTGCGGATCTTGTTGTAGACAAACAGCACTATCAAGGCACCCACGGTGGCGATAAGGATGCTCGGCAGGTTGAAGCCGGTGACCGTCCCCATGCCCAGCAGGGTGCTCACATAGCCACCCACCATGGCGCCGATGACCCCCAGGATCACCGTCATAAAGAAACCGCCCCCATCCTTGCCCGGCATGATCCATTTGGCCAGGATGCCGACGATCAATCCCAATACAACCCAGGTCAGAAATCCCATCATTTCGTCCTCATTTGTGTGCACAGACACAGAGTATATGCAGGGTTCGGCGTTGCATCCTGCCCGGGGAGGGGACAGACATTGTCATATGGGCATCCCTCATCCTGAGGGCGAGCGTCACTCGGGAAGGGGGCGACTCTCGAGCCGCTGGCCCTGCGGGGAGCAGCTCAGCACGGATCCCTGCTCGAACCAGTCTCCCAGCACGATGCGCCGTGCCGGTTTGCCGTCCAGCACGAAGTCATGGACGGCGGGCCTGTGGGTGTGGCCATGAATAAGCAGCCGGCAGCCATGCTGGCGCAGCAGGGCATCGACCGCCGCCGGGGTCACATCCATGATGGTCTGTGGCTTGCCGGCATTTTCCATCTGGCTCTGGCCCCGCATCCTGCAGGCGATGATCTGGCGGCGGGCCAGCGGCAGGCGCAGGAAGAGCCAGCGCAGCCATTTGAGCTGGGTGATGCGGCGAAACTTCTGATAACCCTCATCCAGGGTGCAGAGCAGGTCCCCGTGGCTCAGCAGCACCCGCTCGCCGTAGAGATCGATGACGCAGGGGTCGCCGAGCAGCGTCATGCCCGCCCGTTTGGCGAAGGCCTTGCCCAGCAGGAAGTCGCGGTTGCCGTGGATGAAGTAGATGGGCACGTCCTGTCGGCTCAGGGCGAGGAAAGCCTCGGCCACCTGGCGGTGGAGCGGGTTGGGATCGTCGTCGCCAATCCAGAATTCGAACAGATCACCCAGCACATAGAGGGCATCGGCCTTGGGGGCGTCGCGCTCGAGAAAACGCACCAGTGCGGCTGTCATGTCGGGCCGCTGGGCGCACAGGTGAAGGTCACTGATAAAAAGGGTGCTCATGATGTGGGATGAGTGCTCTTGATGGGGTCCGGGCTGAGGGGGGCAGGGGAGCCTGCCGGCGTGGGCGAGTCGCACTGGGATGGGGCCTGCCAGTGGAGCGCGGCAAGGTCGCGCCCCTCCAGGGTCAGCAGCGCGGCGTAAGGATCGCCGCCAAGCCCAAGCAGACGGCAGATGGCGGCCTCTCCCTTGAGCCCTGCCTCGAGGCGAAGGCGCAGCACGGCCTGATAGAAGTCGTGGCCAAAGTGCCCCAGCAGGGCGGCCATCAGGCTGAGGTGACGCCAGCCGTTGAGCGTCTCGAGCCGCGCCGGGGTGACATAGAGCTCCACCGGCCAGCGCGCCTGGTCCGGGCCTGTCAGGGTCTGCTCCATCAGCCACACCTGGTTCCCCTTGTCGCTGGCCGTCCAGCCCTGCTCGCGCAAGAGGGCGGCGAGGCGCGCGGGCTCAGGGTGCTGGCAGAGCACATCGAGATCGCTGCCGGGCCGATCGAGCCCGATGGCGACTGTGCTCACCAGGGCCAGGTCCTGGCACAGGCGCTCAAGTGCATCCCACATACCACTGCTTAGCAGGGCGTGGGCGGAGCGCTGACGGGGATTGCCCCGGGCCAGGTAGTCGAGGCGGCGCCAGTTGACCGGGGTGCCCTGCGCAGATGGAAAAACTGCGGCCGGGGCCGCAGTTGTGTCAGTGCCGAGGAGGCGACAATCACTCAGCAAGGGTCACCTTGGTGATCACCACGTCTTCGGTCGGCACGTCCTGATGCATGCGGCCGTAGTTGCCGGTCTTGACGCCCTTGATCTTGTTGACCACGTCCATGCCGGCGGTGACTTCACCGAACACGCAGTAGCCGAAGCCCTGGGTGGTGGGGGACTTGAAGTCCAGGAAGTCGTTGTTGTTCACGTTGATGAAGAACTGGGCGCTGGCGGAGTGCGGCTCGCTGGTGCGGGCCATGGCGATGGTGCCAATCTTGTTGGACAGGCCGTTGGCCGCCTCGTTCTTGATGGAGGCGCGGGTCTCTTTCTCTTCAAAGCCAGGAGCATAGCCGCCGCCCTGGATCATGAAGCCGTCGATGACGCGGTGGAAGATGGTGTTGTCGTAGTGACCGTCACGGCAGTATTGCAGGAAGTTGGCCACGGTCTCGGGGGCTTTTTCCGCGTTCAGGGTCAGGGTGATGTCGCCGTGGTTGGTGTGCAGAGTAACCATGATATGTCCTTTCAAATGTTGCGCGAGCACGAAGCCGCTCGCGGCTGTTGCATGGGCTATGGCCTAAAGTGGTGGCAATTCTAGCCCATCGAGGGGCTGCGGCATAGATGGCATGGGGGATCCGGCGCTTTTTCTGCCTCGTTTTCTCCACCGGATGCGGTTAGAATGTCAGGCCATTTTACTCACAGGCAGTGGTCATAAGATGCTGAAGATATACAACACACTCACTCGTCAAAAAGAAGAATTCAAACCTATCCACCCGGGCAAGGTGGGCATGTATGTGTGTGGCGTCACCATCTACGATCACTGTCATATCGGCCACGGCCGCACCTTCGTCTCCTTCGACGTGGTGGCCCGTTACCTGCGTTACGCCGGTTACGATCTCACCTATGTGCGCAACATCACCGACGTGGATGACAAGATCATCAAGCGCGCCGCCGAGACCCGGGTCACCTGTGACGACCTCACCGAGCGCCTGATCGGCGACATGCACCAGGACTTCGACGCCCTCGGCATGCTGCGCCCGGACATCGAACCCCGCGCCACCCAGCACATTGGTGAAATCATCGCCCTGGTGGAAACCCTGCTGGAGAAAGAGCACGCCTACGTGGCGGACAACGGTGACGTCATGTTCATCGTCGAGTCCTTCGCCGACTACGGCAAGCTCTCCGGTCAGGATCTGGAGCAGCTGCAGGCCGGCGCCCGGGTCGACGTGGTCGAAGCCAAGCGCAACCCGCTGGACTTCGTGCTGTGGAAGATGTCCAAGCCCGGCGAGCCGACCTGGGACAGCCCCTGGGGCCCGGGCCGTCCCGGCTGGCACATCGAGTGCTCCGCCATGAACTCCAAGCACCTTGGCAACCACTTCGACATCCACGGCGGCGGCTCGGATCTGCAGTTCCCCCACCACGAGAACGAGATCGCCCAGTCCTGCTGCGCCCACGGTGGCGACTACGTCAACACCTGGATGCACAGCGGCATGGTGATGGTGGACAAGGAGAAGATGTCCAAGTCCCTTGGCAACTTCTTCACCATCCGCGACGTCCTGGCCCATTTTGACGCCGAAACCGTGCGCTACTTCCTGATGTCCGGCCACTACCGCAGCCAGCTCAACTACTCGGAAGAGAACCTGAAGCAGGCCCGCGCCGCCCTGGAGCGGATGTACACCGCCCTGCGCGACCTGCCGGTGGCTGCCGCCGCCGGTGGCGACGAGCAGGTGGCCCGCTTTGTCGATGCCATGGACGACGACTTCAACACCCCGGAAGCCTACTCCGCCCTGTTCGACCTGGTGCGCGAGATCAACCGCCAGAAGGCCGAAGACATCCAGGTCGCCGCTGGCCTGGGTGCCCGCCTGCGGGAATTGGGCGCCGTGCTCGGCATTCTGCAGCAAGACCCGGACGCCTTCTTGAAGGGCAACGAAGCGGACGACGAAGTGGCCGAGATCGAGCAACTGATCGCCCAGCGCAACCAGGCCCGTGCCGACAAGAACTGGGCCGCGGCCGACGCCGCTAGAGCCCGTCTCACCGAGATGGGCATCGTGCTGGAAGACAGCGCCGGCAAGACCAGCTGGCGCCGCGCCTAAGGCCGGTGGCGCTGCTCGCGCCAACAGCTTGACCCAATAAAAAAACCGCAGCCTTGGGCTGCGGTTTTTGTTTGTGGCTTTTCCTTCGACACCTCTTGAGCCTCGGTGGCCTGCGCTCTGATCCCCTCTCCCCTTGGGGGAGAGGGTTAGGGTGAGGGGAGCTCATGTCATTCCTCGGCTGAATGTCGTCCCACGCTTGAATGGCATGGCCTCGCCATGCTGGACGCGAGGGCGCAGCCCTCGACAGGGTTTCGCCCGACCTTCGGGCTGGGGCGAGTGACTTTGGAAAGACCCGCTCTTTATTGGCAAATAACACCAAAGGTCTTCTCCCCCGGCAAATCGCCCGCTTCGCGGGGTCCCTCGTCTCGTCCAATGGGTCGGACGGAGCGCCGCAGACGGCACTTTGGCCTACGCCATCCCTGGCTTTGGCCAAAGCCCGCTTCGAACCTCCCTGTTCTTGCGCCAAATCGGGTCGAGCAGTGCTCGCCCTGATCCGATTTTGCCCCTATGCCGACTGCGGCTGCGCCATCATCCCTGATGGCGCTCCTGACCCGTTGAACTCGACTCGGCGGTTTGCAGGGGGAACCAATACCGTGCCTGCCTAGGGTATCAGTTATCATCTGAGCATAAATATTGTTTGGCAGTTCAAAGCTGCATTTTATAGTTGGTGTAATGAAGAAGAAAATATATTATTTTTGGCTTAACAGCACCAAACGATTTTGAACATGCTCAACTCTAATTCTGTTAAATCGTTGAGGTTCCTCATCAATAATATTTTTTATGTTCAATAAATACGTTATTTCTTTATCTTGGTTGCCACTGACTCGCCATACTAATGAGCTTCTGTCAAAAAATATGAATAGGTCATCAACCTCACCTCTGTTTGTTAAAACCTTCCATATTAAATCATGACAGTCATTAAATAACCCATCAATTCTTTGTGAGAAGAGATAGTTATATGCATCAAACAACTTACTTAGGTCCTTTTCCGTTAATGTAGCATTTGGTGATTTAGTTAAAAATATCTTCAGTCTTCTTAGCATAGCTCTGACTAATGTATATGTACTTTGTTCTGTTTCCAGAACCTTCGTTAAATATTCATTTTCTTTTGCTGGTTCTAAGGATGATAGTGACAGAGTGATATTATTAGCTAGAATTATATAGTCATGTCCTCTTGCTGTTTTCTCTATTCTTTTTAATTTTTCAATTTGTTTTTCTCTTGGTAATTTCTCTGCCAGTATTGAGTCGGCTAATAATCGTCTATGAGAATTCTTTGCGGAGCCTTTTTTTATTTCGCGTACTATTGAATATGCTCTGTCATCATTATTGCTGGAATAAATCCTTGCCAAGGTTGATAACATGTCATAGTGGATTTCTTTATTGTATTGCGAGGACGAAGAAGGCGTACTAGCTAAGTATTCATTTATAAGGGATGTCGACTCATCATGTTTGCTTAACATTCTATAACCATCTGCAAGATAATATTTTATTTTATTGTTATCTGACGAGTATATCCCCATGCTACAGGTGATGTCATGTATGCTTCTCGAAAAATAAACCAATTCTTTATATCGGCTCTCTCTATTTAGTATCATACAGTATGATACCGCTGCCCTGATAATTGCATTGCATTCATCCTCATCATATTCGCATTCCTTTAACAGGTTTACTAACATGGCATGTGTATTACCAGGATGAAACTCTATATTATTAAGTAGTGACATTGCTGGAAGTTTTACTTGAACTTTTCCTCCATGCCAAGTATCACCAAGAATCAGGCCTACAGCTTGCTTTCTAATATCAATTAATTGTTGATGATGTATTTTTGATAAGACATAATCCCTTATTAATGGATTTATTTTGTTAATTATTATTTTTGCGATGTCATCAATGTGAACGCTATAGATTAAGTCTCGCTCAGCTAGATTAACAAAGTCGTTAATTTTAAACCTGTATTGAGAAAAGGTTCTTTTTATGGATTTCGTTTCTTCTCCGTATTCAATGACACTCAATATTTTCAAGAGCTCATATTGACGTTTTTTAGTTTGGTTTTCTGATGCTGCAAGCTCATTAATCGAAGCAACGTATGCTTTAGGTACATCATCAGGAATATGCTCAAATGTGTCTCTAATTTCTTGGCTGCCATCATCAAGTATTTCATCTATTGATGTGACCTTCATGTAAGACTTGATCATATCTAACTTGAATGGCAAGCCTGAAGTCAGGTGTCGTAGACGTTCTAATTGCTCACCATTAATTTTTGCTGGACTATCACCTGTATTTATATAGTTATACACATCATTAGGAGTTAAATAGTCTAATATGATTTCTTTCGCATTAATGTGTAATTCACTAGATGTTATAAAAATAGCACTGACAAACTCTTTATTTTCACTGCAAATAGAGTGGATTTCATTTAAATAAACTTTGCCGCTATCTTCTAGTGAATTAATATTGTCAAACATGATTACTGCTGGTTGATTTAAACCTGCTGCCACAAGATATGTGAAGTCAACACCAATATCTGACTTGAATTTTTGCTCAATATCATCCTTAGTTTTTGAGTCAGTGAGATCTACTCTGAGTAAGTTATGCTTGAATGCATCGGATAAGAATGATGCAATAAATCCTAGCTTTCCATATCCCCACTTACAATTTAATATAAATCCACCATGAAGGTTTAAATACTCTAAGGCTAACCCTTGCTCTTTAACTCTGATATTTTTATGTGATATATCAATCGGATTGTTAAAAATTTTTATTTCTGCTGTCTTTTTCTTGGATTTATTTTTATTGAATATCTCTTCGAGAGGAATTATTTTTGTTTGTTTTGTATTTACCTCAGGTATTTCGGAAGTTGCTTTGCAGACTTGATATAAAGTGTCTTCGCAATCAATACCATAAAAAGCAGTAAAGCGACCTTGTGAAATAAGTGGATTAAATTTATCTAAGATATTCTTGTTATGGTTTATAATAAGGTCTCGATCACTTTCATAAAAACACCATTTTATATTTACAGGTGCTGTCCTTTCGTTGACAAGTTCTATCAGTGTTTGGTTTACAATATCATCCCATCCACCATATCCGATTATATATAAATTGGTTTTAGAAAAAAACTTTTTAAGAGATGCTTTCAGTCTTTCTCTTTGAGAGTTTAATTGGTTTGGTGTGTGCATAGTATCACCATCCCAAAAGCCATGAAGATGAACAATGTTTGTCTTGTCATTGCTGTAATGAGTGAAATTGTCTATGTGAGAGTCATTTGTGGCAAATATTGAAATAAACTCTAATCCAATCTCACTAAACGATTCTTCAATAAGTGGGTCGAAGTTTGTTGTAAAAATGTTTCTTATTTTAGACTTGCTTGCTATTTTCGCTAAAGATCGAATAGTCTTTGTTATTAACCAAGAACCATTTTCATCTTTAGCCTTATCCATTACTCTCTTCATTATTTCTTGTACGTCATCAGCACCACAAATGTTGAAAAGAAAATCAAAGCTTTCTTGATAAACAGAGGTGGAATCGCAATTTGATAATCTAGACTCATATTGTTCTTTTAATCCAACTTCAGAAATGAAATCTTGTATTATATTAATTACTCCTTTAACAGATGGGACACCAACACCATTGCCATCTATGCTAATGGCTGAGCCAAAGAGAAAAGTTATATTTTTATTTCGCTTAATGTCATATGTCAGTGCAGTTATTAAATCTTCCTTGCTGTTAAAGTTCATTTATAATCCTTGTCTTTAGAATATTAATTATCTATATTGAGAGGGGTTTTTTGATATGTGAAATGGAGCGTTGATTATATTTGGGGCATATTCTGATGTTCGTGAAAATATTTCCGTGGATAAATTGCTTAATGTGATCCATTCAACATAAAGTTATTTTACGAGAGAGCGGCATGCCACTTGCTGCTCTGTTCACAATGATTTTTTCACCTATGCAACCATGTCGATATGCCTGTTGCCTAGTTGCCTAGTTGCCTAGTTGCCTAGTTGCCTAGTTGCCTAAGTGCGACAATCTGGTTTGCTATGGGATGGGCGAGGGGTTGGCTCTGAGATAAGGATTTCCCCAATCGCTACTTCGAAAGGACAGGGGTAATGAATAAAGAAGATTTTACCGCAATTTCTAAGAGCGGTTTTCAACCTTCCAATGGTCGCCTTCACTAGATGGTTTGTTGTTTTCCTCGCTCCCCATACATCGGGTCACTTTATTTTTCCCTGTATCCATTACAAGCGGGAACCAAATAATATTATGATCTTTGGTAAGCATAAAATAGGCGGGATCTTCAACGCTTACGTTTTGTGGCTCTTTAGGACTGCAAATTAAAAAGTGAGGTTTGATATTGGGCCATGTATTTTCGTTGCCGAAAATAGCCTTGAATCGTTTGTTTTTACTGTCTAACTGAGAGTTGCTAAAGTAGCTGTCTCCTTTAGCCTCAACCATCACAATATGGGTTGTGTTTTCGTGGTCAACAAAGGCAATAAGAAAGTCGACATCCTCTTGAGTGCCTGATATTTGCAAGTCTACCTTTTTATTATCGATGAAGTTACGTGGAAATGGTTTTTCGTCGTGGTTTTGGGTGAGAAACAAGCTGGCATAGATCCAGTCAAGGTGATAATCCATCGCTGCAAAGTATTCTCTGGTGATTTGTGTATCTATTAACTCGGATATTTTATCAAGCTGTTTGTCATCCATACGAAAATCAGGATTGCCCAGCATTTGGCCAACCAAATAAAACCGCTCTTTACGGTTAAATAACTTCAGGTTTTCAATTAATTTTTTGCTCATATAAATCCAGAAAATACTTATTGCTGGTGGAAAATAATTTCATAGAAAGCGGTATATATCGTAGGATGTAATGAACGAAGTGAATTACACCTCTAACTCTGATCGGCATGCACCCTATATCTGATATTTGCCTCGGTGCTGCGGGTTGGGTGTTGTCCCCCTGTTGTTCTCCGAGATTGGGGTACAAGGTAAGGATGACGGCCATTGCTTGTTCAAGACTAACGGCAACAAGCTTGTCCCAAAATCCTGGTTATCAGAAATGGCATTGAATTAATTTAATGACTATGAATACGTGCTGGCTGATGGTCTATTTCTTAAGCTTTCTATTTTTCCTTTCAGCTAGTTCATTAAGTTCATGTTCGATCAATTCAAACCAGGTTTTATCTACGTGCTCAAAGGCATCCTCTTCATGCAAATACTTTACTATTTTGCCCTCTTCATCATAACAATAGACATTGGCATCAGCCCAAACCTTGAGAACTGGAATTACATTGTGCCCCAATTCTTTGAACTGTTCTGCTGCTATATGAATATTCATCCATTCAGGAGCATCCTCGCTATAAGCGTAAGAATAAACACCTCGCAAAAACTCCCAAAATGGTGCCACAGCCAGAGCTTCTGCATATGGCCACAATTCCTCTTTAACCTCTATAAAGAATCCACCCAACTCTCCAACAGCATGAGAAATATAGTCATCCGGAAATTTAATTCCATACTTCTCTCCAAGATTTATCACATCATTTTTTGTGGGAGCCTGATCTCCTGCCGCAACAATGTAATAATCATCATCCCAGATCTTAAGTATCAGCTCTCTAGTTGTATCTGTTACGTTAATCATTGTTTGTTTTCATCCTGTTAGCATTGTCTGTAAAGATGGAGATTAAATCAGTAAAGCGTAATTGGATATTTGAAACAAATAAGGTTATGTCACTGCGAAACACTCACTATCGGGCCTTTAATATAAGGTCATTCCTCGATAGGACGGTGTACCGCTTGTTGCTGTACTCATATTAATTTTTGCCATGTCGATTGTGCTTGTTGCATAGGTGCGACAATTTGGTCTTGCCATACGGTAGGTGAGGGGCCGGATCAGAGATAACAACCCTCCCGATCATGGTCCCGAATACATTGGGTTTGGTTAGCTGGCCTCGGGGTTGCGGGTTGGGTGTTGCCCCCCTGTTGTTCGCCGAGGTGAAGGCACAAGGTCAGGAGCGCCGTCATGGACGACGGCGCAGACGCAGGCGGTACAGGGATGTACCGTCTGCGTCGTTCCGCCAGACCTTTTGCCTGAACCGAGGGAACCCGACGCAGGAGGGCGAACAAGCGGGGTGGCCTTTCTTTTGGTGACTTTTCTTTGGCCACGCAAAGAAAAGTCACTCGCCCAAGCCCGAAGGGCGGGCGAAACCCCGTCGAGGGCAGCGCCCTCGTGTCCTGCATGGCGAAGCCATGCCCAAGTTACCCAACCCCTCACCCTAACCCTCTCCCGCAAGGGGAGAGGGGATGGTTACCGCGGACGATTACGCTTCGCTAATCGACCCTACTCGACCCTACTGGTGAAGCCATGCCAAAGAGGTTGGCGACCCCTCACCCTAGCCCTCTCCCCCAAGGGGCGAGGGGATGGTTACCCTGGTGCAATGCGCTCCGCTTATTGCACCCTACGCCTCTCCCGTTGGGGGGAGGGGATGGTTACCGTGGACGATTACGCTTCGCTAATCGACCCTGCTTGTCCCGGGGCCGTCGGAAACCCCATCGAGGATGGAATCCTCGCCCCTTGCCGAGGCGCGGGATGCCGGGCTGGCATCCGCCGAGAACCGGGAAGCCGGCCAAATTCCGTCGCTGCCGCCCCTGGCTGTCGCTACCACAATGCGCCGCTGACCCTGGCTTAGGAAAAGGGGCCAACGGGCACCCACTCCCATCCTACGGAGCCGAGGGGGCCCGATCCATGGATATTGCTGACTCAAGTGTCAGAATCGACAGGTTTTTTGCGCTGGTTCAAAGTTATGGCCCCACGCCCGGGGTGGTGCGGGGCCACAGGCCCTGGTGGGGGGCGCGCCAAAGTGTGAACGGGGTGGTATTTCCCCGGTCTACCCCTTTCTCGCACTTGTCTGGCGTGCCCCGAGTTGGCTAAGGTGGTCGCCCATCACATGCAGGTAGTGGAGAGCGGCATGGACAAGATATTGCAGACCCTGTCGGAGCGGGTCACCCAGGCGCGGGATCTGGAGAGCCTGACCCGGCCCCTGCTGGAGATGCTGGAGGCGGTGACCGGGCTGGAGTCGACCTATCTCACCGAGATCGATGAGGGGCAGAGCACCCAGCATATTCGCTATGCCCGCAACGTGGCCGGGCTGCAGATCCCGGAGGGGGCGGCGGTGGACTGGAGCGATACCCTGTGCCGGCGGGCCATCGATGAGGGGCGCCTGTTTACCGACAACGTGGCCGAGTGCTGGGGCGATTCGGATGCGGCCAGGATCATGGGCATTCGCACCTATCTGAGCAGCCCGGTGCGTACCTCGTCCGGCTCCCTCTATGGCACCCTGTGTGCCGCCAGCGCCGAGCGCAAGCCCATGGTGGCGGGCTCTGAGCAGCTCATCGGCTTCTTCGCCCGGCTGATCGCCGAGCATGTGGAGCGGGAGCAGTTGCTGCAGCAGTTGCAGCGGGCCAACGACGAGCTGTCGCGCCAGGCCCTCTGCGACCCCCTGACCGGGTTGCCGAACCGCCGGGCCCTGATGCAGGAGCTGACCCGGTTGTTCTCCCTCTCGGATCGGGCCGGGCACCCTGTGCTCATCGCCTTCATCGATCTCGATGGCTTCAAGCAGATCAACGACATCCACGGTCACGAGGCGGGGGATCGGCTGCTCACCACCATGGCGCGTCAACTGGGCTCGGCCCTGCGCAGTGGCGACATGTTGGCGCGGATGGGGGGCGATGAGTTCGTCGCCGTGGGCATGGGCCCTATCCCGGGGGAGGAGACGGTCGAGGGGGCGGTGCGGCGCTTCGGGCGTCGGCTGTTCGAGCAGAGCGTGCTGCAGTTGCCGATCCAGTCCCGGGTGCTGCACTACCCCGGGGCCAGCGTGGGAGTGGTGGCGGTCGACCCGGCGCACACCAGCGTCGACGAGGCCCTGCGCCAGGCCGATGCGCGCATGTATGAAGTCAAGCGCCAGCGCCGCGCGCTGGGGTGAGGGGCACCTGGCATCCAGGGCGCCCCGATTCATGGGAGTGAGGCCAGGCGCCGCGCCCTTGATGCCGCGCATTGTTGCCCCCGCGCCGGGGATGCTAGGATGCGTCTCCCTCAACACAGGCACTCTCTACCATGGCAAACCCTGTTATCGGCCATTACCGCGCCCTGGCGGCGAAAGTGGCCACCCTCTTTGCGGAGATCTGTGAGTTTCAGCAGCGCATCTGGGTGGTCAGCATCATCAAGGATGCCTACACCGACACCTTCATCGTCAACGAAGGCAGTTTCGAGGAGCCTATGCAGTGGATGCACCGCAAGGGCTACAGCGCCGAGATGCTGGCCCGGGTCGATGCCATGGCCCGCTCCCAGGTGGTCCAGCTGGAGCTCGGTGGGCAGTGCCACCGCCTGATGCGGGTCAAATAGCGGGCCAAAGTCCCGATTTTGGCCCGAAGGGCCAGAGCCACAAGGTTCGGGCCACTCACCCCGCTACCTGATGGCCACTCCTGGCGGGGTTGCCCGGGTCATGACTTCTCGGTGGTGCGCTCCGGTTTCAATGCCCCCGAGTAGACGCAGATGGCGGAGTTGTAACTGTTGTAGGCGACGGCGTAGTTGAAGTCGCAGAAATAGGCCGGGTGCTTGGTGGCCACAGTGTCGCCCGCCTTGCATTTGTCCTGCATCCCCTCCACCAGAGAGTCATTGTTGGCGCCAAGACAGGCCTTGCCCGTGGTCTTGTCGCCGCCGCACGCCATCAGCAGGGCGCAAACCGAGATACTCATCAACCACTTCACTGTGCCTTGCATGTTCAATCCTGAGCTGTTCAAACGAGATGCCGGTGCCATGGGCGCCGGAGTGCTGGGAGAGAGCGCCTGGGGAAGGGGGGCCGGCGGCCTGCCGTCCTGCGCGCCTTCAGGGGCCTTGCCGTAAAGGCCGGACCACCAGGGTGCGCAGCCCCTTGCCCGAAGTGAGGGCCAACAGACTCCCGGTGCCATTTTACGGAGCCGGGGGCTTGGCGTCACCCCTAGTGGTGACAAGTACCTGATATTCAATGGTGTTTGTGAGGGAGTTCAAGCGGCTGACGGGCAAGGGAGGGGCTGAGCAAGGGGAGCCGGGCCCTGAAATCGAGAGGCCCATGACGGGCCTCTCTGCTGGCATCGAAGGGCACTAGGGCGCCGGGAAGTACTTGTGCTGGATCCGCTGGAACTCGCTGCTGGCCAGCACCTGGGTCAGGCCGTGCTGGAACTCCTTGACCAGGGCATCGTCCACCGGATGGCTGAAGGCGAAGCAGAACTGCTCCGAACTCAGCACCCAGCGCACCTCGAACAGGGCGGGATCCAGCTGCTGGGCCTGGATGAGATCCATCAGGGTGGCCTTGTTGCTGGAGATGAGGTCGACCCGGCCCGAGGTGAGCATCCGCAGGGCCTGGGAGAGGCGGTTGGCTGTCATTATCTTCTGCTCGTCGAAGCCGCTGTTGAGCAGCAGCTGCTCCCCCACGTCGGCGCGCACGGCCCCTATGGTGTGCTGCTGGGCATCCTCCAGCCGGGCGAGCTTGAGGGGATGGCTGGCCAGCCCCATCAGCACGATTTCGGCATAGCCGATGGGGCAGGCCCACTTGAACAGGGGATCCCGCGCCTCGGTGCGGGCGGTGGTGAAGAGCACCACGTTGGGCTTCTGGGTCAGCAGGTAGTAGCCCCGGGCCCAGGGGAGGATGCTGATCGCCTGGGGCGGGGTGCCGGTCTTCTGCCACACCTGGTGCAGCAGCTCGATGGCAAAGCCGCTGGGGGAGCCATCTTCCCCGGTGAAGTTATAGGGTTTGTACTCTTCGGTGAGGTAGTGAAGCTTGCCAAGGGCCGGGCTGGCGCTGGCCTGCCCCATCTCCCCCGGCCCGCCCCAGAGTGTGGCTAAAAGTGTGGCCAGGAGAGCGGTTCTGTTCCTGATCCTTCCTATCCCTGTTCTCATCCTGACCGTCCTGCTGCCGAGTGCCCAGCTTCAAGTGTTGCCAAGCCACGGGGTTTCGCCAGCCGAAGGGGCGGACAATCGCCGTTGTCATGCCAGGGCGTGGCGCAACAGGGGGGGCGACAGCGCGCGCCATCACCAGGCCGGACGGGTATGGCCTATGGGCTTGAGGGCCTGATCGCGCAGGCCGACCAGCAGGGTTGCGCCGTCCGGTTGCAGCCTGAATTCACCATAGCGCGCCTGCTCGTACTGGGCGGCCGTCCCCTCCTCGAAGAAGAAGGCATCCGGCCCAATCCACCACTGACCCTGCTGCAAGCGAGCCTGCAGCAGGCGCTGGTCCGGAGCCAGGGCGTCGGGGGCGCCTCCCTCTACTCGCTGCGCCACCTGCTGTTCATCGAGGCGGATGACCAGGGTCTGGGTGGCGGCGCCCTCCTGGTGCGGGCTCCCCAGCTGGCGGGCGAGGGCGTAGCTCAGGCGCATGTAATCCCCCTGCATCAGGGAGCGGGGATCGACCGGGGCCAGCTCCAGCAGCACGGTTTCGCCGCTGCTGATGGCGTGCTCGAAGCGCCAGACGGTGACATTGATGCCCACCAGGATGGCGAGGCCGGTCAGCAATAGGGCAAGACGTCTCATAAGGGGATACTCCCATGCTGGTGTTTGAGCCCTTGGTTGTCGCCGACTAACAGGGAACCTGAGCCCGGCTGTGTGGCGAGGCCGGCCAGCAAGAGTTCAAGACGGCTCATGAGGCGATCTCCTTGCCGAGGATTTTCAACAGCTGGCGGGTGCCGAGCAGCAGGGCGCCCGAGCCCAGCAGCAGCCAGGATTTGGTCATCAGGGTCAGCCCGAGATCGTAGTAGTAGAGGGAGCCAAAGCCGAGCAGCAGCAGGCCGGCCAGGGTCATGAGCCCGAGACTGCCGGCATAGAAGCCGAGCACCAGCACCAGGGCGCCGGCCCCCATGCCGGGGATGATGGCGCTGATCACCACCAGGGGCAGGCCATAGAGCAACGGCAGTTTCAGTTTCACCATGACGGCGAGCAGCAGGGCGGCGCAGAGCAGGGGATTGAGCCAGAGTGGCAAGCGGGAGAGCCCGAGCTCGTCGAGCGCGCTGGTGCCGCCGTCCCAGAGGGGATGGTGCAGTCGCCCCAGCACCAGCAGGGAGAGCGCCAACCCCAGGGTGAGGGACTCATAGAGCGAATGGCGTTCTGGGTCGCGCTCGGCCTGCAGCCAGCAGAAGGTGAGGGCGGCCATCACCAGCGGCAGGGCCAGCAGTTGCAGGCCGAGGCAGGCGAGCCCCATGGTCAGCAGGATGGCGGCGGCGAAGCTGTGGAAGAGGCGAACCAGCCAGTGCTCGAACAGGGCGGCGATGGCCAGCGACAGCAGGGCCAGTCCCAGCCAGAGCGGGGCCGAGTGGGGGTCAATCTGGTCGATGAGGCCATAGAGCAGCCAGGCATCGGCCGCGAGCGCGAGCGCCAGCACGAACTGATCCCAGAGATCGCTGCGCCGGGCCAGGCGGTTGAGGCCGAGGGCGGCGGCCATCAGCAGGGTGCCCATGACGAGGGCGTGGTTCGGCTCGCGGACCAGGCTCTCGAAGGCCATGAACAGGAAGAACAGCAGGAAGAGGGCGGCCAGCCAGCCCACCATGCCGAGCAGGAAACGGCTCGACCAGTGCGGTTGCTCGTCCCGGGGGGCGTCGCCCTCCACCAGATGGGCGGCCCGCAGCCTCTCCCAAGGGCTCAGATCAGACATGCTGCCTCCGTTGTTGTTGCAGCCAGCCGTTGGTGAGGACCGAGAGACCGGTGGCGACAGGGGCCTCGGCTGGCAGGTGCTGCCCAAGGGCTCAGATCAGACATGCTGCCTCCGTTGCTGTTGCAGCCAGCCGTTGGTGAGGACCGAGAGACCGGTGGCGACAGAGGCCTCGGCTGGCAGGTGCTGCCCAAGGGCTCAGATCAGACATGCTGCCTCCGTTGTTGTTGCAGCCAGCCGTTGGTTAAGACCGAGAGACCGATGGCGACAGGGGCCTCGGCTGGCAGGTGCTGCCAGGGGATCAGATCAGACATGCTGCCTCCGTTGCTGTTGCAGCCAGCGGCTGGCCATCACGGAGAGACCTATGGCGATGAGGGATAGCAGCAAAAAGCCGTTCATGTCCGGCTCCATCCACTTGCCGAGCGCCGCGAGGGTGACGGCGATAAGGCTCAGGCACCCCATGGCGAGCCCGGCGATGAATCTGTGGTGCCAGCGCAGGTAGGCGGCGCCCAGCCAGGCGAGCCAGGCGGGCCAGACCCAGGGGGAGGCGGCATCGAACAGCGCCAGCAGGGCCAGCAGGGTGACCCCGAGCCCGGCGGCCAGCCCCGGGAGCCAGGAGGGCATGAGCGCGAGCCGGGCTGGGGCCAGGATGAGAGCCCCCCAGAGGGCGGCGTTGAAAAGGGTCAGGCACCAGCCGAGGGCCTCCTCGTTGAAGGAGAAGAAGAGGTCGATGAGGCCGAGGCGCCAGTAGAGCACCAGTGCCAGCTGGCCGAGCAGCCAGGCGAGGGTCCAGAGCAGGGGGCTCCTGCCGAGCGCCGCCAGGGGCAGCAGCAACAGGGCCCAGGTGGCGAAGAGCTGCCAGGGATCGGCTCCTGTCTGGTAGGTCTGGCCCACCAGGGCCAGCAGGGCGCCTATGTTGAGGGCCAGGGCCAGCAGCAAGGCCTGGCGCGGGGTGTCGGCCAGGGGCTTGCGCCAGAGCACCAGCAGCATGGCGAGCAGGGGC
This sequence comes from Aeromonas sp. OTU364, assembly GCF_038440395.1. Classification (NCBI taxonomy): domain Bacteria; kingdom Pseudomonadati; phylum Pseudomonadota; class Gammaproteobacteria; order Aeromonadales; family Aeromonadaceae; genus Aeromonas; species Aeromonas sp. OTU364. Next base: position 81,629 of record NZ_JASATR010000012.1, read on the forward strand.
AGCTCCAGCAGGGCGAGGCGGGAGAGACGGCCCAGGGCCTGCCAGTTGAAGGCGACGAAGAACACCAGGCCCGCCCCCAGGCAGAGGCAGCCGAGCCAGAGCAGCAGCCTGTCGAACAGCCACTGCCAGCGCACGGGGGCCGGGGGCAGATCGCAGAGGGTGAGGGCGGCGGGCAATGACTCCCGGGGGAGACGACCGCGTCTGACCCAGTCGAGCAGGGTCTGTCTTGAGGTGAGGTGCATGGCGAGGCTCCTGAAGCCGTCGTGCCTGAGAGATAAGGCATTATGGCACGGCGCCGCGTCCCGGGGCAGACCCCGGTGGTGCTGATGCGACAGGGGCAGGGCATGAGTAACAAAAAAGCCCCGACCGGGAGGAGGGGGCTCTGATGACGGGCAGACGGGGACATGGATGGGTGCTCACGCCCATCCCGTCCCCTCGTTGCTGGTGGGTCAGACGAAGATCAGGGTGCTGGCGCCCAGACCCACGAAGAGGATGGCGCAGGCGATGCGGATCCCCTGGAGGGGCAGCTTGTCGGCTCCCAGCTTGCCAAGCAGCACCACGGGCACGTTGGCCAGCATCATGCCGAGGGTGGTGCCGGTGATGACCTGGGTCAGTGAGTCGTACTTGGCCGCCAGCAGCACTGTGGCTATCTGGGTCTTGTCGCCGATTTCGGCGATGAAGAACAGCACGAAGGTGGCCATGAAGGGGCCGTATTTGTCGAGCGAACTCTCTTCATCCTCCATCTTGTCCGGCACCAGGATCCAGACAGCCATGGCGATGAAGGCGCCGGCGACCAGCCAGGTCATCACCTTGGGATCCATCCAGCGACTGATGAACTCCCCTATCCAGGCGGCCCCCGCATGGTTGAGCAGGGTGGCGACCAGCATGCCGGCGATGATGGGCCAGGGTTTGCGAAAACGACAGATGAGCAGCAACGCCAGGAGCTGGGTCTTGTCGCCGATTTCGGCGATGGCCACGCTCAGGGTTGAGGTTAACAAGGCTTCCATAAAAATGACCGGGGGACGGAATTGTTATAAACCAGAGACAAGCCTGCGCCATCCGTCCCCGGTATTGGCACTGGCCCGTCAAAGGTCTTGTCAAATCCGGCATTGCCCGGATCACCCTGACCATGGTGAGTTGGCACCAAGTATGTTGATCAGGATCGCGCACCGGGTTGGCACCCGTGGCGAGACTACTCCCCCTCGATGGGAGCCGGCATTCTAGGGAAAAACGTCCTCCGAAGCAAGGCGTGTGGCAGGGGGATCAGCCGCCCACCAGCTTGACTTGAAAGCCGGCCTTCTCCAGCTCGGCCTTGATAAGGTCCCGTTTGTCCCCCTGGATCTCGATGATCCCCTCCTTGAGGCCGCCGCCGGTGCCGCACTTCTTCTTGAGCAGGGTGGCGATGGTTTTCTGCTGTTCGGCCGGCACGCCGTGAATGGTGATGACACCGGCGCCCTTGCGCCCCTTGGTCTCGCGGCGGATGCGCACGACCCCGTCGGCGGGGAAGGGGGAGGCGCTCTGGGTGGGGGCGGATTCCTTGATCATGCCGCCGTCCGTGCTGTAGACCAGGCGGCTGTTGTTGTCGTGACTCATGGCAATACTTTGTCGGTTAGCTAAGCGGAGTTTGATTTTACGCAAATAAATGTTGAGGGCACAGCTTATAATCCTCCCCACTAAAAGCGAATTATTCTTGTTTAACTTCAGGAGCCCGTCATGGTACTCACAGAGTTGTCGCCGGGGCAGCGTGCTCGTATCAAGAACATGAACCAGCTTGGCCGCGCCTTGCGACGCAAGCTGATGGTGATGGGGCTCCTGCCCCAGACCGAGATCCTCTATCTGCGGGCGGCCCCCCTGGGGGATCCGCTCCAGATCCAGTGCCAGGGCATCTGCCTCTCCATGCAAAAGAGCCTGGCCCAGCAAATCGAGGTCGAACCGGTATGAACTACTCCCTGGTAACTGTAGGCAACCCCAACAGCGGCAAGACCTCGCTGTTCAACGCCCTGACCGGTGCCCGCCAGCAGGTGGGCAACTGGAGCGGGGTCACCGTCGACAAGAAGATGGGCGAGTTTTCCGCCAAGGGGCAGGATTACACCCTGATGGACTTGCCCGGTATCTACTCCCTGGCCAATCAGGAGGCGAGCCTGGACGAACAGATCGCCAGTCGCTTCGTGCAGGGCCAGCAGCCGGACCTGCTGCTCAACGTCATCGATGCCGCCAACCTGGAGCGCTCCCTCTATCTCACCCTGCAACTGCGGGAGCTGGGCCTGCCCATGGTGGTGGTGCTCAACAAGATGGATCTGCTGCAAAAGCGCCGCATCACCATAGACGAGGGGCTGCTCGGCCAGGCGCTCGGTTGCCCTGTGGTGTCGCTCTCGGCCCACAATCGCCAGCAGGTGGCGGCCTTCAAGGAGCAGATCCACCGGTTCATCGGCCAGCCCCAGCCCGCCCTGGTGCTCGATTACGGTCAGCCGCTGGAAGCCGACATCGCCGAGCTCGAGACCCTGCTCGCCCCTCACCACCTCAGTGACCGCGGCCGTGCCCTGCGCCTGCTGGAGGAGGACGTTGCCATGCAGGAGACCCTGGCGGCGGGTCAGCAGGCGGCGGCAGACAACGTGGTGAGCCGCGCCCACCACGCCCAGGACATCGATCTGCAACTGGCAGATCTGCGCTACGGCCACATCCACCACTGGTGCCAGCAGGCGTGCCGCCATCAGGGCAAGCTCACCGTCGCCCAGAGCGAGCGGCTGGACAGGATGCTGCTCAACCGCTGGGTGGGGATCCCCTTCTTCCTGCTGGTGATGTACCTGATGTTCATGTTCGCCATCAAGGTGGGCAGCGCCTTCATCGACTTCTTCGACATCCTGGGGGGGGCCCTGTTCGTGGACGGAGTGCACCACCTGCTGGGGCTAGTGTCGGCCCCCGACTGGCTGGGAGCCGTGCTCGCTGACGGGGTCGGCGCCGGTCTGCAGACGGTGGCGACCTTCATCCCCGTGGTGGGCTGCCTCTTCCTGTTCCTCGCCGTGCTGGAGAGCTCGGGCTATCTGGCCCGCGCCGCCTTCGTGGTGGATGCCCTGATGCGCCGCCTCGGGTTGCCCGGCAAGGCCTTCGTCCCCATGCTGATGGGCTTTGGCTGCACCGTGCCCGCGGTGATGGCGACCCGTACTCTGGGGTCGGAGCGCGAGCGGCTGATGACCTCGGCCATGGCGCCCTTCATGTCCTGCGGCGCCCGGCTGCCGGTCTATGCCCTGTTCGCGGTGGCCTTCTTCCCCGAATCGGGCCAGAACCTGGTGTTCGGCCTCTACCTGCTCGGCATACTGGTGGCGGTGCTCACCGGCCTCTTCCTGCGCAGCACCCTGCTGCCGGGCAAGAGCGATTCCATGGTGATGGAGATGCCGGACTACGAGTGGCCCCGTCCTGTGGACGTGGGGCTGCGTACCTGGCAAAAACTCAAGGCCTTCATCTTCGGCGCGGGCAAGACCATAGTGCTGATGGTGGCGGTGCTGAGCGTGCTCAATTCGCTGGGCACCGACGGCAGCTTCGGCAACCAGGATCAGGAAGACTCGGTGCTGAGCAAGATCAGCCAGTCGGTGACCCCGGTACTGCACCCCATCGGGATACGGGAGGAGAACTGGCAGGCCACGGTCGGCATCCTCACCGGCATCTTCGCCAAGGAGGCTGTGGTCGCCACCCTCAACAGCCTTTATGCCGGCAGCACCGGTGACGAGGAGGAGAGTGAATACTCCCTGCTCGGCAGCCTGAAGGAGGCGCTGGCCACCATTCCCGCCAACCTGGCGGACATCGACCCCGCCGATCCCATGGGGCTCAAGGTCGGGGAGCTGGCCGATCAGCAGGCGGCCGCCGAGGCCCAGGAGGTGGATACCTCCACCTATGGCAACATGCAGACCCACTTCGACGGGGCGGCCGGTGCCTTCGCCTACCTGCTGTTCGTGCTGCTCTACATGCCCTGTGCCGCCGCCATGGGCGCCCTGGTGCGGGAGACCGGTCGTCAGTGGGCCCTGTTCACCGCCGCCTGGTGCAACTACATGGCCTTCATGTGCGCCACCCTCTTCTACCAGCTGGCGACCTTTGCCGCTCACCCCGAGCAGAGCCTGCTCTGGACCCTGAGCTACGGGCTCTCCCTGGCGCTGCTGTGGTGGTTCGGTCGCCGCCACGGGGACATAGTCGCCCGCAAGGTGGTGACCCTGTGACGGCTCAAGCGAGGGGATGTCCCCATCAAGAGGAGGTCACGCCATGATATTGCGAGAGCTGGGTGATTATCTGGCGGCGCAGCAGAGGGTGAGCCGGCGGGAGCTGGCCCGCCACTTCCACACCTCGGAGGATGCGGTGGAGGCCATGCTCGGCGTCTGGATGCGCAAGGGCCGCGTCACCAAGCGGGAGACCCGGGTGTGCGGCGGCAGTTGCTGCGGCAAGAGCGAGGAGGTGATGTTCGAGTGGTGCGAACCCGGCCGAATCGGCCTGGTACAGCAGCGCTGAGCGCGCTGCCGCCAGAGAGCGTCGGCTGACAACAAGAGACCCGCCAGTGCGGGTCTCTTTTTTTGTCTGTTGCCGACATGGCGGGAGGGTTGCTGGGCCATCACAGCCTGGCCAGCATCGCCTGGGTGACCAGCACTATGCCCTGCTCGGAGCGATAGAAGCGGCGGGCATCCTCGCAGGCGTTCTCCCCCACCACCAGCCCTTCCGGCAACCGGCAACCCTTGTCGATCACCACCCGGCGCAACCGGCAACCGGCCCCTATCTCGACCCCGGGGAAGATCACCGCCTGATCCAGGGTGCAGAAGGAGTCGACCCGCACGTTGTTGAACAGCACAGAGCTCACGATGAAGGAGCCGCTGACTATGGTGCCGCCGGCGAACAGGGAGTTGATGGTCATGCCGTGCTGGCCGTTCTGATCCTGCACGAACTTGGCGGGGGCCGTCATCTTCTGGCTGGTCCAGATGGGCCAGTCCTGATCGTAGATGTCGAGCTCGGGGGTCACCGAGGCGAGATCCATGTTCGCCTCCCAGAAGGAGTCCACCGTCCCCACATCGCGCCAGTAGGGGCGTTTCTGCGGGCAGCAGCCGACGCAGGAGAGGCTGAACGGATGGGCATAGGCGGTGCCCTCCTTGACCACCCGCGGGATCACGTCCATGCCAAAATCGTGGTGGGACTGCGGGTTGGCGAGATCCTCTTCCAGCAGTTGATAGAGGTAGTCGGCGTCGAAGATGTAGACCCCCATGGAGGCCAGCGCTGTGTCGGGTTTGCCCGGGATGGCAGGCGGGTCGGCGGGCTTCTCGACGAAGGCGTTGATCTTGCGGCTCTCGTCCACCGCCATCACGCCGAAGGCGCTGGCCTCCTGGCGCGGCACTTCGATGCAGGCCACCGTCACCCGGCTGCCCAGGTTGACGTGATCGAGCAGCATGGCGGCGTAATCCATCTTGTAGATGTGATCCCCCGCCAGCACCACCACATATTTGGGGCCGTGCTCGCGAATGATGTCCATGTTCTGGTAGACCGCATCGGCGGTGCCGCGATACCAGCTGACCTCGTCAATGCGCTGCTGGGCCGGCAGTAGCTCGATGAATTCGTTCATCTGGTAGCGCAGGAAGGACCAGCCCGACTGCAGGTGACGCAGCAGGCTGTGGGACTTGTACTGGGTGACCACGCCGATCCGGCGGATCCCGGAGTTGATGCAATTGGAGAGGACGAAGTCGATGATGCGGAACTTGCCGCCAAAATGAACGGCCGGTTTTGCCCTGTTGTCCGTCAACTGCTGGAGCCGACTGCCTCGCCCCCCGGCTAACACCAACGCCATGGTCTCGTTCAATAACTGTCTGGACCTTGCTGTGTTGGCTGGTTGTAACAACATTGAATACCCCTTTATTGATATACCTCCTCAATGGTGCCTCCTTTGAGGCCTTCTTGAAAGGGTTTTCAACCCGGGTGGGGATTCAAACTGATTTTTTTGTCATTTATGTGAGCGCGCGCCATTGCCAATCAGGGGAGGGCTCGGTGTGTGGTCGAATGAAGGTCAGAGGGCAGAGGGCTGCGCGAAGGGAGAGGGACCCGCCGTGCTCTTGTTGAACACCCGGCCGCGACGGCGGCCGGGTGTGGCGGGGGAGGGCCGCACCTGACTAGAAGAGATCGTTGTTATCATCCTTGGTGGGCTCCAGGCTCCAGCCGCTGGCCGCCGCACTGTTGCCTATCTGCCCCTTCTCGCGCCAGAGTTTTATCTTGAGGCGCAGGTTGTTCTGGGAATCTGCGTTCTTGACCGCCTCTTCTTCGTCTATCACCCCCTCCACCACCAGATCGAACAGGGTGCTGTCGAAGGTGACCATGCCAAGGGCCCTGGATTTCTCCATGATCTCCTTGAGGCCGCCAAACTCGCCGCGCTTGATGAGATCGCGAATGGTGTGGGTGCCGAGCATCACCTCCACCGCCGCCCGGCGGCCGCCCTCCGTGGTCTTCACCAGCCGCTGGGAGACGAACGCCTTGAGGTTGTTGCCAAGATCGTTGAGCAGCTGGGGTCTGCGCTCCTCGGGGAAGAAGTTGATGATGCGATCCAGCGCCTGGTTGGCGTTGTTGGCGTGCAGGGTGGAGATGGCCAGATGACCGGTCTCGGAGAAGGCCAGGGCATGTTCCATGGTCTCGCGGTCGCGAATTTCCCCGATGAGGATGACGTCCGGCGCCTGGCGCAGGGTGTTCTTCAGGGCCGCGTGGAAGCTGCGGGTATCCACCCCCACCTCCCGCTGGTTGATGATGCTCTTGCGGTGGCGATGGACGAACTCTACCGGATCCTCGATGGTGATGATGTGGCCGCCGCTGTTGCGGTTGCGATGGTCGATGAGGGCCGCGAGCGAGGTGGACTTGCCAGAGCCGGTGCCGCCGACGAAGAGCACCAGGCCGCGCTTCTCCATGATGGTGTCGAGCAGCACGGGGGGGAGCTTCAAGTCCTCGAAGCGGGGGATCTCGGTCTTGATGTTGCGCGCCACCAGGGAGACCTCGTTGCGCTGCTTGAAGATGTTGACCCGAAAGCGGCCTATCTGGGGCAGGGAGATGGCGAGGTTCATCTCCAGCTCCTTCTCGAACTGCTGCTTCTGCTCCGAGTCCATGAGCTCGGCGGCTATCCTGGCCACCACGCCCGGCTCGAGCGGCACCTCGTTCAGGGGGCGCAGGGCGCCGTTGAACTTGGCGCAGGGGGGGGCGCCGGTGGAGAGATAGAGGTCGGAGCCATCCTGCTTGGCCAGGATCTGTAGCATGTCTCGCAATTCCATGTGTTGCCTCGTCACTCAAAGAAATAGGGGGAGCAATGTGCTTGAGTGTACAGCCTCAGGCACCGGTCAGTTTCTCGCGAAAAACAAAAAACACCGCGCCCAGGATGCACAGGCCGGCCCACAGATAGTCCCACTTCAGGTCCTCCTTCAGATAGAAGATGGAGAAGGGGACGAACACGGTGAGGGTGATCACCTCCTGCAGGATCTTGAGCTGACCGACGGTCAGCACGGTGTGGCCGATGCGGTTGGCGGGCACCTGCAGCAGGTACTCGAACAGGGCGATCCCCCAGCTCACCAGGGCGGCGATGATCCAGGGTTTGTGGTTCATGCTCTTGAGATGGGCATACCAGGCGAAGGTCATGAAGACGTTGCTGCAGATCAGCAGACCGATACTGGTGATGATAGGGTTCATTAGGTTCTCCTTTGAAATCAATGCATTTTATCTCGACTCCACGGGTTTCCATAAGTGGGGCTTGAGGGTATTTTTAACCCACAAGGATGTGGCAACAGAAGGTTGAAACTGGATGGGCAAGACAAGCTGGGGAGTGCTTGGTCTGTTGTTTGCCTGTATGACGCCCGTTACCGCGATGGCGAACGGAGCGCCAACCCTGACGGTGGTGACCGATGTCTGGCCCCCGTTTCGCATGCTCGCGCAGAACGACGAGTTCCATGGTCTGGATATCGACATTCTGCGCCAGTTGCAGGCTCGCAGCGGCATAGTGCTCACCCTCAAGCGGGTGCCCTGGGGACGGGCACTCAAGCAGATGCAGACAGGTCAGGCGGACTTGATGATAGGGTTGGCCCACACGCGAGAGCGGGCGGCCTTCATCGATTACCTGCAACCGGCCTATTACCAGTGCAGGCCTGCCTTCTACGGCAAGGCGGCGGCGGTGGCCACCCTGAAAACCTACGAGGATCTGCGCGGCAGGGAGATAGGCTATGTGCTCAACTCCGCCTATTTCGCCCCCTTCGACGACGACGGCCGGCTCGACAAGCACGGGGTGCCCACCGAGGATCAGTTGCAGCGCATGGTGGAGCGGGGTCATCTGCCCCTGATGATAGGCACCGACTGCCAGGTGGATTACGCCCTGAGTCAGCGCAACGACGCCGGCCTCATCAAGGCGGACTACCGCCCGCCCCACCCCGTGGTGCTCTACCTGGGCATGAGCAAGCACTCACCCCATCATGCGCTCGGGCCTGCGCTGGCGCAGGCGTTGCAGACCATGGTGGAGAGCGGCGAGATAGCGACGCTGGCCAAGCCTTACCAGCCTTGACCTTGGGTGGTAACGCGCTGTTATCATGCAGCTTTCCTGCTGGCCCCCGGTTCGGGGGCGGCACCTGTCTCATTTCGGGGATCCCGCGTGTATCTCGCTCTCATCCACCGCCAGCAGCGCTGGCAGCGCCACTGGCTGCTCGCCCTGTCGCTGCTCGTGCTCTCTCTCTTCCTGCTCTCCCTCGCCCTGGGGGAGTTCGTGCTGCTGCCCTGGCAACCCCTGGGGGAGCTGGAGCTGCGCATCCTGCTGGAGCTGCGGCTGCCGCGCGCCCTGCTGGCCCTGCTGGCGGGTGCGGCACTCGCCTGTGGCGGCGCCGTGCTGCAGGTGATGCTGCACAACCCTGTGGCCGAACCCGGCCTGCTCGGCGTCTCGAGCGGGGCTGGCCTCGCCGCCATGGTGGCGATGGCGGTGGCCAGGTCCCTCGGGGTCTACCTGCCGGGCTGGGGGCTGTCGCTGGCGGCCTTCGGCGGCGCCCTGGTGGTGACCATGCTGCTGATCCACCTAGCGCGCCGGGCCCGGCTCGGCCACACCCGGTTGCTGCTGTTCGGGGTGGCCATCGGCATCCTCACCAATGCGGCCATGACCTGGCTGATGTACTTTGCCGACGACGGCTCCCTGCGGGAATTCATGTTCTGGATGATGGGCAGCCTCTCCTATGGCAGCCAGCAGCTCGCCTGGTGGTGGCTGGTGCTGCCGCTGACCCTCGGCTGGCTCTGCTGGCAGGGCCGGGCGTTGCAACAGCTGCTGCTGGGGGAGACCCAGGCCAGGCTGATGGGGATGAACGTGGACCGCATGCGGGTGCGGCTGGTGCTGGCGGTCTGCCTGCTCACCGGGGTGGCTGTGTCCCTGTGCGGTGTCATCGGCTTCGTCGGCCTGGTGGTGCCTCACCTGCTGCGGCTGTGCGGCGGCAGCGATCAGCGCTTCCTGCTGCCCGCCTCGGCGCTGGGGGGCGGCGCCCTGCTGCTTGGCGCCGATCTGGTGGCGCGTTCGGCCCTTCATGCCGGTGAGCTGCCCATCGGCGTCATCACCGCCTCGGTCGGGGCGCCGCTCTTTATCTACCTGCTGCTGAGGCAAGATGCCGATGTCTCCCGTTAACTCCTCCCCCGATCCCCTCTGGCTGCTGGAGGCGCGGGCCCTCGGGATCCCCGCGCGGCTCGCCCCCCTGGATCTCGCTTGGGCGGGGGGCCAGCTGGTGGCCCTGCTCGGCCCCAACGGCAGCGGCAAGTCGACCCTGCTCGGCGCCCTGGCCGGCATTCTGCCCGCCGAAGGGGCCGTGCTGCTGGGAGGGGACGTGCTCACCGATCTGAGCTGGCCGGAGCTTGCCAGGCGCCGCGCCATGCTGCCCCAGCGTCAGCCCCAGCTGTTCCATATTCCGGTGTTCCAGGTGCTGAGCCTGGGGCTGGATGAGGAGGGGTTGCCCGAGGCACAGGGCAGGGCGGTGGCCGAGATCTGCGCCGCGCTGGAGCTGGATGCCCTGCTGGCGCGGGACTTCAGCCGTCTCTCCGGCGGGGAGCAGCAGCGGGTGCTGATCGCCCGCACCCTGCTGCAACTGTGGCCAGGTCTCAACACAGATGGGCGGGTGCTGCTGCTGGACGAGCCCCTGGCGGGGCTGGATCTGCACCATCAGCTGGCCCTGCTGCGGCTGCTCAAGCAGCTGGCCGGGCAGGGGTTGCTGGTGGTGATTGCCATCCACGACATCAACCTGGCCATCGACTGGGCGGATCGCATCCTCTGCCTGCAACAGGGTCGGGTGGTGAGCGAGGGGGGCGTGGAGGTCATCGATGAAGCCTTGCTGGAGCGGGTGTTCCAGATCAAGACGGATCGCGTCGAGGCGGCCGGCCGCACCTGGTTTATGCCGAGCCTGTGAGGCGGGCTTCCCCCTCATCCCCAGCCCTTCTCCCACTCTTTTAAAATAAGTGGGAGAAGGGAGCCGCTCCGTATGCTGCGGATACAGCATTGATAACCTGCAGGGCTGAGTGAAGCCAAGGGCGAGGGAGTCACCGTGGAAATGAAAAGAGCCAGGCATCCGTGATGCCTGGCTCTTTGAATGGGTAGATAGCGCGTTGAGCGGTGGCTCAGGCTTTCTGCTTGTCCAGCCGCACCTGGGCCGCCTCGGCCAGCATGGCCAGCAGGGTCTCGGTGTCGGCCCAGGAGAGGCAGGCATCCGTGATGCTCTGGCCGAAGGTGACGGCGCAGCCGTTCTCCACATCCTGCCGCCCTTCCACCAGGAAGCTCTCGGCCATGATGCCGGCGATGCCGGTGCGGCCGCGGCGCAGCTGATCGCAGATATCCTGCGCCACCAGCAGCTGGCGACGGTGATCCTTCATGCTGTTGCCGTGGCTGAAGTCCACCACCAGGCGCTCGGGCAGGCCCACGTCGGCCAGGGCTTCACAGGCCTCGTCTATGCTGGCGGTGTCGTAGTTCGGCCTGTGGCCGCCGCGCAGGATCACATGGCCATAGGGGTTGCCGGCGGTGCGGTAGATGGTCATCTTGCCGTCCTTGTCCGGGGAGTAGAAGATGTGGCTGTGGCGGGCGGCGCGCACCGCATCGATGGCGATCCGGGTGTTGCCGTCGGTGCCGTTCTTGAAGCCCACCGGGCAGGAGAGGGCGGAGGCCATCTCGCGGTGCACTTGGGATTCTGTGGTGCGTGCGCCTATGGCGCCCCAGGTGATGAGGTCGCTGATGTACTGGCCGGTCACCATGTCGAGGAATTCGGTGGCGGTGGGCATGCCCATCTCGTTGATGTCCACCAGCAGCTGGCGGGCCAGCTTCAACCCTTCATTCACGTCGAAGCTGCCGTCGAGGCGCGGATCGTTGATCAGCCCCTTCCAGCCGACGATAGTGCGCGGCTTCTCGAAGTAGGTGCGCATCACTATGCACAGACTCTCCTTGTATTGCGCACGCAGGGTATTGAGGCGCTGGGCGTATTCGCGGGCGGCGGCCGGATCGTGGATGGAGCAGGGGCCGACGATGACCAGCAGGCGCTGATCCTCACCAGCCAGAATGGCTTCTACATCGTGGCGGGCATCCAGCAGGTTCTGGGCGACGGTGTCGTTTAACGGGAAGGCGTGCGCCAGCTCGCTCGGAGTGATCAGGGACTCCAGGCGACGGGTGCGCAATTCATCGGTGTGAATGGACATACGACTCTATTCTCGAGTGAATAAGGGGGGCGGGATGCCAAAATGCAAGGGGATAAAATAAAGCAAAAATCCCCCGATGGAAACCTTGGGAGGCTCTGATAGGATGTGAGCCTAAAAGCCATTTCAAATGAGGTAGTTATCGTGGCAAAGCCAGGCGCGACCGGGGTTACCCGCATCATCAACGCAACCGGTTACAGCATGAAGGGTCTCAAATCGGCCTGGATTAACGAGGCAGCCTTCCGTCAGGAGCTGGTGCTTGTCTTGGCTCTGATGCCGCTGGCCGGCTGGCTCGGCAACTCCCTCAACGAGATCCTGCTGCTCATCTGCATCAGCTGGCTGGTGGTGATCGTCGAGGTGCTCAACTCCGCCATCGAGGCAGTGGTGGATCGCATTGGCTCCGAGCATCACGAGCTGTCGGGGCGCGCCAAGGATCTCGGCTCCGCCGCCGTCTTCATCGCCCTGGCCCTCAATGCCCTGGTGTGGGGCGCCTTGATTGGCCGCAATCTGCTGGGCTGGTGGTAGCTTGCGAGAGCAACCTTTCTCCTGACATAAAAAAGCCCGTCATCGAGACGGGCTTTTTGCTGGCCTGGCGCCGGGCTCAGGGCATCAGTGCAGGATCCGGGCACGTATGGTGCCGTTGATCTCCTTGAGACGGGAGAGCGCCTTCTCGCTGTGCTCGGTTTCCACGTCGATCACCACATAGCCGATCTCGCTGCTGGTCTGCAGGTACTGGCCGGCGATGTTGATCCCCTCGTCGGCGAAGATCTGGTTGATCTGGTTCATCACGCCGGGCTGGTTGCGGTGGATGTGCAGCAGGCGGCTGGAGCCCTTGTGGCCCGGCAGGGAGACTTCCGGGAAGTTGACGGCGGAGAGGGTGGAGCCGTTGTCGGAGTACTTGACCAGCTTGTTGGCCACTTCCAGACCTATGTTCTCCTGGGCCTCTTGCGTCGAACCGCCGATATGGGGGGTCAGGATCACGTTGTCCAGGCCGCGCAGCGGGGTCAGGAACTCCTCGTCGTTGGACTTGGGCTCGCTCGGGAAGACGTCGATGGCGGCGCCGGAGAGGTGACCGCTCTTGATGACGTCGGCCAGGGCATCGATGTCCACCACGGTACCGCGGGAGGCGTTGATGAAGATGGCGCCCGGTTTCATCATGCGCAGCTGTTCGGCGCCGATGAGATCCTTGGTGGAGGCGGTCTCCGGCACGTGCAGGCTGATGACGTCAGACATGTTGAGCAGCTCCACCAGGTTCGGCACCTGGATGGCGTTGCCCAGCGAGAGCTTGTTCTCGATGTCGTAGTAGTAGACCTTCATGCCGATCATCTCGGCGATGATGCCAAGCTGGGTGCCGATGTGGCCGTAGCCTATGATGCCGAGCTTCTTGCCGCGAGCTTCGACGCTGCGGTTGGCGAGCTTCTCCCAGACGCCGCGATGGCATTTGGCGTTCTTCTCGGGGATGCCGCGCAGCAGCAGCAGTATCTCCCCCAGCACCAGTTCGGCCACGGAGCGGGTGTTGGAGAAGGGGGCGTTGAAGACGGGAATGCCGCGCACATGGGCGGCATCCAGGGAAACCTGGTTGGTGCCGATGCAGAAGCAGCCGATGGCCACCAGCTTGCCGGCGGCATCCAGCACCTTCTCGGTGATCTGGGTGCGTGAACGCAGGCCCACGAAATGCACGTCACGAATGCGCTCGATCAGCTCCTCTTCCGACAGTGAGGTCTTCAGATACTCAACATTGGTGTAGCCGGCTGCCCGAAAGGTCTCTACCGTGTTGGGATGCACTCCCTCCAGCAGCAGTACTTTGATCTTATCCTTGTCCAGCGAAAACTTGGCTGTCATGACGTTCCCTCTATTGTTTGAAAAATGCGTTCAGGCTTGCAGTGTGAAGAAAACCGTAAAGTAGCAAAAACGTTTGGGAGAGGGAATATTTGTGACGAAAGTCAAATTCTTTGAAGTTATCAACGTTTTTTGCAGCCTGTTTGGTGCAACCCATTGAGCCATAAATAGAAACGGCGCCATCAGGCGCCGTTGTCCATTTGCGGGGGCAAAAATGGGGGTCTGGTGACCCCGCAGTCAGCCTTATTGCGTGACTACGCCCTCTGGCGTGCCGATCAGCACCACATCGACGCCGCGATGGGCGGAAGATAGATCGTTGGTGACCACGCCAACCATGGCAGATGCCTTATTGGGTGACGACCCCATCCGGAGTACCGATCAGTACCACGTCGGCGCCGCGGTGGGCGGAAGATAGATCGTTGGTGACCACGCCAACCATGGCAGATGCCTTATTGGGTGACGACCCCATCCGGAGTGCCGATCAGTACCACGTCGGCGCCGCGGTGGGCGAACAGGCCGTTGGTGACCACGCCGACGATGGCGTTGAGCTGCACTTCCAGCCCTTTGGCGTCTGTGATAGCCATGCCCTTAACGTCCAGAATGATGTTGCCGTTGTCGGTCACCACACCCTCACGCCAGACCGGGTTGCCACCCAGCTTCCTGATCTCGCGGGCCACGTATTCGCGGGCCATGGGGATCACCTCCACCGGCAGCGGGAACTGGCCCAGCACCTCGACGGTCTTGGTGTTGTCGATGATGCAGATGAACTGGTCGGCCACGGCGGCGACTATCTTCTCGCGGGTCAGGGCGGCGCCGCCCCCCTTGATCATGTCGCGGGTCCCGTTGATCTCGTCGGCACCATCCACGTAGACGGAGAGGGCATCGATGTCGTTGAGATCAAACACCGGGATGCCGAACCCCTTGAGGCGCTCGGTGGAGGCGATGGAGCTCGATACCGCGCCCTTGATCTCGTCCTTCATGGTCGCCAGTGCGTCGATGAAGTGATTGACGGTAGAGCCGGTGCCCACCCCGACGATGGTGCCGGGTACCACGTATTTGAGCGCAGCCCAACCGGCCGCCTTCTTCATTTCATCTTGAGTCATGATGGATCCTTATGGAAAAAGCGGGCGCATTATATCCAAGCATCCTGTCCAGAGCGACCATGGCGGTCACGTTCCGGGGCAAAAAGCCCCAAGATGTAAATCGTTTGCCTGTTTATTGAACCGAGGGGGGCCGAGCTCCCCGTCAGGGTCATCCAAAGTGCCAGCTGCGGCTGGGGGTGATGATCTGGGGCAGCGGCACGTCCCACTGCGCCTGGGGCACGGCGTCCACCTGCTGGCAGTCGTGGGCGAGTCCCAGGGGACTTGGGCCCAGCCCGTGTTCGTGCCAGCAGGCCAGGGTGCGATCGTAATAGCCGCCCCCCATGCCGAGCCGGTTGCCCTCGGCATCGAAGGCCACCAGCGGGGTGCAGATGAGATCCAGCATGCTGTGGGGCAGCACCTGCTGCACATCGAGTTCGGGCTCGGCGATGCCATAGCGGTTGCGGGTCATGGGGCTGGTGGCGGTGTAGCGCAAGAAGAGCAGGTGACCCGGGGTGAAGGGGTGCAGCACCGGCAGGTAGACCTCCTTGCGCTGGCTCCAGAGCCAGTGAATGGCGGGCAGGGGATCGAGCTCGCCGTCATTGGCCAGATAGAGGGCGATGCGCCTGGCCGCCAGGATCTCGGTATGCTGCTGGAAGCGAAGGACCAGCTGCTGGGCCGCCGCCTGCTGCTCGGCCTGACTCAGGCTCTTTCTGCGCTGGCGTATGAGCTGGCGCAGGCTTTGGCGTTCGGGTTGGGTATCCGGCATGGGGACTCCTTGGCGAGGATGGGCTGGGGCTACCTTAGCAAGGGGCTGACGGGATGAAAAGTCGATAGCAGGGCCGCCGGCGAGGCGGCCCCGAAGGTCAGATGTCAGACGCGCTGGGCGGCGGGGGCCACAGCGCCCGTCTGGTGCTTGAGGAAGACGGCCACGATGGCGGCCAGGGCCAGCGCCATGGGGTAGAAGCTCATGCTCACCACGGCCAGCGGCGAGAGGGCGAAGATGGAGCCCAGCAGCAGCGCCTGGGCGCCCCAGGGGATGAGGCCCTGCACCACGCAGGAGAAGATGTCTAGCATGGAGGCGGCGCGGCGCGGGGTGACCCCGTGATGATCCGCGAGATCCCTGGCCACCTTGCTCGCCACTATGATGGCGACCGTGTTGTTGGCGGTGCAGAGGTTGGTCAGTCCCACCACGCCGGCGATGCCGAGCTCGGCCGCCTTCTCGTTTTGCTCGCCGTCGTGGGCACGGGTGAAGCGGGCGATGAGGGCGGCGATGCGGGCGCTGATCCAGGCAAGGCCTCCCTGGCGCTCCATCAGGGCGCCGAGACCGCCGATGAGCATGGAGAGCAGGAAGATCTCCTGCATGCTGGTGAAGCCCTGGTAGATGTCCTTGCTGAACTGGCCGAGGGGATAGCCTCCGATCATGCCAACGCCACCGGCGGCCAGGATGCCAAGACCGAGCACCACGAAGACGTTCATGCCACCGAGTGCCAGTACCAGGATCAGCAGGTAGGGCATCACCTTGAGCAGATCAGCGCTGGCGTTGGCGGCGGGGGCCTCACCGGTGGAGCCCAGCAGCAGGTAGAGCAGGATCACCAGCACGGCGGCGGGGGCGGCAATCTTGACGTTCTCGCGGAACTTGTCCTTCATCTCGCAGCCCTGGCTGCGGGTCGCCGCTATGGTGGTGTCCGAGATGATGGAGAGGTTGTCGCCGAACATGGCGCCGGAGAGAATGGTGCCCGCCATCAGCACGGGATCGATGCCGGTGGCCTGGGCGACACCGAGGGCCACGGGGGCCACTGCCCCTATGGTGCCCATGGAGGTGCCCATGGCGGTGGCAATGAAGGCGGAGATGAGGAACAGCCCCGGCAGCAGGAACCAGCCCGGGATCAGGGAGAGGCCGAGGGCGACGGTGGCATCCACCCCGCCGGTGGCCTTGGCCACGGTGGCGAAGGCGCCCGCCAGCAGATAGATGAGGCACATGGCCATGATGTTGCTGTCACCCACCCCCTTGAAGAAGGTCTCAAGGTTCTTGTTGAAGCCCTCCTTGCCCAGCATCAGCGCCAGCATGACGGCGGGCAGGGCGGCCACGGGGGCGGGCAGCTGGTAGAAGGCGAACTCGACCCCCTGCAGGGTCAGCCAGGTGCCGGTACCGATGAAGAGAGCAAGAAAGACCAGAAGGGGCAGCAGGGCTCTGGCACTGGGTTGGGTCTGGATCATGTGTTCCTCGAAACTTGAACAATGACCTCCTGTCGCAGCCTGTGTTGGCCCGGATATGTTCGGACACAGGGTAGGCATCCTGCCGCTATGGGGGGCTTACAGTAGTGAGTCGGGGGCATCTGGTCAAGATAGACGTCCAGATGGATGGGCCTTTTTCTTTTGTGATTCTGATGTGCTGATTAAATCCGTCAATTATTCGGAGTTAATCATAATTTATTGTTGATATGGCGGCACCGAGACGACGGTCACGGAGGGCTTTTCAAAGCCGGCGCGGGCTGGTAAAACGGTCTCTTTCCATAATAAAGAGATGAGAGGGTGGAGATGGACAATCCGATCCGTGTGGCCGTGATGGGCTGTAATGGTCGTATGGGAAAGGTGCTGCTGGAAGCCATCACCAACGCCGAGGGCGTGGTGGTCGGTGCGGCGCTGGAGCGACCCGGCTCTGCCGTGATAGGCCTGGATGCGGGTGAACTCAATGGCCTGGGCCGGCTTGGGGTCATCATCAGTGACAGCCTGGACAAGGTGCGGGACGAGTTTGATCTCATCATCGACTTCACCCGCCCCGAGGTGACCCTGGCCAACCTGGCCTTCGCCCTGGCCCATGGCAAGCAGATGGTGATAGGCACCACCGGCTTTGATGACGCAGGCAAGGCCGCGCTGCACGAGGCGGGCAAGCAGATCGGCATCGTGTTCGCGTCCAACTACTCGGTTGGCGTCAACCTGGTGTTCAAGCTGCTGGAGCAGGCCGCCAAGGTGATGGGGGATTACACCGACATCGAGATCATCGAGGGGCACCATAGACACAAGGTGGATGCGCCGTCCGGCACCGCGCTCTCCATGGGGGAAGTGGTGGCGAAAACCCTGGGCCGGGATCTCAAGGAGTGCGCCGTCTATGGCCGCGAGGGGATCACCGGGGAGCGGGATCGCAACACCATCGGCTTTGCCACCATCCGCGCCGGGGATCTGGTGGGGGAGCACACCGTCATGTTTGCCGACATCGGCGAGCGGGTGGAGATAAGCCACAAGGCCTCGAGCCGCCTGACGTTTGCCAATGGCGCCGTGCGGGCGGGCAAGTGGCTCGGCCAGCAGGGGGCGGGTCTCTACAACATGCAGGACGTACTCGACCTCAAATAGGGCACAGCGGGAGCCCGACCAGGACTCTCCTCTCCCCGATCTGGTTGTCAGACCCCGGCTCGCCGGGGTTTTGTTTATGGTTTTTGTAAAAACAAGCGTTAAGCACCACTTTTGTGGCGAACCTGCCTAAATCGCCCCCTTCCCATTTCTTCGCCACACTCCTGCGACAAAAATGTCATCAGAGGGTAACGGGAACGGGTCTCAATCTTCCCTGTAGCCCGCTTTTTTCACACCCGGTCAAACAGACTAAAAATGCAATCAAAGAAAAACGTTTTCTATTTTTTGGAGTCAGCTTTCTATCGCCAAATGGCACTTTTTGGCTTTCGTTGTTTGTTTTTTAAATTCATACTCGTCTGTTTATTAAAGATAAAATATCGATTTTTGTCTGCCAGGTGGCATGGGTGGGTGCTTTTGTTTCGGGTTTTGGCTTTTCTTTTTGGGGAGGGGGTTGCAAAGCGCCTTAGTGCATAGATAATGGGTAATGTTGCTTGTTTATTGAATTTAGATGCATTTCAAACGAGATAAAGACGTTGAAATGAGATCGTTTTTAAGTAGAATGCGCCCAATTTGCCAGAAATCTGCCGGGTTTGAGCCCTGTTTCAAACAGCGTCCGGACCCGCAACACCCAGGTAAATTGCTGAATTTAAAGCTAAATAACTGGAGGTTGTCTTGAATCACACTGCATTGCTAGTGCTGGAAGATGGAACTGTGTTCAAAGGCGTGTCGATAGGCGCCGAGGGATGTTCCGTTGGTGAAGTGGTTTTCAATACGTCGATGACGGGCTATCAGGAAATCCTCACCGATCCCTCTTATTCCCGTCAGATAGTCACCCTCACTTACCCCCATATAGGCAACACCGGCACCAACAGCGAAGATGAAGAGTCCAGTCAAATCCACGCGCAGGGATTGATCATCCGGGACCTTCCGATACTTGCCTCCAATTTCCGCAATCAGCAATCCCTCTCCGATTACCTCAAGTCCCACAACATCGTTGGCATCGCCGACATCGACACCCGCAAACTGACCCGCATCCTGCGGGAGAAGGGTGCCCAGGCCGGTTGCATCCTGGCCGGCAAGCAACTCGATGAAGCCCATGCCCTGAGCCAGGCCCGCGCCTTCCCCGGTCTGAAGGGGATGGACCTGGCCAAGGAAGTGACCGTTTCCGAGTCTTACAACTGGAGCGAAGGGAGCTGGCAGCTCGGCAAGGGGCACGTCACCCCGGCGGCCGATGAGCTCAAGTACCATGTGGTGGCCTACGACTTCGGCGTCAAGCGCAACATCCTGCGCATGCTGGTGGACCGTGGCTGCCGCCTGACCGTGGTGCCGGCCAAGACCCCGGCCGCCGAAGTGCTGGCGATGAACCCGGATGGCATCTTCCTCTCCAACGGCCCCGGTGACCCCGAGCCGTGCGACTACGCCATCGAGGCCATCAAGACCTTCCTTGGCACCAATACCCCGGTGTTCGGCATCTGCCTGGGTCACCAGCTGCTGGGTCTGGCCTCCGGCGCCAAGACAGTCAAGATGAAGTTCGGTCACCACGGTGCCAACCACCCGGTGAAGAGCCTGGACGACAACACCGTCATGATCACCGCCCAGAACCACGGCTTTGCGGTGGACGAGAACAGCCTGCCGGATTGCCTGCGTGCCACTCACGTCTCCCTGTTCGACGGGTCGCTCCAGGGCATCCACCGCACCGATCGTCCGGCCTTCAGCTTCCAGGGTCACCCCGAAGCGAGCCCGGGCCCCCACGATTGTGCCGGTCTGTTCGACCACTTTATTGAATTGATTAAGCAGTATCGCGCCTAAGAGGATAAAGAGAGCCATGCCAAAACGTAACGACCTACAGAGCATCCTGATCCTCGGCGCCGGCCCCATCGTCATCGGTCAGGCCTGCGAATTCGACTACTCCGGAGCCCAGGCCTGCAAGGCTCTGCGCGAGGAGGGATACCGCGTCATCCTGGTGAACTCCAACCCGGCCACCATCATGACCGACCCCGAGATGGCGGACGCCACCTACATCGAGCCCATCACCTGGGAAGTGGTGCGCGAGATCATCAAGAAAGAGCGTCCGGATGCCGTGCTGCCCACCATGGGTGGCCAGACCGCGCTCAACTGCGCGCTGGATCTGGAGAAGCACGGCGTGCTGGCGGAGTTCGGTGTGGAGATGATAGGTGCCACTGCCGATGCCATCGACAAGGCGGAAGATCGTCGTCGCTTCGACATCGCCATGAAGAGCATCGGCCTGGAGTGCCCCCGTGCTGGCATCGCCCACAACATGGAAGAGGCGTGGAAGGTACAGCAGATGGTCGGCTTCCCCTGCATCATCCGTCCCTCCTTCACCATGGGTGGTTCGGGCGGCGGCATCGCCTACAACACCGAAGAGTTCGTCGAGATCTGCGAGCGTGGCCTGGATCTCTCCCCGACCAAGGAGCTGCTCATCGATGAGTCCCTGATCGGCTGGAAAGAGTACGAGATGGAAGTGGTGCGGGATCGCAACGACAACTGCATCATCGTCTGCGCCATCGAAAACTTCGATCCCATGGGCATCCACACCGGTGACTCCATCACGGTCGCGCCAGCCCAGACGCTGACCGACAAGGAGTACCAGCTGATGCGCAACGCCTCCATGGCGGTGCTGCGCGAGATCGGCGTCGAGACCGGCGGCTCCAACGTCCAGTTCGGCATCAACCCGAAAGATGGCCGCATGGTCATCATCGAGATGAACCCGCGGGTGTCCCGCTCCTCCGCGCTCGCCTCCAAGGCGACCGGTTTCCCCATCGCCAAGATCGCCGCCAAGCTCGCCATCGGTTACACCCTGGACGAGCTGATGAACGACATCACCGGCGGTCGTACCCCGGCCTCCTTCGAGCCGGCCATCGACTACGTGGTCACCAAGATCCCGCGCTTCAACTTCGAGAAGTTTGCCGGTGCCAACGACCGTCTCACCACCCAGATGAAGTCCGTGGGTGAAGTGATGGCCATTGGCCGCAACTTCCAGGAGTCCCTGCACAAGGCGCTGCGCAGCCTCGAGACCGGCAAGACCGGCTTCGACCCCATGGTGGATCTCAATACCCCCGACTCCCTGACCCGCATCCGCCACGAGCTACAGGATGCCGGTTGTGACCGGATCTGGTACATCGCCGATGCGTTCCGCGCCGGTCTCTCCATGGACGGCATCTTCAAGCTGACCAAGATTGACCCCTGGTTCCTGGTGCAGATTGAAGAGCTGGTGAAGCTGGAAGAGCAGGTGAAAGAGCGCGGCATGGCTGGCCTGGACGCAGACTTCCTGCGCACCCTGAAGCGCAAGGGCTTCGCCGACGCCCGTCTGGCCAAGATCCTCGGCGTGGCCGAGGGCGAGGTGCGCAAGGCCCGTGCCCGCCACAACATCTTCCCGGTCTACAAGCGGGTCGATACCTGCGCCGCCGAGTTCGCCACCAACACCGCCTACATGTACTCCAGCTATGACGAGGAGTGCGAAGCGGCGCCGACCAATCGCGACAAGATCATGATCATCGGCGGCGGCCCGAACCGCATCGGTCAGGGCATCGAGTTCGACTACTGCTGCGTGCATGCGGCCCTGGCCCTGCGCGAAGACGGTTACGAGACCATCATGGTCAACTGCAACCCGGAGACCGTCTCCACCGACTACGACACCTCCGACCGTCTCTACTTCGAGCCGGTGACCCTGGAGGACGTGCTGGAAATCGTGCGGGTCGAGCAGCCCAAGGGCGTCATCGTCCAGTACGGCGGCCAGACCCCGCTCAAGCTTGCCCGTGCCCTGGAAGCGAACGGCGTGCCTGTCATCGGCACCAGCCCGGACGCCATCGACCGCGCCGAAGACCGCGAGCGCTTCCAGTCCGCCGTCGAGCGCCTCGGCCTCAAGCAGCCGGAAAACGGCACCGTCACTGCCCTGGAGCAGGCGGTGCAGGTAGCCGCCCGCATCACCTACCCGCTGGTGGTTCGCCCCTCCTACGTGCTGGGTGGCCGCGCCATGGAAATCGTCTATGACGAGCAGGATCTGCGCCGCTACTTCGCGGAAGCCGTGAGCGTCTCCAACGAATCGCCGGTACTGCTGGACCGCTTCCTGGACGACGCCACCGAGGTGGACGTGGACGCCATCTGTGACGGCGTGGACGTGGTCATCGGCGGTATCATGGAGCACATCGAGCAGGCCGGTATCCACTCCGGTGACTCAGCCTGCTCCCTGCCGCCCTACACCCTGTCCAAGGCCATCCAGGACGAGATGCGCGAGCAGGTGCGCAAGCTGGCCCTGGAGCTCGGCGTGGTCGGCCTGATGAACGTGCAGTTCGCGGTCAAGGACAACGAGATCTACCTCATCGAGGTGAACCCCCGTGCCGCCCGGACCGTGCCCTTTGTCTCCAAGGCCACCGGCGCGCCGCTGGCGAAGATCGCCGCCCGGGTCATGGCCGGTCAGAGCCTGCAGGATCAAGGTTTCACCACCGAGATCATCCCGCCCTACTACTCGGTGAAAGAGGTGGTGCTGCCCTTTGCCAAGTTCCCGGGTGTCGACCCGCTGCTGGGGCCGGAAATGCGCTCCACCGGCGAGGTGATGGGGGTGGGCAGCAGCTTCGCCGAGGCCTATGCCAAGGCGCAGCTGGGTGCCGGCCACCAGGTGCCGAGCGAAGGCCGCGCCCTGCTCTCCGTGCGCCACGGCGACAAGGAGCGGGTGGTCAACCTGGCCGCCAAGCTGCTGGAGCTGGGTTATGACCTCGACGCCACCCACGGCACCGCGGTGACCTTAGGTGAAGCGAGCATCAACCCGCGTCTGGTGAACAAGGTGCATGAAGGCCGTCCGCACATTCTGGATCGCATCAAGAATGGCGAGTACACCTACATAGTGAACACCGCCGAGGGCCGTCAGGCGATTCAGGATTCCAAGCAGCTGCGCCGCGGCGCCCTGCAGCACAAGGTGGCCTACACCACCACGCTGCACGCGGCCTTCGCCACCTGCATGGCCATCAGCGTCGATGCCACCGCCAACGTGAACTCGGTGCAGGAGCTGCACCATAAGGTCAAGCACCGCTAAGGTGCGCGCGGCCAGGGCGGCTTCCAGCCCTGGATGCAAGCCTGACAACACCCCGCCAGCGATGGCGGGGTGTTTCTTTTGGTGGGGGCGGCGGATCCCTGGCGCATCACCACCTCATGCACGGGGTGGCGTAAACAGCGAGAAGCAAGGGTGATTAACACCCTTAAATTGGCTAAATGTAATCATAAGTTTCCTATTTGATGCCATTGACAACAATCTTCGCAATCACTCACCCCGAACGCCTCCCTATACTGGTTTCTCATCACATGCGTGAGCAAACAAGGTCGTCCGCACCGGCAAGCATTCAGTGCCAGAGGGTTGCGAGAGGATCAGGGCCAGCGTTATCGCGCCAGCCTGGCAGGCCCCTTCCACCGATAGGGACCAATGGAAACCGGCTGTGGGGTAACCGCCGCACCGCCAGTCAGGGTCAGCGTTATCGCGCCAGCCCGCTCCCCCTCCTTGCCCCTCTGTTACCTGCCCGGTCGCCTGGCGCCTCAGCATATCTGCCAAGGGAATCTGAATATGAGCTTCGATCATCGCAAATACCGCCCGGCCCCCGTCATCGCTCTGGCGGACAGACAGTGGCCGAACCGGGTGCTTGAGCGCGCGCCGCTCTGGTGCGCCGTGGATCTGCGGGACGGCAACCAGGCGCTGGTCGAGCCCATGACGGTGGCCCAGAAGCTGCAGATGTGGGCGCTGATGGTGCACATCGGCTTCAAGCACATCGAGGTGGGCTTCCCCGCCGCCTCCCAGCCGGACTTCGACTTCGTGCGCGAACTCATCGAGCGCAATCTCATTCCCGACGACGTCACCATCCAGGTGCTGGTGCAGGCCCGGGAGGATCTCATCGCCCGCACCTTCGAATCCCTCAAGGGGGCCAAGCGGGCCATCGTCCACGTCTACAACTCGGTCAACCCGACCCAGCGCAACTATGTGTTCAACTCAGGAAGGGAAGGGGTCAAGGCCATCGCCGTGCAGGGGGCGCGCTGGGTACGGGAGTACGCGGCCCGCAACCCCGGCACCGAGTGGAGCTTCCAGTACTCGCCGGAGAGCTTCAGCAGCACAGAGGTGGAGTTTGCGGTGGAGGTGTGTGACGCCGTCATCGACCAGTGGCGATCGGCCTGCCGCCCCATGATCCTCAACCTCCCCGCTACTGTGGAGGTGAGCACCCCCAACGTGTTCGCGGATCAGGTGGAGTGGTTCTGCCGCCACTTGAAGGCGCGCCCCGAGGTGAGCATCTCCATCCACACCCACAACGATCGGGGCTGCGGGGTGGCCGCCGCCGAGCTGGCGGTGCTGGCGGGAGCGGATCGCATCGAGGGCACCCTGCTTGGCAATGGCGAGCGCACTGGCAACATGGACATAGTCACCATGGCCATGAACCTCTACAGCCAGGGCATCGATCCCGAGCTGGATCTCTCTGACATGGACGCCATAGTCGCGACCGTGGGAGCCTGCACCCAGATTGCCCTGCACCCGCGTCACCCCTATGCCGGCGAGCTGGTCTACACGGCGTTCTCCGGCAGCCACCAGGACGCCATCCGCAAGTCCCTGGCGGCAGAGAAGCCCGATCACTACTGGGATGTGGCCTATCTGCCGATCGATCCCGCCGATCTTGGCCGCAGCTACGAGGCGGTGATCCGCATCAACAGCCAGTCCGGCAAGGGAGGGGTCACCTATCTGCTGGAGCGCGACCTCGGCCTGCAACTGCCGCGCTGGTTGCAGATTGACTTCAGCCGCCGGGTTCAGGCCCAGGCCGAGGCGAGCAGCAGCGAAATCAGCCCGGAGCAGATCCGCGCCCTGTTCGAGCAGCACTACCTCGAGCCGTTGCACGGTTATCGCATCGGCCGCTTCCAGCTCGGCCACGACAGCCAGGAGACCCTGCGCCTCGAGCTGCAGACCCCGGACGGCAGCTTGCAGCTCTGCGGTGAGGGGGAGGGGGCCATCACGGCCCTGGTCAACGGCTGGGAGCGCCAGACCGGCATGCACATAGACGTGCTGGACTACTCCGAACATGCCTTAAGCGCCGGCACCGAATCCCGCGCCGCCGCCTATGTGCTGCTGAGCGTCGACGGTACCCGGATGTGCGGGGTGGCCATAGGCCGTGACGTGGTCAACGCCTCCTTGCAGGCGGTGATCAATGGCGCCGCCCAGATCCGCGCCCTGCGCCAGAGTGCCTGAGGGGCGGGCGGGACTAGGATGAGGTCTGCCCCGTGAAGGACGCCCTCCACGCAGCCTGTGCCGGGAGTTAGCCAGCGGCGCACAGCGCAAATTGATATCTTGATCCCTTCACCAATGTGGTGAGGGGATTGTTTTTTATGGAAAAGTCGGTTCACAATACGAGCGCCGCGCAACCAGGATTGGCCTTGCGGTTCATCGGGAGCTGGCGGCTGGGTGCAGCCGTCTGGGACAGAGGAAGTGCAGGTTTGGAGCCATAACAATGATGAAGACTCCCCTCAGGTTATCCGTACACCCCGCCCGGTTCTTCTCGCTCTCCCCTGGCCGCCGCCTCGCCCTGCTGATCCTGCCCTGCCTGCTGCTGCTGACGGGGGGCCTGGATGCCGCGAGCTTCGCGCGCCTGCCCGAACATCACCTCTACACCATCGGCGCCCTGGCCGAGGCCATCAACGTACTGACCCTGCTGTTCATGTTCTGGGTGGTGCAGTGTGCCCAGATCTCGAACCGTACCTACCTGTTTCTCTGCGCAGGTCTGGGAGGCTGGCTGGTGTCGGGGACCATAGATCTGGTGGACGAGGCCTACTTCCAGCCCTGGTGGCTCTCCACCGTCGAGGACAGCCTGCGCACCCTCGGCATGCTGGCCACGGCCTGGGGCGTGCTGCTGATGGTGCAACAGATGTATGGCGTCCAGACCCGGCTGGCCTCGCTCGCCATGTCCGACGAACTGACGGGCCTCTCCAATCGCCGTGCGTTTCGCGCCGTGCTGGAGGCCCATCTGGATCAGGGGACGCCGTTGCTGCTGCTGGATCTCGATCACTTCAAGCAGATCAACGATCGCTACGGCCATGGCATAGGTGACAATGTGCTGCAGGAGTTCAGCGCCTTGCTGTGTCAGCACTGCCCGCCGGAGGGGGTGGTGGCGCGCCTGGGAGGCGAGGAGTTCGCCATCTGGCTGCCCGGCATGCTGAGCGACAAGGCCCGGGCACTGGCGGAGCAGATAAGAGTCGCCACCGAGGCCCTGGTCGCCTGCGAGGAGGTGAGGTTCACCGTGAGCATCGCCGTCGGCATCGGCCAGGCGGGGGAGACGGTCGAGACACTGGTCAAGCGCACCGATCTCGCGCTCTACCGGGCCAAGCACCTGGGGCGCAACCGGGTCGAGCTGGCGTGATGACGCCAGAGGGTGCCGCAGCGCTGGGCCCCGGCCGTCCTGCTGCCTTCAGATTGCCCGTGCCATCCACTACAATGACCACCTGTTTGCATTCGGGGCCCCTCATCCGGGATGAGGGGCCCGCACCCGCACTTTATCGGAAGCCCTCATGATCCCCTCTCACCCCTTATCCTTCGCCCCCTGGCGCCTCTGTGCACTGCTGGCTGCCGCCGTGCTGGCGGGCTGCGCCAGTGAACCGACCGCTCCTACAGCCGAGGAGGCCGCCGTCATCGCCAAGCAACCCAGGGCCATGCAGCCGCGCAAGCCTGCGGACATGAAGAGCCGCATAGTGCGCTTCCTGCCGCGCCAGGTACAAGACAAGCCGGGCTGGGCCAACGACGTGGTGACGGCGCTCAGCACCCAGGGGCTGACGGTGAGCGATCACAATGTCTGCTCGGTGCTGGCGGTGGCGGAGCAGGAGGCCACCTATCAGGCGGATCCCGTGGTGCCCGGCCTTGGCAAGATAGCCTGGAAGGAGATCAATGCCCGGGCGGCCAAGCTGCTCATCCCCGAGTTCGTGGTACGCACCGCCCTCTCCATCAAGTCTCCTACTGGCAAATCCTACGCCGCGCGCATCGATGCCCTTCGCACCGAGCGGGAGATGAGCGAGATCTTCGAGGACATGATAGGGGCCGTGCCCATGGGCAGGCAGCTCTTTGGCAACCTCAATCCGGTGCGCACCGGCGGCCCCATGCAGGTGAGCATCGCCTTCGCCGAGGCCAACGCCCGCGGCTACCCCTATCCGGTCAAGGAGTCCATCCGCCACGAGGTGTTCACCCGTCGCGGCGGCATCTGGTTTGGCACCAAACACATCTTCGGCTATCCCGCCGACTACCCGGACACCCTCTACCGTTTTGCCGACTTCAATGCAGGCTGGTATGCGAGCCGCAACGCCGCCTTCCAGGCCGCGGTGAGCCGGATCAGCGGCAAGCCCCTGGCCCTGGACGGGGATCTGGTTCGCTACGACTCCGACCTGCCCGGCAAGACCGAGCTCGCGGTGCACAGCATCGCCAGCCGCGTCAACATGAGCAAGCAGGCCATCCACCAGAGCCTGCTCAAGGGGGACAGTGCCGACTTTGCCCAGACCGACCTCTATCACAGGGTCTTTACCCTGGCCGACAAGCAGGCGGGCAAGCGCCAACCCCGCGCCGTACTGCCCGGCATCCAGCTGAAAAGTCCCAAGATCACCCGAAACCTCACCACCGCCTGGTTCGCCAAGCGGGTGGATGACAGGGAACAGGCCTGCGTCAGAAAGATGGCGACCATTCGCTGACAATCAGAGAGAACAAGGGCGGCCAATGGGCCGCCCTTTTTCGTGATTGAAAGTCGTCGCCAAACTGTTTGTGCGGTGATTGAGTACCGGTGGATGGGTTTTCTAGGGAGGGAGTCTGATGCTCACACCGAGATGATGCCCTGGTATTTGGGGAAGCGGTTGCATCCCCAAAACCGGTTCCCCTTGTTGTCCCCTTTACCCGCCGTGCGCAACACCAAGGCACCACAGCATCTGGAATGCCTAGACCCGCAGGCTGCCGCGAAAGCCCCTGGCGGCATAGTAGGACTGGGCGCCGTTGTGGTAGAGGAAGACGCTGTCGTAGCGGCGATCGCAGAACAGGGCTCCTCCGAGTTCCCTTATCGCCTCTGGGGTCTCGATCCAGCTCGATGTCTTGGCATCGAAGCAGCCGAGCGTCTGAAGCGCTCGATACTCGGCTTCCGTCAGCAGCGTGATGCCCATCTGCTCGGCCATCTCGGTCGCAGAGCCCACCGGCCTGTTCTCCTTCCTGGATTCCAGCGCGGCGTTGTCATAGCAGAGGCTTCGGCGCCCGGTTGGGCTCTCGGCGCTGCAGTCACAGAAGATGAACTGCCCGGTCCGCGTGTCCTGGCCGATGACATCGGGTTCACCGCCGCTGCGCTCCATCTCATGGAGCGAGGGCAACGACTGCGGGTTGGTGTCCAGCCTGGTGCGCACCTGTGACCAGGGGATCCCCTCGTGACGCTGCGGGTGCTGCTCAAAGCGGGCCTGCAAGGTGGCGAGCAGGTCGTCAATCTGCTCCTGGGTCAGGTTCATCATGCTGTCTCCTTCGCGGGATCCTGCGCCATTAGAAACTCATCGCCAGCCCAAGGGAGTAGCCGCTGGTGTTGTGGCTGAACATATAGCGGGCCACCAGCCGGGTCCGGGTGATAAAGATGTCGTACTTGCTGCTGTCGAGCTCGAGGCCAAGGCCCAGGGAGTTGAGGCTGTTGAAGCCGAGCAGGCCGCGCTGCTCTCCCAGGTACTCGGTTCTGGCGCCCTCCAGCACATAGCGCAGCGGGCGATCCATCAGGGTCCAGGTGAAGAGTGGAGCCCGGCGACGCAGGTAGAGCCCGAGGTTCTCCGCCTCGGCCTGCCCCGTGATGCTGTCGGCGGTGCCGGTGAAGCTCTGCAGATGCTGATAGGAGTAGCGCAGCTCGACATCTATGTCCTGTGGCTTGGAGAAGAGCTCGTAGTCGAGCATCAGGGATCCCCCCAGGCCATACACATTGAGCCGGCCGCCGTCGAGGAAGTCGAGGTTCCTGCCCGTCCTGTACTGGAGCAAGGCGGCACCGATGCGCAGATCGCTTGCCACCGTGCCCAGGGTGAAGTTGGCGATGGGGCGCAGCACCAGGTTGCCGCCAAAGCGGTCGCGGTGCAGGCTGAAGTCCCAGCCGATGCCGCCGGTGGCGCTCAGGCTGTTCCATTTGGTGGGGATGGTGCGGCTCTCGTTACCGTCGGTAAACACGAACTGGGGATCGTAGCGGCTGTAGCCCAGGGTGCCCTCCAGATAGATGGGGAAGCCCTCGCTCATGGTGGCGCCGCCGCCGAGCTGGGTGATGGTCAGGGCCGAGCTTTCGTTGGTGCCGCCCCCTATGTCCAGGTTGCTGGCGGTGATGTCCGGCACCACAGTGAAGCTCATCAGAGAGACGACCGCATTGGCCCGCTGCTGGACGAGGGCCCCGTCATTGGCCTGGGCGGTCTGGCTGAAGAGTCCGAGCCCGCTCAGCAGAAGCATGCCTGCATGAAGATGAGAAGAGGGGGGATGCGCCATACCTAGCTCCATGGACCTCCTCGTCCACTGAGGAGTCCTTACACTGTAACGGTTTTTCTACCGTCATGGCAGCCCGCCCTGGTGCCAACTGACTATATTCTTTGCCATTTTACGGTGCAGACCCGAGGGGGCTCTGGTGGCGAGGCAACCTTGCCGCCAGCGCACCGGGTTGCCGGTGCCGGATGACGGCGTATCCACATAAATGGCAGACATTAATTTATTGTTCAGTTCCCCGGGTGTATAACGGGCCTCCCGCAGGAACTTATGGGGGTGGTACCAGGGAGGGGTGGCCAGACCGGGCCTTTGGGCCGTCATGACGGATGCGCATTACGATGATGGGAGTCATACCAGATGCAGGACATGCTGCTTGCCATATGGCATCAGGACTTTGAGCAATTAATACAACTGCAGGCGGTCGGTCTGCTCGTCACCTGTCTGGTGGTGATCCTCTTTCTGGAATCGAGTTTCGTCTTTTTGCCGCTGCCGGGGGACAGCCTGGTGCTGCTGGCCGGTGGTCTGGTGGGCATGGGAGTGCTCGGGCCCGAAGTGGTGTTCCTCTATCTACCCCTGGCCGCCGGCATCGGCAGCGTGATGGCGTATTGGCAGGGCCATGCGCTCCATGGCACACGCTTCATGGGACAGGTGGAGCGGGTGATCCCGGAAGGCAGCCTGCCCCGCGCCTCCCGGCTGCTCGATCGCTATGGCTTCTGGGCCATGTTCGTCTCCCGTTTCATCCCCTTCGTCAGGGTGCTGACGCCCATGCTGATGGGGATCTCCCGCCTGAACCTGCTGCGGGTGGCCATGAGCAGCTTTGCCAGCGCCTTCCTCTGGGCCCTGGCCCTCAGCATGGTCGGCAAGTTCATGATGGCGACGCCGCTGCTGGCTGACCACCATGAACTGCTGACCAAGTGCCTGCTGGTGACCTCCTTCGCCCTCTTCGTCATCGCCGTGGCCGCCATCGGCATGCGGCTGTTCAGGCGCTCGGCCAAGAGAGCGCGCTGAGTTGAGAGGGGGACGGGCCTGCCGCCCGTCCCTTCTCCCCGAGCCGCCCGGTCAGGCGGCTCGCCCCGGTGGCGTAAAAATACAGGCCATTTGAGGCGGAAATCCTGATGCCTATCTGTTACACTTCGCGCCCGCCATTTTCCGGCTCATCTTCTGACGTCATGTCAGACCCAGCCGTCCTTGGCCCCAAGCCTCGCCGAGGCCGTGCCACACGCCGGCCCAGGCCACTTAAGCCAACTACAGCTCAGCTGGAACACAGGAACCCATTATGAGATTTGAATCGTTCGATTTTGCCCCCGAGATTTTGCGTGCCGTCTCAGAGTGCGGTTATCAGGAGATGACCCCTGTGCAGCACCAGGCGATCCCGACCATTCGCCGTGGCAGCGACGTGCTGGCCAGCGCCCAGACCGGGACCGGCAAGACGGCGGCCTTTGCGCTGCCCATACTGCAACGTCTGGTGGATAACCCGGCCCCGGCCCAGCCTTCCAACGCCCGGGTGCTGATCCTGACCCCGACCCGTGAGCTGGCCGCCCAGGTGGCGAGCAACATCAACGACTTCGCCAAGTATCTGGACATCAGCGTGCTGACCCTGGTCGGCGGTGGCAAGCAGGATGTGCAGGCTCGCAAACTCAAGGCGGGTGCGCACATCATAGTGGCGACCCCGGGCCGCCTGCTCGAGCACCTGACCGCCTGCAACCTCAGCCTCTCCGGTGTCGAGACCCTGGTGCTGGACGAAGCGGATCGCATCCTCGACATGGGCTTCAGCGCCGATGTGCAGCAGATCCTGCAGGCTGTGAACAAGACCCGTCAGAACCTGCTGTTCTCCGCCACCTTCTCCGACGCCGTGAAGAAGCTGGCCAACCTGATGCTGGACAGACCGCAGATCATCAGCGTCAACAAGCAGAACTCCACCGCCGATACCGTCAGCCACACCGTCTATCCGGTGGAGCAGAAGCGCAAGCGCGAGCTGCTCTCCGAGCTCATCGGCAAGCAGAACTGGCAACAGGTGCTGGTGTTCGCCAGTACCCGCGAGAGCTGTGACGTGCTGGTGGAAGAGCTGAACCTCGACGGCATCAAGTCCGCCGTGGTCCATGGCGAGAAGGCCCAGGGCAGCCGTCGCCGCGCCCTGCGCGAGTTCATGGAAGGCAAGGTGCGGGTGCTGGTGGCCACCGAAGTGGCCGCCCGTGGTCTGGACATCCCGGATCTGCAGTACGTGGTCAACTACGATCTGCCCTTCCTGGCGGAAGATTACGTCCACCGCATCGGCCGCACCGGCCGCGCCGGCAAGAGCGGCATGGCCGTCTCCTTCGTCAGCCGCGAGGAGGAGCGCACCCTGCTGGAGATCGAGGCGCTGATCGGCCAGAAGATCCGCCGCATCATGGTGCCGGGCTACGAGGTGAGCAGCCGTGACGAGCTGATCAAGCAGTTGCAGGAGCGCCGCCGTTTCGGCAAGCGCCCGCAGCGGGAAGACAACGCCGCCGCCCAGGTGATGGCCGAGGCCAAGCTGCAGGGCCAGCGTCTCAAGCGTCTGGCGGCCGCCAAGAAGCCTCGTCAGTCGAAGTAAGCGGACAAGATGATGCAGGGGAACCTTGGCTCCCGACTCAAGGCGCCGTTGGCGCCTTGATGCTGTTTACCGATCACCCAGAGGACGTGCGATGACCCCGCCAGTCAAGAACCCGCAAGATTACAATGAGGCCCTGCTCGACATGGCCACCCAGAGCCTGGCCGAGCTGGCCCGCACTGCAGAGCAGAAGGCGGGCAAGCGTACCCCGGCGCAAGAGAGCCACTTCCTCTGCACCTGGATGGCGGACTCCCTCAAGGAGAAACGCTTCTCCCGCCTGGTGATGGAGGACTTGAAAACCTGGGTGCAGCTGGGTCGCACCCTGGGGGCCGGGGCCGATCTCAAGGGACTGCTGTCGCGCATCGTCTGCCAGTATGGCCGGGCCATGGCAGAGCCCGGGCAGTTGGGCGCCAGGCTCGCCACCCTGGTCGCCGAGCTGGAGAGCGCGGGTTGGCTGGTGTTTACCGACAGTGAACTGAGCGCCAAGCAGCGGCTGCTGAGCCAGGGCCAGTCCAGCCTGGTCATCTCCGCCAGCGAGTATCAGGGCCATATCGAGGGGGGAGAGCTGGTGAAGCCTCTTACCCTCTATGTGCGCGGGGATGAAAAACAGCTGGCCGAGGCGGCCTTCAAGCAGGGGTTGCTGCTGAGCCAGGGTGACAAGAAGAGCACCCTGGTCAAGCACCACAAGGCCTACCGTCTGGTGCCGGGCAATGCCCAGCCCGCCCTGGCGCTCCTGGCCGAAGGCTGAGCCTGATCTGAGCCCTGAGGCTCATGCCTCTCTCATTACCCCGGCCCAGTGCCGGGGTTTTTGATGGCCGGCCGCCAGCGAGAATGGCTGTGTCGGCAGGATGAACGACGGGAAGGGGGCCCGTTCCGGTGTGCTGCCTCGGCTATTTTCGTCGCAATTGAATGGTTTGTCCGGCTGTCCCCCTCTGATGGGGGACGTCACCCATATGGTGAGATGGTGACGCAGACGTTCTGCTCTAGGGTGGTTTGGCCCCAAAGAGGGCCATATGGAAGCAAACCGCCTGATGGCGCTACTCAATGAATGAGGAAACATGATGAAAGCAACCCCCCTTGCCCTGCTGCTGGCCAGCGTGCTGGCCTCTCCGCTCTGCGCCGCCGGGCTCGACGCCAGGCTCACCCTGGTGGATGGCAGCACCGACGATGTGCGGGTCAACCTGACCCTGACCAACACGGGTGACAAGCCCATCCGCCTGCTCAAGTGGCAGCTGCCGGGCAGCGAAGATGCCCCTCTGTTCCTTGTGGAGCGCGACGGCGAGAAGGTCGGCTACGAGGGGGCTCTGATCAAGCGGGCGGCGCCAACCGACAAGGACTTCCAGTTGCTCAAGGCTGGCCAGAGCCTGACGCTGCAGGCGGAGGTTTCCGGTCTCTACGACATGAGTGCCCAGGGCCAGTACAGCATCCGTTACCGGTTGCCGACGCTGCCACAGGAGGCGAAGGCCGCCAAGGCCAAGCAGGCCCAGGGGAGCGAATCCAATGTCGTGACCCTGTGGGTGGAAGGGATGGCTGACGAGCGGGTGCTCGCCAAGGCGGCGGTGGCCGAGCCCCAGGCGGTGACCGCCTCGGTCAGTTTCAGCGGCCGCTGCAGCAACACCCAGAAGAGCGACATCCTCACCGCGCTCGATGCCGCCAGCGGCATCACCAACAACTCCAGCAGCTATCTGGCGGTGGACAAGCCCGATGGCCAGCGTTACCGCAGCTGGTTTGGCGCCTATGACACCTCTCGCTGGAACCAGGCCGAGACCCACTTCAGCAAGATCAAGGATGCCATCGACAACAAGCCGCTCACCTTCGACTGCGGCTGCAAGCAGAGCTACTTTGCCTACGTCTATCCGGATCAGCCCTACAAGGTCTACCTGTGCAAGAGCTTCTGGACGGCACCCGTCACCGGGACAGATTCCCGCGCCGGCACCATAGTCCACGAACTGAGCCACTTCAACGTGGTGGCGGGCACCGACGATCTGGGTTACGGTCAGGCCAATGCCCGCAATCTGGCGAGCACGGACCCGGTCAAGGCGCTGAACAACGCCGACAACCACGAGTACTTCGCCGAGAATACCCCGAGCGAAAACTGAGTCGTAAGCAGGGGCCGGATGGCCCCTTTTTTGACGGAGGCACCATGATGACACTCTTGCTCACCACCCTGGCGCTGGCCCCCTTGCAGTGCGAACTGTCGGTCAGCGCCGAGAGCGGGGTGAACGAGCCACTGCCCCTGGTGATGACCTTGACCAACAAGGGGGAGGGGCCACTCGAGGTATTGACCTGGTTCACCCCCTTCGAGGGGTGGTTTGCCGATGCCATCGACCTCACCCGAGATGGCAGGCCGTTGCCTTACCGGGGACCGCTTGCCAAGCGTGGCGCGCCCGGTGATGGCGACTTCCTCCTGCTGGGACCGGGGGAGCAGAGCCATGCCGATGCGGATCTGGCGCAGGCCTACGATCTGTCGCAGCCGGGCAGCTACCGGCTCAGCTACCGTGTCCAGCCGCTGAGGCTGACCCGGGGTTTGGCGCCCAGCTGTCCCACCATCGATTTTACCCGGGTAGTGGCGCCTTAGGGACGTTGAGGGCGAGACGCCGCATCCAGCAACCCCACAGTGCGGGCGGCGATCGCCAGATAATGGGGCGAGCGGTCCTGCTCCCGCCAGCAGCAGTGCACCAGCTTGATCACATGGTCGTCCAGGCTCTCGATTGCCCGCGGCAGCACCTGCGCCCAATCCAGCCCGGTCATATCCGGCCAGCGCTGGAACTGCAACCTTGGCGCCCCGACGGTGATGTAGGCGGCGGCCACCGCCTGCCACATCAGGCTCTGCCAGGGCGCTTTGAGCACCGCTGGCAGGTGGCGCGCGACGATGGCGGCGGCCCGGCTGCCGGTCACCAGATGCAAGACGGTGAAATTGCCGGTCTGCCAGTAGAGGGGCAGGGCGGCCTCGGCCAGCTGTGCCAGCCCATCTTCCCCGTTATCGAGGCTTTGCGGCAGCGCGTCCGGCCAGCGGGGATCGGCCGCCACCTGCCGCAGGCGGGCGGTGATCCACTCTCCCTCCCAGCGCGACCCCTCCCAATGGGCCGCCAGCCCCGCCAGCAGGTGGGTGACGTCCCGGCAGGGGGCACTCGTTCCGACAGGCAGGATCAGGGCCTTGCACTGCCAGGCGGCCAGCGCCGCCGCCTGCTCCCCCAAGTGGCCGTTTTCCAGCGCACAGGCGAAGCGGATGAGGGGATGAAAGGCACTTCCTGCCGGGGAGAAACGCTGCGCCAACAGCTCTTCGAAGCATGGCAGCCAGCCCTCTTCGGCGAATCGGGCCAGCAGTTGCTGGCGCAGTGCCACGAAGCGGGTCTCCTCCTCTTCGCCATGGTTGTTCTCCCCGGCGGGCAAGGCTTGAGTGGTCTGCCAATGGGTAAAGAAGTGCTGCAACTGCCGGGGGCTGGCCCCCATCTCGTGCAGGGCGTGCAACGCCATGGGGCAGTGGTTGGTGGTGCCGCGACCATTGAGGGCGAAGGTCTGGTTGGCATCGAGCAGGGCGTAGAGATGATCCATTAGCGTTTGACTCCTTTTGTCGGGGGAGACAGGATTATGCAAGTTGAAGTTAACTTGAGATCAAGGACGAAGATGGATCGCAAATGGCTGGCCATAGGCCAGATAGCCAAACGTGCCGGTGTGAACGCCAGCGCCCTGCGCTTCTACGAGCAGAAGGGGCTGATCCAGAGCCTGCGCAGCGAAGGCGGCCGGCGTCTCTACCCCCAGGATGTGCTGCGGCGCATCGCCTTTATCCGGGTGGCGCAAGGGATGGGCCTCAGCCTCGACGAAATAGCGGCGGCCCTCAGCGGGTTACCCGATGGCCGCACGCCGGATCGCGGCGACTGGGAGTGGATCGCCGGTCAGTGGCAAGCGCTGCTGGACAGCCGCATAGCCGCCCTGCAACTGATGAGGCGCAAGCTCACAGCCTGCATCGGCTGTGGCTGTCTGTCGCTGGAGCACTGCGCCCTCTACAACCCGGAGGACAGGGCCGCGGGCCAGGGAAGCGGCCCTCGTTACTTGCTGGGGGATCTGCCCCCCGCCATCGATTGAACCGCGCAGGCCATGGGCAGTGCCGGGTCAGCCTGGATGACTCTCAAGGAGGAAACATGGAACTGGAACAACTCAAACGGGAGCTGGAGCGCTTTGGCGAACAGCATGACGAGGCGCAGCCATCCCGGGGCGGCAAGATGCTCAACATCACCCGTGACACCGGCGAACTGCTGGCGCTGCTGGTGCAGACGAGGGGCGCGCAGGCGGTGCTTGAGATAGGGACTTCAAACGGTTACTCCACCCTCTGGCTGGCGGAGGCGGTGAAGAGACTGAATGGACGGGTCACCACTATAGAACGGGATGAGAAGAAGATCTCTCTGGCAGAGGCCAACTTTCAGCGTGCGGGACTGAGCTCCTGGATCACCCTGCTGGCGGGGGAGGCCGGCAGCCTGTTCCCCAGCCTGCCGACGGCGGTTTATCAGCTCATCTTTCTGGACTCCGATCGCCAGCACTATCAGGGATGGTGGCCCGAAATACGGCGCCTGCTTGCCCCTCGCGGCCTGCTGGTGGTGGACAATGCCATCTCCCATGAGAGCGAGATGAGGGACTGGATGGCGCAGGTGAGGCGTGATCCCGATTTTCTGACCTCGCTGGTGCCGGTGGGCAAGGGTGAGTTTCTGGTGGTGAGACGCTAGGGCGCATCACCGAGAGTCAGGCATAAAAAAACAGCCCCGCATAAGCGGGGCTGTCTGCCTGGGAAGACTTGGTCGGCAGCTTACACCGACAAATAGTCCATGATCCCCTCGGCGGCCTTGCGGCCCTCGTAGATGGCGGTGACCACCAGATCCGAGCCGCGCACCGCGTCGCCACCGGCAAACACCTTGGGGTTGCTGGTCTGGAAGGCATGTTCGGCCTGCTCGGGAGCCTTGATGCGATCCCGGCTGTCGAGCTCGATACCGTGATCACGCATCCAGGGCTGGGGGTTGGGCTGGAAGCCGAAGGCCATCACCACGGCATCGGCGGCCAGCACCTGTTCGGAGCCCTCGACCACCACGGGATTGCGACGGCCGTTGGCATCCGGGGCGCCAAGCTCTGTGCTCACCACCTTGATGCCGCAGGTGCGGCCCTGGGCGTCCAGCTCCACACCGATGGGCTGAAGGTTGAACATAAATTCCACCCCTTCCTCCTGGGCGTTCTTCACCTCCCGCTTGGAGCCCGGCATGTTCTCGGCATCGCGGCGGTAGGCGCAGATCACCCGATCGGCCCCCTGGCGGATGGCGGTGCGCACGCAGTCCATGGCGGTATCGCCGCCACCCAGCACCACCACCTGCTTGCCGGCGAAGTCGATGTAATCGCTCTGCGCCTTCTCGAAGCCCAGCAAGCGGTTCGCGTTGGAGATGAGGTAGGGCAGGGCGTCATAGACTCCCGGTGCCTCTTCGTTGGCAAAGCCGCCCTTCATGTACTTGTAGGTGCCGACCCCGAGGAAGACCGCATCGAACTCGCCAAGGAGGTCGGCGAAGGTGACGTCACGGCCCACTTCGGTCTCGAGACGGAACTCCACCCCCATCCCCTCGAAGATCTCGCGGCGGCGTTGCATCACCTCTTTTTCCAGCTTGAAGGAGGGGATGCCGAAGGTCAGAAGACCGCCGATCTCCGGGTACTTGTCGAACACCACCGGGGTGACGCCGTTGCGCGCCAGCACATCGGCACAGGCGAGGCCGGCGGGGCCGGCGCCGATGACGGCGACCCGCTTGCCGGTCTTCACCACCTTGGAGAGATCCGGGCGCCAGCCCATCTCAAACGCCTTGTCGGTGATGTATTTTTCGATGTTGCCTATGGTCACGGCGCCGAATCTGTCGTTCAGGGTGCAGGCACCCTCACAGAGTCTGTCTTGCGGGCAGACGCGGCCGCACACCTCCGGCAGGCTGTTGGTCTGGTGGGAGAGCTCCACCGCCTCCAGGATGCGCCCCTCGTTGGCCAGTTTCAGCCAGTTGGGGATGTAGTTGTGAACCGGGCACTTCCACTCGCAATAGGGGTTGCCGCAGTCGAGGCAGCGATCCGCCTGCATGCCGACCTGGGCCTGGTTGAAGGGCTCGTAGATCTCCACAAACTGGATCTTGCGGATCTTGAGCGGCTTCTTGGGCGGGTCGACCCGCTGGACATCGATAAACTGGAATACGTTCTGGCTCATAGGGTTCCCTCCTTATTGCGCCTGGATTCTGAGTTCTGCACTAGAGCGGCTGGTGTGACCAAGCAGGGACTTGACGTCGCTGGACTTGGGCTTGATCAGCCTGAACTTGGGCACATAGGAGTCGAAGTTGGCCAAGATCTCCTCGGCGCGCGAGCTGCCTGTCTCGTTGAGGTGCGCCGTGATGATGCCGCGCAGGTGCTCCTGGTGGATGGCAAGGTCCGCCACGTCCAGCAGTTCTACCAGCTCGGGGTTGGTACGCTTGGCAAAGTTGCCGCACTCGTCCAGCACGTAGGCAAAGCCCCCAGTCATGCCGGCCGCGAAGTTGACGCCAGTGGTGCCGAGCACGGTGACGATGCCGCCGGTCATGTATTCACAGCCGTTGTCGCCAATCCCCTCGACGACCGCGAGGGCCCCGGAGTTGCGCACCGCGAAGCGCTCGCCCGCGGTGCCTGCAGCGTAGAGCTTGCCGCCTGTGGCGCCATAGAGGCAGGTGTTGCCTATGATGGCCGCCTCGTGGGACTTGAACGCCACGCCGACGTGGGGTTTGACTACCAGCTTGCCGCCTGTCATCCCCTTGCCCACGTAGTCGTTGGCATCACCGGTGAGTATCATCTCGAGGCCGCCGGCGTTCCAGACGCCGAAGCTCTGGCCTGCGGTGCCGTTGAAGTGCACCTTGACCGGATCGGCCGCCATGCCCTGGTTGCCGTGGCGTTTGACTATCTCGCCGGACAGGCGCGCCCCCACGGAGCGGTCGGTGTTGCGGATGTCGTAGCGGAACTCGCCGCCACTCATGTTTTCTACCGCCTCCAGCAGGTCGTCCACCATCTTGAGGTTCAGCGGCCCCTTGTCGAAGGTGGGGTTGTGCTGCTGGCTGAACAGGCTGGAGCCTGCCGGTGCCACAGGGCTTGCCAGAATGCCGGACAAGTCCAGCTTGGCCTGACGGGCGGTGAGGCCGGGCAGGGCTTCCAGCAGATCGGTACGACCGATGAGGTCGGTCAGCTGGGTGACGCCGAGCTCTGCCATCAGCTCGCGGGTCTCTTCGGCGATGAACTTGAAGTAGTTCATCACCATCTCCGGCAGGCCGGTGAAGTGCTCGCGGCGCAGCTTCTCATCCTGGGTGGCGACGCCGGTGGCGCAGTTGTTCAGGTGGCAGATGCGCAGGTATTTGCAGCCGAGTGCCACCATGGGACCGGTGCCGAAGCCGAAGCTCTCGGCGCCGAGGATGGCCGCCTTGATGATGTCGAGGCCGGTCTTGAGACCGCCATCCACCTGCAGGCGCACCTTGTGGCGCAGGCCGTTGGCCACCAGGGCCTGCTGGGTCTCGGCAAGCCCCAGCTCCCAGGGGGAGCCGGCGTACTTGACCGAGGTGAGGGGGCTGGCACCTGTGCCGCCGTCGTAGCCGGAGACGGTGATGAAGTCCGCATAGGCCTTGGCCACGCCGCAGGCGATGGTGCCGACGCCGGGCTCGGAAACCAGTTTCACCGACACCAGGCAGTCCGGGTTGATCTGCTTGATGTCGAAGATGAGCTGGGCCAGATCCTCGATGGAGTAGATGTCGTGGTGGGGCGGTGGGGAGATCAGGGTCACGCCGGGCACGGAATAGCGCAGCTTGGCTATCTGGGCCGTCACCTTGTCACCGGGCAGCTGGCCACCCTCGCCGGGCTTGGCGCCCTGGGCCACCTTGATCTGTACCACGTCGGCGTTCATCAGGTAGTGGGGGGTGACGCCAAAGCGCCCCGAGGCCACCTGCTTGATGCGCGAATTCTTCTCGGTGCCGAAGCGCTTGGGATCTTCACCGCCTTCGCCGGAGTTGCTCTGACCGCCGAGGCGGTTCATGGCCACCGCCAGCGCCTCGTGGGCCTCGGGGCCGAGGGCACCGATGGACATGGCGGCGGAGTCGAAGCGGGGGAACAGCTTGGCCGCGGGTTCAACCTGCTCCAGCGCAACCGGGGTGGTGCCCTGCTTGAGGACGAGCAGATCGCGCAAGGTGGCGACCGGGCGCTCGTTCACCAGGCGGGCGTACTCCTTGTAATCGGCATAGTTGCCAGAGCGCACCGCCACCTGCAGGGTCTGCACCACATCCGGGTTGTAGGTATGGTACTCGCCGCCGTGGACGAATTTCAGCAGCCCGCCCTGGGTCAGCGGCTTGCGACCGAGCCAGGCCTGGCGCGCCAGATTGACCTGATCCTGCTGGATGTCGGTGAAATCGGCCCCCTGAATGCGGCTGGAGACGCCACGGAAGCAGAGCTCGACCACGGAGCTGGACAGCCCCACGGCTTCGAACAGCTGGGAGCAGCGGTAGCTGGCCACTGTGCTGATGCCCATCTTGGACATCACCTTGTAGAGCCCCTTGTTGATGCCGTTGCGGTAGTTGAGCATGGCCTGGCGCAGGCTCATCTTCAGCACCCCTTCCTCGACCTGTTTGGCCAGGGTCTCGTAGGCGAGATAGGGGTAGATGGCGGTGGCGCCAAAGCCCAGCAGCACCGCGAAGTGGTGCGGGTCGCGCACGCTCGCTGTCTCCACCAGGATATTGGCGTCACAACGCAGGTTGTTGTCCACCAGGGTGCGCTGCACCGCCCCCACCGCCATGGCGGCCGGGATGGGCAGGGTGTCGGCACTGATGTCCCGATCAGACAGCACCAGCAGCACTGTGCCATTGCGCGCCTTGTCGGCCGCGTCGGCACAGAGCCGCTCCAGGGCCGCCTGCAGCCCCTCTGCGGGCTGGTAGTTGAGGCTCAGCACTGCGTGACGGTAGTGCTCCCCTTCCAGTGCCAGCAGCTGGTGGAAGTCGGAGTAGAGCAGGATAGGCGACTGGAACAGCACTCGGTGGGCGTGGCCGAAGGTCTCGTTGAAGACGTTCTGCTCACGGCCGATACAGGTGGCCAGCGACATCACGTGGTTTTCCCGCAGCGGGTCTATGGGCGGGTTGGTCACCTGGGCGAACATCTGGCGGAAGTAGTCGTACAGGGTACGCTGGCTGGAGGAGAGCACCGCCATCGGGGTGTCATCCCCCATGGAGCCCACCGCCTCCTGGCCGTTCTCGCCGAGCACGCGGATCACCTGATCCAGCTCCTCGTAGGAGTAGCCGAACAGTTTCTGATAGGTCTTGAGCTGATCGTCCGGGAGCTCGCGGGCGCCTGTGCTGGCGTCATCCATCTGCTCGAACGGCACCAGTCGCTTGCAGTGCTTGTCCATCCACTGCTTGTAGGTGTGACGGCTCTTGAGATCGTCGTCGATTTCGAAGCTGGTCCACACCTTGCCGTTGCTGGTATCCACCACGAACAGTTCCCCTGGGCCGACCCGGCCCTTCTCCAGCACTTCGTCCGGGGTGTAGTCCCAGGTGCCGACCTCAGACGCGAGGGTGATGAACTTGTCCTTGGTGATGACGTAGCGGGCCGGGCGCAGGCCGTTACGATCGAGCGCGCAGGTGGCGTAGCGGCCGTCGGTCATGACGATGCCGGCCGGGCCGTCCCAGGGCTCCATGTGCATGGAGTTGAAGTCATAGAAGGCGCGCAGGTCGTCATCCATGTTCGGGTGCTTCTGCCATGCAGGCGGGATCAGCAGACGCATGGCCCTGAACAGGTCCATGCCGCCAGCCAGGAAGAGATCCAGCATGTTGTCGAGGCTGGAAGAATCCGACCCCGTGGTGTTGACGAAGGGGGCGGCCTCTTGCAGATCGGGGATCAGCGGGGTGGCGAACTTGTAGCTACGCGCCTTGGCCCACTGGCGGTTGCCGGCAATGGTGTTGATCTCGCCGTTGTGGGCGAGGTAGCGGAATGGCTGCGCCAGCGGCCAGCGCGGGCTGGTATTGGTGGAGAAACGCTGGTGGAACACGCAGATGGCGGCCTGCATGCGGATGTCGGCGAGATCCAGATAGAAGCGCGGCAAATCCACCGGCATGCACAGCCCTTTATAGACGGTGACCAGGTTGGAGAGGCTGACCACATAGAAGTAGTCGTCGCTGATGCGTTTCTCGATGCGGCGACGCACTATATAGAGGCGGCGCTCGAGATCCTTGTCGACCCAGCCGGGCGGCGCGTTGACAAAGACCTGTTCAATGCTTGGCAGGGACGCCTTGGCGATGGGACCGAGCACATTGGTATCGATGGGCACCTTGCGCCAACCGACCAGACTCAGGGTCTCTCTTTCCAGCTCCTCGTCGATGATGTCGCGGGTCTGCTGGGCCAATACGGGGTCCGGGTTGAGGAATAGCATGCCCACCGCGTAGTTGCGGCCCAGGTGCCATCCCTTCTCTTCGGCGACAGCGCGATAGAAGCTGTCCGGTTTTTGCAGCAGCAGACCACAGCCATCGCCGGTCTTGCCGTCGGCGGAGATGCCGCCGCGGTGCTGCATGCGAGCCAAGGCTGACATCGCGAGACGGACAAGCTTGTGGCTGGCTTCCCCTTCCATGTGGGCCAACAGGCCGAAGCCACAGTTATCCCTCTCCAGCTTTGGATCATATAGTGACATTGCATTTCTCCC
Source organism: Aeromonas sp. OTU364 (assembly GCF_038440395.1). Classification (NCBI taxonomy): domain Bacteria; kingdom Pseudomonadati; phylum Pseudomonadota; class Gammaproteobacteria; order Aeromonadales; family Aeromonadaceae; genus Aeromonas; species Aeromonas sp. OTU364. The sequence continues at coordinate 124,339 of NZ_JASATR010000012.1, forward strand.
TTGCTCGGCCTTCCATCGCACTGTCATCAACAGATTGCATAAATTGCGATTGGCTCTTGTGGTTCCGTCCGCCTGAGGTGGCGAATCTCCAAACTAATGGGATTTTCGAGCAAGGTCAATTGGACATCCCGCTTGTTTTCAATGTTACACCGCCATAACAAAATGCGGGTTTCAGAGACTCAATTCGGTTTTTGCTATATAAAAACCTATTAAGTTAATTTTATTAAGTTGATTAAACTGATAATGGTGGTTTTGGTGGTTGACTGCTTCGCGTCACCTGACTGTAGTAATTTTACCAATCCATTCCGTCGGGGGCGGGCGGGGATCACATTTCAGAATCCTGAGCCTTGCATTTATCCGGATGCGGGCTAAGCGAGATTTTTGCAGTGCTAACAGCCGGTTAGAGAGGAGGAATTGCTCCACTTCTCCCTCTTTGCCGAAGGCTTGTGGTTTCCAAAAGTAACCTTAAAACCCTGTCTGTGGGTATTTATCGCACGCAATGTGAATATTTATATGATTTTTGGGGGCGGGGTGGCTTGATCCAGCTCAGCCTGGGGGCGGGCCTCTGCCAGTACAATGACAGCTCATATCGGAGGTGTCATGCAGTTACACGAACTCATCAATACATTCGGCCAGGATCTCAAGCAGCGTCATGGCCAGAAGATCCACAAACTCTCCATCCACGGCGCCTTCACCTGCCCGAACCGGGACGGCACCCTGGGCCGCGGCGGCTGCACCTTCTGCAATGTCTCCTCTTTTGCCGACGAATCGACCCAACAGCTTTCTGTCGTGCAACAGCTGCGGGCACGCCGGGACGAAGTGACCCGCGCCAAACGCTATCTCGCCTACTTTCAGGCCTATACCAGCACCTATGCCGAGGTGGAATACCTGCAACGCATGTATGAGGAGGCGTTGTCGGTCAGCGACATGGTGGGGCTCTGTGTCGGGACCCGGCCCGACTGCGTGCCGGATGCGGTGCTGGATCTGCTGGTGGGTTATCAGGCCCGTGGCTACGAGGTGTGGCTGGAGCTGGGGCTGCAGAGCGCCCATGACAAGACGCTGCAGCGCATCAACCGGGGCCACGGCTACGCCGCCTATGCCGATGCGGTCGAGCGGGCCCATAGGCGCGGCATCAAGGTCTGTGCCCATCTGATCGTTGGCCTGCCCGGCGAGGTGCCCATGGATAGCCTGGAGACCCTGCATCGCATCGTTGCGACCGGGGTCGAGGGGATCAAGCTGCATCCGCTCCACGTGGTGGAAGGGAGCACCCTTGGCAAGGCGTGGCAGGCAGGGCGGCTGGAGGTGCTGACCCTGGAACACTATGTGGAGGCGGCGGTGGCCATGATCCAGCACACGCCCCCCGAGGTGGTCTATCACCGCATCTCGGCGTCGGCGCGCCGTCCGACCCTGCTGGCTCCAACCTGGTGCGAGAATCGCTGGACCGCCATGGCCGAGATCGCCGCTGAGCTGACTCGTTCAGGCCCCCAGGGGCATGCCCTAGGCCGACCCTTCTCGCTCGCTCCTTTTAATGAGTGACGACTCTAATTTCATTAAAAAAACAGAGGGTTATTAGATGAAATTCAGTCTTTGCAGTATAGTTTCGTTCAAGTCACCTTGATAAGATGGTCGGCTTGAAAAAGATATTGTTATCAATAAATCTTTAGTAATTAATGGACCGGGCAGGATATCTCGCACTCCTTGCCGTCATCAGATGACGTGCGTGGCTCCTCTCTCCCCGGCTTGACGATGTGTGAGTCTGGCGATGGCATTCGATGCCACTGCCCAGTGCGCTAATTGGGTTGTCGGTTCGCGATGATGGGATCTGCTCTGCATTCACAGGTCGCCACCAGGTTCCGGGTGATGATTTCCCTGCGACAACCGTCTGAATCATGTTTTGACAGGATGCTATGCAAGCAGAAACCAGCCATATAGATGAACTATTGGAATGCTTGGTCTTTTTGACCCGTTTTTATGGCGTACCCAATAGTCAGGATGCCCTCACCACGGGCTTGCCACTGGTCTCGGGCCGTCTGAGTACGGCGCTCTTCAGCCGCGCTGCCGAGCGTGGCGGTTTGTCCGCCCGTGAGGTGATCCAGCCACTCGAAAACATCTCTCCCCTGCTGCTGCCCTGCGTCTTGCAGACGCGGCAGGGCGGCGCCTGCATCCTGCTGGAGTGGAACAAGGACAGGAGCCAGGCCAAGGTCATCTTCCCCCAGGCCGGTGATGCGGCGCAGTGGGTCAGCACTGCCCGGCTGGGTGACGAGTACAACGGCCGGCTGTTCTTCGTCAAGAAGCAGTTCAAGTTTGATGAACGTTCCCCCAAGGTGCTGGAGACCCGGGATGGTCACTGGTTCTGGAGCACGCTGTTTGAATCCCGTGGCATCTATCGCGATGTGCTGATTGCCTCCATTCTCATCAACCTCTTTGCGGTGGCCAGTCCCCTGTTCACCATGAATGTCTACGACAAGATCGTGCCCAACCTGGCGTTCGACTCCCTCTGGGTGCTGGCGGTCGGGGCCATGGTAGTGTTCACCTTTGACTTCGTGATGCGCCAGTTGCGCAGCTACTTCATCGACATTGCCGGCAAGAAATCGGACGTGCTGCTGTCAGCCAAAATCTTTGCCAAGGTGATGGGGATGAAGATGGAGTCCCGCCCGGCCTCGACGGGGGCGTTCGCCAAGCATCTGCAGGAGTTTGAATCGGTGCGGGAGTTCTTCACCTCCGCCACCGTATCGACCCTGATTGATCTGCCGTTTGCGGTGTTCTTCCTCTTCATCATCTGGCTGTTTGCCGGCGTCATGGTGGTGGTGCCCATCGTCGCCATGCTGATCCTGGTGGCCTACAGCTTCTATATCCAGGCACCGCTCAAGCAGTCCATCGAGGAGGGCTCCCGTCTGGCCTCCCAGAAGAACGCCAACCTGATCGAAAGCATCTCCGGCCTTGAGACCGTCAAGATCTTCGGCGCCGAGAGCATGTTCCAGCACCGCTGGGAGCAGGCGGTGTCCCACATCTCTACCTGGGGCGTGCAGACCCGTCGCATCACCAACTCCATGTCTTCCCTGGCGAGCTACATCCAGCAGGTGGTGACTGTGGGCTTGGTGATCGTAGGTGTCTATCAGATATCGGAAGGGCTGGTGACCATGGGGGGCATGATCGCCGCTGTCATGTTGTCCAGCCGCGCCATCGCGCCCATGGTGCAGCTCTCCGTGCTGTCGACCCGCTACAACCAGGCCAAGTCCGCCCTGGAGATCCTGGAGAAGATCATGATGACGCCGGGCGAGCAGGAGGAGGGCAAACAGTACATTCACCACCCCATCATCCAGGGCCGCATCGAGTTCGAAAACGTCTCCTTCAAATACCCGGGCATGGAAAGCAGCACCCTGCACAACATCAACCTGCGCATCGAGCCGGGCGAAAAGGTCGCCATCATAGGCCGCATCGGCGCGGGTAAAACCACGCTGGAAAAGTTGCTGATGGGACTCTACCGACCGACAGACGGTCTGGTGCGCCTCGATGGCTTCGAGCTGGATCAGCTGCCACCGGCCGCCATTCGCCGCAACATCGGCTGTGTGCCGCAGGATGTGACCCTCTTCTTTGGCTCGGTACGGGACAACATCATGCTGGGCAACCCGCTGGTGGATGATGCCCGGGTCGTGCGCGCCGCCAAGCGGGCCGGTGTCACCAACTTTACCAATCGGGATCCCAATGGGCTGGACCGGCAGATAGGCGAGGGCGGGCGTCAGCTCTCAGGTGGTCAGCGTCAGGCCATTTTGCTGGCCCGTGCCCTGCTCAACGATCCGCCCATCCTGGTGATGGATGAGCCAACATCCAACATGGACAACCAGTCAGAGATGCATGTGAAGCAGGAGCTGGCCAGGCTGGGGCCTGAAACCACGCTGATCCTCATCACCCACAAGACTTCCATGCTGGATGTGGCCTCCCGGGTCATCGTCGTGGAGCAGGGGAAGATAGTGGCTGACGGCCCCAAGGAGACGGTGCTGCAACAACTGAAGGAAGGCAAGGTGCGGGTACAGGAGACGGCCAATGGCTAACAACTGGTTCAAGAAAACGGCACCAGACACAGTGTTGCCCGCCTCCGAGCACCTCGAGTATGTCGACGACGGTGCCGCCGCCGTCTTGCTGAGCACGCCAACCCGCGCCAAGGTGCTGCTCTGGGCCTGCTTCCTGTTCTTCATGAGTGCCATCATCTGGGCCGCCTGGGCGGAGCTTGACGAGGTCACCGTCGGTCAGGGCAAGGTCATTCCATCTCGCCAGCTGCAGGTGATCCAGAACCTGGAAGGGGGGATCGTCAAGGAGATCTTCGTCAAGGAGGGGGACATAGTCGAAAAGGGGCAGCCTCTGCTGCGCATAGACGATACCCGCTTCAAGTCGGATTTTCGCGAGCGTGAACAGGAGCTGGTGATCCTCAAGGGCGACATCGCCCGTCTGCGTGCCGAGATCCGCAGTGTGGTGGTCAAGAGAGAACCCAACCTCGGCTGGCGTGAACAGGTGGTCATCGACAAGCAGCCCATCGTCTTCCCCGAAGGGTTCGAGAACGTCTTTGCGGAATACGTGGCCCGTGAAAAGTCGGTCCAGGACGAGCGGCTCAACAACTTGAACAACCAGCTCTACATACTCGGTCAGCAGATCGAGCAGAAGGAGCAGGAGACCATAGAGCTCAATGCCAAGATAAGGACAGTGAGTCGCAGCGTGGATCTGGCTCGCCAGGAGCTGAACATCAGCCGGCCTCTCGCAAAAGAGGGTATAGTTCCTCAAGTGGAGCTAATTAAATTGGAGCGGCAGGTCAACGAGATGCAGGGCGAGCTGGAAGCCAACCGCCTGCTCATCCCCAAACTCAACTCGGTGCTGCGGGAGACCATCTCCAAGCGCAATGACATCGCCTTGAAGTTCAGAGCGGACTCCCAGACCGAGCTCAATGAACGCCAGGGCAAGCTGAGTCAGTTGTCCGAGGGCCAGGTCGGTCTGCGGGACAGGGTCGATCGGACCAGCGTGATAGCGCCTCTCAAGGGCACCATCAAGAAGCTCAAGATCAATACCCTGGGGGGCGTTGTGCAGCCGGGCATGGATCTGATGGAAATCGTGCCGCTGGAGGACACCCTGCTGGTGGAAGCCAAGGTCTCCCCCAAGGACATTGCCTTCCTGCGACCCGGACTGGAGGCCGTGGTCAAGATAACTGCTTATGATTTCACTGTTTATGGAGGTTTACATGGCAAGGTTGAGCAGATAAGCGCCGACTCGATCCAGGATGAGGAGGGCAACTCCTTCTATCTGGTTCGGGTGCGTACCGAGAAGAGTTATCTGGGCGATGAGCTTAACGCACTTCCCATCATCCCCGGTATGTTAGCCAGTGCAGATATTATTACTGGTAAAAAAAGTGTCCTAGACTACTTGCTCAAGCCCATCCTGCGGGCTAAGCAGTCGGCACTGAGAGAACGATAAGCCAACAATCTAAAAACAACATGACTGGAGATACCATGAAGAAGACGATTGTTGCCATGCTGGTTAGTGGCACCATACTGTTCCCGGGCCTGAGCCAGGCACAGACACTGGAACAGTCAGTGGCACAGTCACTGGCTACCCATCCGAAAATCAAGGAAGCTTTTGATCTCTATCAGGCACGACTGTACCAGCATGATGGAGCCAAGGGCGGCTACTATCCCACCATCGATCTGCGTGGCGGCGTTGGCTACGAGAAGACCGACAGCCCCTCGACCCGTGCGGCGCCTGCCAACTCGCAGACGATCGATGATTCCATGACCCGTAAGGAGGCCGGGATCAGCTTGCGCCAGATGCTGTTTGACGGCTTCGATGTCAGCAGCAACGTGGCCCGGACCGATGCTGCCGCCCAGGCCCAGCGTCTGGCCATGATCTCCGAGGCGGAGAACACGGCCCTGCGGGTGGCCGAGGTGTACCTCAACATGCTGCGCCAGCAGGAGATCCTGGAGCTGTCCAAGCAGAACCTGGAAACCCACGAGCAGATCCGCAGTGACATCCAGAAACGGACAGACTCAGGTTTGGGTTCGACGGCGGACCAGACCCAGATCGATGGTCGTGTGGCACGGGCCTACTCCAACCAGGCGGCCGCGGAGAACAACTATCGGGATGCCGAGAGCGAGTTCATCCGGGTCGTGAATGAGGTGCCCAAGGATCTGGTACAACCGGCCCCCAACAGCCAGTTGATCCCTGCCACCCTGGAGGACGCGCTGAAGACGGCCACCGAGGTTCACCCGACCCTGCTCTCCTCCCTGCAAGACATCGAAGAGGCCAAGTATCAGCATGAAGGCTCCAAGTCCGGGTTCTACCCGAACGTGGCCTTCGAGGTGGATCAGAACTGGAACGAGGACATCGATGCGGTCAAGGGACGCAACGACGATCTCACCGCCATGGTCCGGATGCGCTACAACCTGTTCCGTGGCGGCTCCGATCTGGCTGAAAGCAAGGCCACCTCGGCACTCTATTCCCAGGCAAAAGACATTCACCTGAATGCCTTCCGTCAGGTGGAAGAGGGGACCCGTCTCGCCTGGAATGCCAAGGAGTCGCTGGCCAAGCAGAAAGTCTTCCTGAAAGAGCACGTGGACGCCAGCTACGACACCGTACAGGCGTACAAGAAGCAGTTTGGTCTGGGACAACGGACCTTGCTGGATGTGCTGAACACGGAGAACGAACTGTTCGAGGCTCGCCGCAGCTACATCACGGCCGAGTATGATGCCCTGCTGGCGGATTACCGTATCCTCAATGCCACCGGGGGACTGCTCAATGCCATGAATGTACAGCAGCCCGCTGACTGGCAGGCCAATAACAACTGATGGTCATCGTGCTGATGTCATATCAGTCAGAAGAAATGGCTGCAGCTTGCTGCAGTCATTCTTTTATGCGTTTGGCTCTCAACTGAAGATTGCAATGGCATGCCGCAGGGGAAACATGTGACATCGTGGTGCAAGGCTGGGAGCCGCGGGCTCTTCTGGCCAGCATGGCTCATCCGCCCCGCGCAGCGTTGGCGGCTCCAGCTGTTGTGGCTGGTGCTGCTGTCTATCCCTCTGTTGCTCAGCGCCAGCCAGCCCTTGTCGTCGGAAGATCTGAAGCTGGTCAAGCGGGCGGAGGAGACCTACGGCTCTCGTGCAGGCAAGCGGGTCACCAGCTGGCGCACGCTGGCCATGCAGAACCGGGCTGCGGGTCTGACGGAGCGGCAGAAACTGGAAAAGGTGAACCAGTTTTTCAATCAGATGCGGTTTATCGATGACATCAAGCTGTGGCACAAGAAGGATTACTGGGCGACCCCGCTGGAGTTTTTGGGGGCGGCTGGCGGAGATTGTGAAGACTTCAGCATTTCCAAATACTTTACGCTGCTGGAACTTGGCATTCCGGATGAAAAAATGCGGATGGTATATGTCAAGGCATTGGATTATAACCAGTTTCATATGGTTGTTGCCTATTATGAGACGCCCGCATCAGTGCCTCTCATTCTGGACAACCTTGTCGGCGCCATTCGCCCGGCCAGTCAGCGGGCGGATCTGGTGCCAATTTACAGCTTTAACGGTAGTCACTTGTGGTTGATGAAGGCGCGTGGTCAAGGGGAACTGGCCGGGCAATCATCCCGCTTGGGATTATGGACTGACTTACGCAATCGCATGACTTCAGGGCGATTGGCTCGGCCTGTGGTGAATTTGGATGATTAACCTATGACGCTCTACAGACAACTATTGGCAACCATGCTGTTACTGTTCGGATTGCTGTTTGCCGCCACCTATTGGGTACAGTTCAATTCGACTCGCAACTATCTGGCACAGCAGCAGGAGACCACAGTCATCAACACCTCCACCGCCCTGGGTCTGGCGTTGACGCCTTATCTGGAGAACGGGGACAAGGTGAGTGCCGAATCCGTCATGAAGGCCGTGTTCGACGGTGGCTACTATCGGCTGGTCCGCCTCGATCTGCTGGCTTCCAAGGATGTCATCGAGCTGGAAAACAGCAGCGACATTCAGGGGGTGCCGCAGTGGTTTATCGGGCTGGGTCTCTTCCCTGAGGTATCCAACGAATCCATTCTGACCTCGGGCTGGCTGCAACTGGGCAAGCTGAAGATAGTGGGCCATCCGGGACAGGCCTACTACGAGCTCTGGAAGGGGATGAGCGAGCTGGCGACCTGGTTTCTGGTGGGCTTCCTGATCACCACCATACTGCTGATGCGGGCACTCAACTACCTGCTCAAACCGCTCAAGCTCATCTGCGAGCAGGCGGTCGAGATAGAGCTGCACCACTTCGGGCACGCCATTCCCGAGCCCAAGAGCCGCGAGTTGAAACAGGTGGTGCAGGCCATCAACACCCTCTCGAGCAAGCTGGCGGTGCAGTTCAAGGAGCAGGCCGATGAAGCCGAAAACCTGCGCGCCCGCGTCTATGTGGATGCGGTCTCCGGGCTCGGCAACCGCTCCTACTTCGTGGGGCAGGTCAATGCCTGGATCGCCGAGGCGGGACAGGGGGGCGTCATGCTGGTGGCCGTCGACATGCTGGACGATCTCTATCGTGAGGAGGGCTATGCCGCGCGGGACAACATGGTCAAGTCCATCGCCCAGGTGCTCAGGGAGTTGCTGGACGGCTGGGATGGTGCGGCGCTGTCCCGGATCTCGGCCACCGAATATGCCCTGCTCTGTCCTACGGATGATCTGTCGCAGCTCAAGGATCTGGCGGAGCTTATCAATAGCCGTATCGCCGATCTGGTGGTCAATCCCATGGGTGAGAGCGGAGCGCTCTCGGTCGTCGGGATCGCCGGCCGTGATGGCGATGATGATCTCTCAGCCCTGCTGACCAAGGCGGACAATGCGCTGGGCAAGGCGCGCAACGAGCGGCGGGGTGCCGTCGTCATGGAAGGGGGCTCGGATCAGGGATTGATGGGGCGTCTGGCCTGGCGTGATCTGGTACAGGATGCAATGGCCCGAAACCTGTGGCGCTTCAAGGCGCAGCCTGCCTGCCGCTTCGATGATGGCACGCGCCTGCATGCGGAGCTGTTTGCTTCCATCTCGCGCGATGGTACCGACTATTTCGCTGGCCAGTTCTTGCCCGCCATAGAGCAGTTCCAGATGGGCGCCGAGTTTGACAAGGCCGTACTGGAAGCCTGCGTGCCCTTGTTCAGGCAGCAACCCGAGCTGGTGCTGGCGGTCAACATCACCGCCGGGTCGCTCTGCTCGGATGAGTTCCTGACCTGGCTGAGAGGCTATCTGGCCGTGAACGGCGAGTTGAAGGAGAGACTGCTGTTCGAGATCCCTGAGGCCGCCATCATGAAACACAAGCAGCATGTGACCAACCTGGTCGACGTACTGCGAGAGCAGGACTTCCTGTGGGGGGTCGATCACTATGGTCGCCACTTCCAGTCCCTCGGGTATCTGGAGGAGCTGGCTCCTGCCTACGTCAAGGTGGATCATGGCTATACCAGCCAGGTCATGGAGCCGGGCGCCGATACCTCCTTCCTGGCTGCGGTCTGCCGGGCAGCCCACAATGCGGGTGTCACGACCATCGCCACCCGAGTGGAAGATCAGCAGCAGGTCGAGGTGCTGGCCAACCTGCACATAGACGGTTACCAGGGCTTCGTTCATCCGGCATTCCCACTGCCGTGAATCAGGCGATCATATTGAAAAGGGCCCCAATGAGGGCCCTTTTTTATATCCATTTAGAATATATGAAGGTGCTTTGCTGCAATGGCGATACAGAAAGCCTGAAAGGCGAGTTGTTAGTTTATTGATTTGTCTATGTAAAAATTATTCATTCGATTCGCTGCATCGGATGAAGCCAAACAGATTCAATGTTGTACATTTTTGCAACTGAAGCCCGATGAACGCGCATCTAGAGTGTAGGCATCAAGATCTGTCACCCTGGAGCAATGGATATGCGCACCCAAATCATCGACAAAACCGTCGTCGTCTCTTCCGTGGAAGGCAATGTTCAGATCCTGCTTGCCGATGGCAGCAGCCGTCCTCTCCAGCCTGGCGAGATATTGCAACCGGGCGCCAAGCTCAATATTGCCGACGATGCGAAATTGATGTTGGCACCCTACGATGACAACCCCGGACAGGCCGCAGCCGCCCCCGCCGAGACAGATACACCGGCCGAAGGGCAACCCTCATCATCGGCCGAGAACAGCAACCTCCCTCCAGAAATAGCGGCCTTGCAAGAATCCATCCTGCAAGGGGTCGACCCGACCAAGAACTTTGAAGCCGCCGCAGCCGGCGGGGCGCCTGCCGCAGGTGGGGGCGGCGGCATCGGCGGGGTCGCGGGGGCCAGTGGCAACGGCGGCTTTGTCGTCATCGATCGTATCGGTGATGCGACCATAGCCGAGGCCGGATTCGATACCAGCTATGAAACCTTGCTCGATCAGAATGTGCTGCAGGAAGACGATCTCCTGCCAGAGAATGAGCTCGATGATCTGGATGAATCTGAAGTCACCCAGGAAGACCAAGCCATCAGTGGCAACCTGCTGATCAACAGCAGCAACTCGGATGGTCCTCAAGACACATCCATTGTTTCCTATAGCTGGGGCAGCAACATCGGCATTCTGGCCGGTGTCGAGAGCTCATTGGACGGGATAGGTACCCTCATCATCAATGCCGACGGCTCCTACACCTTCACTCCGGCACTCAACTACACAGGCCCTGTACCGCCGGCCAACTACATAGTGACCAATGGCGACGACACCAATAACTCCACTCTGACTATCACCATTACCCCCACGGATGAGACAGTCTCCTTGGGCGGGCTGCAGGTCGAAGGGGGCGAGCTTGTTCTGAGTGACGCCGCATTGGCCGATGGCAGTAGCCCGAATGCTGCAGGCCTGACCAAGAGTGGCGTTTTCACCTTCAATGCGGCAGATGGTATCCAGAGCCTGGCTCTGGGGGGCGTGGTACTCATCAGTAACGGCCAGGTCATCAGCAGTTTCCCGCAGGCGATCCCGAGCCCTCTGGGCAATCAACTGTTGGTGACAGGCATCAGTTACAACCCGGTGACAGGCGCTGGCACTGTGACTTACAGCTACACCCTGAGCGATAACGAGGCTCACACTCAGCCTGCCAATGACACTGCCCTGACCGAAAGTTTCAACGTCGCGCTGACGGACAGCGACGGTGACAACACCAGCGCCAGTCTGGATGTGGTGATACAG
>NZ_JASATR010000013.1:0-128716 GCF_038440395.1 Aeromonas sp. OTU364
TTGGCGTGTTCCGCCGTGCTGGTAGGGGCGCATTATAGGGAGCCGGTTCACGATGACAAGGGCTTTTTGTAAAAATGCGTTCGTTTGCTGAAAAAGCAGGCTGAACCTCATGAAATGAGAGTTTTAGCTCCGTTTCATGCCGCTTTTTTGTTCATTCCATCGGTCTGGGCCTGGATGTAGTTGACCCAGCTGGTCGCCCGCTGTTGCCAGTTGTCCTGCTGTTGCAGCTCGCGAGCCAGTTCCAGCGCCTGGGCATACTGCTCCTTATTGAGATGTGCCTGCACCAGCAGTGCCTTGGCTCTGTTGCCCTGCTCACCCTTGGCTGACTTCATGGACACCAGCTGGGTCATGGCGGCTTCTGTCTTGCCTTGTTGCAGCAACAGCTCGGCGACGCGCATGGCCGCCTTGGGCTGGGCATGCTGTTTGGCAAGCTGTTGCCAGCTATCTACCGCCTTGGGCCACTCGCGGGCACCTTCCCACAACTGCGCCAGCAGTTGCTGGTTCTCGGCACTCGCCTTCATCTGTCCCTTGGCCATGGCCGCTTCCAGCAGACGGGCGCCGCGATAGGGCAGCCCCTGCCAGGCATAGAGCCGGATCAGCTGGTTGCGGGCGGCGGCATCGTCCATCAGTTGACGGTCGATGGCTGTCTGCAACAGCGCCAGCGCCTGGTCCCCGCGCTTGGCGGAGAGGTTAAGGGATACCGCCTGCTGCCACCACTTGCTCTCTTTCGGTTCGTGGCGGATCAGCTCTTCCGCCTGATCCGCCGCCACACCATAACGTTGCAGGGCAGTGAGGGCGGAGAGGCGAATGATCGCCGTCTGCTTGTGCCAGCCTTTCTTCAGCAACTGCTCGCTCTGGCTGACCGCCTCGCCATATTGCTTGTTGTGGTAATAGAGGCCGGCCAGGCGCAGACGCAAGGCATCGTCGGACTTGAGTGCCAGTGCCGCCTTGTAACTGGCGATGGCGCCTGACCAGTTGGATTGCTGCGCCTGGATATCCCCACGCAGACGCAGCAACTGGAGCTGCTGCTGCTCGGGCCACTCTTTATAGGCCAGCGCCTGTTCCACGTAGCGACTCGCCTGTGCGGTCTGCTGCAGGTTGGCCGCCAGTGATGCCTGCAACTGGGCCAGCCAGGCGCGCTCGGCATCGGAGCCAGGCTTGAGCCCGCTCGCCTTGTTCTGGGCCTGTTGCCACTGACCCGACTGATAGAGCTTCATCACGGGCTCCAGCTGACGGGAGAAATGAGGGCTCACTTCCATGGCCAGACAGGCTTGACTGACCAGGGCCAGCAGACAGATCCAGATCCGCAACATGGTTACGACTCCAATTTGAATTTGAGATTGATGGTTTGCACCAGCTTGTCGGTGGCACCCGGTCTTGGCTGGTAGCGCCACTTGCTGACGGCCTGAATCGCCGCCCGCTCGAACTGCCGCTTGGGTTTGGCGTCGATCACTTCCACATCTTGTACCCGCCCCTCGGCATCGACGCTGAAGCGCAGGGTCACCGAGCCTTCTATGCCGGCCTGCTGGGCCCGATAGGGATAGACGGGTTCGACTCGCTGCAAGGGGGTCAACATGTCGCCGACCCCTATGCCCGCGCCTTGGGACTGACCATGGAAGCTGCCGCTCGCCACCGGGGTGGGGCTGGTTGCGACCCCAGGGGCAGATACCTGCACCGCGCTCAGGCTGGATACCAGATCCAGGCTGGGCTGCACCGAGGGCAGCGGCGCCGCCGCCGGCATGGGCATTGGCGTGGACGCCAGGGCGGCGGGAGGCTCCGGCAAGGGTTCCGGCTCCTGGGGTACCGGACGCTCGCGCACCTGCACCTCGTTCACCTCAGTCTGCATGTTGATGACGATGGCTTTCTGCTCGGACGAGGCCTTCTCTCCCCGGGGAGGTTCCACCAGCGTGGCCATGAACAGCAGGATCCCCAGACTGAGGGCAATCCCCAGCCCCAGGCTCATCAGCTTGAACTTCATTTCGGCGCCACCGCCACGGCGATATTGGCGATGCCTGCCGCCTTGGCCTCATCCATCACCCGTACCACCTTGCCATGGGGCACCCGCTCATCGGCCTGGATCACCAGGCTGGCATCGGGCTGCTCCGACAGCAGACGGGCCAGACTGGCCTGCACCCGCTCCACATCCACCTGTTTGCGGTCGAGGAAGATCTGCCCCTGGGCGCCGATCGCCAGCATGATGCTGGAGGACTTCTGCGCCTTGGCCTGGCTCGCCTGGGGCCTGTGCACTTCTAACCCGGCTTCCCGTACGAAGGAGGTGGTCACGATGAAGAAGATCAGCATGATGAACACGATATCCAGCATGGGGGTCATGTCGATCTGCACTTCATCACGCTGGCGTTTGGATTGCCGTCTCATTGCATTACCTTCTCTTCTCGCAGGCCGTCCCGGGTCTTGGCCAGCGCACGCTTGGCCTGGCTCTCGAGACGACTGAGTAACAACACGCCGGAGAGCGCCACCACCATGCCTGCCATGGTGGGGATGGTGGCGCGGGAGATACCGCCCGCCATGCTCTCCGGGTTAAAGCGGTTGGCGGCGGCCAACGCATCGAATACGCCTATCATGCCGGTCACAGTGCCGAGCAGACCCAGCATGGGGCAGAGCACCACCAGGGTGCGGATGAAGATGAGATGGCGGTTGAGCTCGAGCTCTGCCTCGGCCAGCCAGCGGCTGCGGATCGCCTTGGCGTGCCAGCTGTGGCGCTCGCTGCGTCCCTGCCAGCGGCCGAACAGCTGCCGCTGCAGCGGGCCGAAGCCCAGGTTGAGGTAGAGCAACCGCTCGATCATCAGAATCCACATCAGCACCAGCAAGGCCAGGATGACCCAGAGCACGGGGCCGCCACGGCCCATGAAGCTCTGCAACTGTTGCCAGATGTCGACCATCATGCCACCCGCTCCATCCCGTCCCCGTTATTCTCGGCCCGCTCGGCCAGAATGCCGGCGACCTGCTGCTCCAGCACGTTGGAGAGCTCGGTGAAACGGGATTGCAGCAGGCTGTGGGCCAGGATCAGCGGAATGGCGGCCACCAGCCCCTGTACCGTGGTGATCAGCGCCATGGAGATGCCGCCCGCCATGATCTTGGGATCGCCGGTACCGAACTGGGTGATGGCCTGGAAGGTGCCTATCATGCCGGTGACGGTGCCGAGCAGCCCCAGCATGGGGGCGATGGCCGCGATCACCTTGACCATGCCGATGCCACGCTCCATCCGGGGCGTCTCCTGCAATATGGCCTCGTCCAGCCTCAGTTCGAGGGTCTCCATGCTCAGCTCCGGGTGCTTGTCCGCCACCGTCAGCACTCGACCGAGGGCATTGTCGGCGTGGTATTCGCCGCTCTTGAGCTGGCGACGCACCAGGGTCAGTTCGCTGGAGAGGGTCCAGAGCCGCACGGCGGCAATGCCGAGGCCGATGGCGGCCAGCAGCACTATGATGGCGCCTACCTGGCCCCCTTGCTGGACTTGCTGCCAGAAGGTCGGTGCCTGGGCCTGCATCTCGAGCAGGACGCCGTGGGAGGGATCCAGCGGCAACGCCTCACCTTCCTTGCCCTGATAGGCGGTCAGCTCGGACAGCAAGCCGCCGGGCAGTCCCAGTACAGGGATCAGCCCTTCGCCGCTCGGTTGCAGGAAGCCTTCGCTGCCAAACAGCGCGAAGCTCCCGACCCGGGTCAGCGCCTGCTCACTGGCCGCGCCCTGGGCATTGAGCACCTTGCCATCGAACTGGACAACCCGACCCGACTCGCGGATCTCCTGCAGCAGGGTGGCGGGCAGCAGGGCGAGGGCGGCGCGATCCGGCACCTGCTTGTCCTGGGCCATGGCCTTCAAGGCAGTCAGGCGATCCGGATACTGGCCCTGCACCGAGGAGTCACCCAGCAGCTTGACCGCATCGCTGGCCCCCTGACGGGTCACCGCGAAGATCTCGTTCATGTCGCCGGAGGCTTGCTCCCAGCGGGTGTTGAGCTCGACCAGCTGCTTTTCATTGCTGGCAAACTGACCGGCCAGCTCCTTGCTCAGGCGCTGAGCCTCGGCCAGCCTGGCGCGGGCACTGTGCAATTCGGTGGAGACAGACGCCAGATCCTGCTGTGCCTGTTGCTCGCGGGCCTGTTCCTGCTGTTGCCACTCTTCATTGGCAAGGGCCAGCTGGGAGCAGAGGGAGAGGGTGATCAGAAGGGGGAACCATTTCATGACTGAGCCTCCTGGCTACGCGCGACAGACAGGGGCACATGCAACAGTTGCGGGACTTTCTTGTCGGCCGCCATGTCAAGCGCATCGGCAAGGGGGCTGAGCCACTCGCTATCCAGCGGCAGCCAGGTCTTGCTCTCGGCGGACCAGCGCCAGCCCTGGGTGCGATCGGCTGTCATGGCCAGCAGGGAGACGCGACCGAGCGCCAGCACATCGACCCGGCGCTCGGCACCATCCAGCGCCAGCTGGGCGGGATAGGCATCCATCCGGCTGCCGTATTCGGCTTCGATTTGGTAGGCCTGCAGCAGCTGGCGGAACTTCTCCGCCTCGCTCACGTCCGCCCGGGCCAGGGTCACCTTCAGCTGCTCGACCCGCGCCAGACGGTCCTCCTTGCGCAGGGGAATGTCATCCTGCACCAGCTTTTCCAGATCCGCCTGCATCTGCAACATCAGCGGGATCAGGCCCTGACGGGTCTCCTGAACCGCTTCCAGCTGTTGAGTCAGCTTGCCCAGCTCATTCTGCTGATCGGCCACCAGAGACTGCATGTAGCGGTTGTAGGCTTCCAGATCCCGCAGTTGCAGCTGGGCATTTTGCAGCTCCAGCCGGGCGGCAACGGCGGCATCGGCCGCCTTTTCTACGCGCTGCTGGGAGGCTTTCCCATCCGCGATGCTGTTTTTCAGTGCGGGCGCGACCAGATCGTCTGCCGAGGCGACGAAATGAACGGCCAATGGCAACAAGGCCAGACCCCAGATCTTTTTCATGGTACACAATCTTAACAATGATAACTATTCTCATTGTCTCAAAGAGTAGGGTCAGTGGCAATCAGATGATTTTCTTGGCCTGTGGCTGAAAAAACAGGATACTTTTTAGACAAGCACGGGAACAACTGGCGTTGGTAGTCACAACACCATTTTAAATAACTAAAAAATGTCTTTTCGATCAGGATGATAAGTGGTCGAAAAAGGAGACTTACATGTTTAACGATGCGATCTGGGAACACATAGATCGGTTCACCAAGGCCAAGAAAACCAGCGACATCCAGCAACAACTGGAGCGCTTCAGCCATCAGATGGGATTTGATTACTTCAGGTTGCTGATCATTTTCCCCATCAGCATGCAGAAATCACACGTGGCCTTGTTCAACAACTGCCCGACCAGCTGGTTTGATGCCTACACGGAGCGGCACTACCTGACCCAGGATCCTGTGGTCTTCCTGGGCCTGAAGCAGACCCAGCCCATCTTCTGGAACAAGCTCGACTGCGACTCCCCCTGGCTGCCCAGCGCCAGCCGGGAAGTGATGAATCTCGCCGCCGACTTTGGCGTGCGAAACGGTGTCTCCTTCCCGCTGCACACCCCTCAGGGGGAACACGGCATCCTCTCCTTCATCAGCAAGGAAAGGTCCAACTCTGACCTGATGTTTGAAAACGTTCCCATGCTCTCATTTTGTGCCAGCTACATCTTCAACGCGGCGCTGCAGCTGATAAAGAGCAGGCCGGACCTGATGAAGCATCTGGCCGAGCTGTCGGATCGGGAGAAGGAGTGCCTGTTCTGGGCCAGCGAGGGCAAGACCTCCTGGGAGATAGCCACCATACTCGGTATCAGCGAGCGTACCGTGAACTTCCACCTCAATCAGGTCACCAACAAGACGGATTCGAAGAACCGCAACCAGGCGATCGCCAAGAGCATCTCCAGCGGCATCATAGTGCCCTCGCTGGACGACGTGACCATCACCAACCTGCGGCTGTCGTAACGGCAACCCCGCCAAGAAACCAAAAAAAGAGCCGCAACAGCGGCTCTTTTTTATGTCTGACAACGGCTTATTCCACGGTCACGGATTTCGCCAGGTTGCGCGGCTGATCCACGTCTGTGCCCTTGATGAGGGCGACGTGGTAGGAGAGCAGCTGCAACGGCACCGTGTAGACGATGGGGGCTATCATCTCTTCTACGTGATTCAGGCTCATCACCCGCATGGTCTCGTCGCTCTTGAAGCCGGCGTCCGCATCGGCGAACACATAGAGGATACCGCCACGGGCGCGCACCTCTTCCACGTTGGACTTCAGCTTCTCCAGCAGATCGTTGTTCGGCGCCACGACGATGATGGGCATCTCGGCATCGATCAGTGCCAGCGGGCCGTGCTTGAGCTCACCGGCGGCATAGGCCTCGGCGTGGATGTAGGAGATCTCTTTCAGCTTGAGCGCCCCCTCCATGGCGATGGGGTACTGGCTACCACGACCGAGGAAGAGGCTGTGATGCTTGTCGGCAAACTCTTCGGCCAGAGTCTCGATCTGCTTGGCCAGGGCCAGGCTCTCCTTGATGCGCAGCGGCAGGGCCTGCAGCGCCTTGACCAGTTCGGCCTCGGCCTCGGCACTCAGGTTGCCGCGGCAGTGACCGACGGAGGCCACCAGCATCAGCAGGCCGGCCAGCTGGGTGGTGAAGGCCTTGGTGGAGGCCACCCCGATCTCGGCACCGGCCCGGGTCATAAAGGCCAGATCCGATTCCCGCACCAGGGAGGAGCCCGGCACGTTGCAGATGGCGAGCGAGCTCATGTAGCCGGACTCCTTGGCCAGGCGCAGGGCCGCCAGGGTGTCGGCGGTCTCGCCGCTCTGGGAGAGGGTCACCAGCAGGCTGTTGGGGCGCACCACGGACTTGCGATAGCGGAACTCGGAGGCGATCTCCACGTCGCAGGAGACGCCGGCGATTTCCTCGAACCAGTAGCGGGCCACCATGCCGGAGTTGTAGGAGGTGCCGCAGGCGACGATCTGGACGTGCTCCACCTTGTCGAAGATGGCACGGGCGCCGTTGCCGAAGGACTCGACCACCACGTGATCCGTGCCCAGACGGCCTTCCAGGGTATTGGTAATGGCCTTGGGCTGCTCGTAGATCTCTTTGAGCATGTAGTGGCGGTACTCGCCCTTGTCACCGGCGTCGTGGGAGAGCTCGGACTCCAGCTCCTCGCGCACCACGGCATTGCCGTCGGTGTCGAAGATGTGCACGTCGCGACGGGTCACCTCGGCCACGTCACCCTCTTCCAGGAAGATGAAACGGCGGGTCACCGGCAGCAGGGCCATCTGATCGGAGGCGATGAAGTTCTCGCCGATGCCGCGACCTATCACCAGGGGCGAGCCGGAGCGGGCCACCACCACGCGGCTGTCGTCACGGCTGTCCATCACCACTGTGCCGTAGGCACCGCGCAACTGCTTCACCGTGACCTGCATGGCCGCCAGCAGGCTGGGGGCGGATTTCAGCTCGTGGTGCACCAGGTGGGCAATCACCTCGGTGTCGGTGTCAGAGGTGAACTCGTAGCCCATGCCCTGCAGCTGGCTGCGCAGCTCTTCGTGGTTCTCTATGATGCCGTTGTGCACCACGACGATATGCTCGGAGACATGGGGGTGAGCATTGCGCTCGGACGGCTCGCCGTGAGTCGCCCAGCGGGTGTGGGCGATGCCGGTGCCGCCATGGACGGACTGCTCTTCCAGCGCCTTGGCCAGCTCGGCCACCTTGCCGAGGCGGCGCACCCGCTGCAGCGGCTGGTTGGCGCTGAACACGGCCACACCGGCGGAGTCATAGCCACGGTATTCCAGACGGCGCAGGCCTTCTACCAGGATTTCAGCCACATCACGTTGGGCCACAGCCCCGACGATGCCACACATAGACTTCTCCTCAAGAGGTAAAAACGGAAATTCGTTTGGATAGTTGGATGTTTGGGTCAAACCGCCACGGGGGCGCAGATCAGTGCTATCCCCCGGGCCTGGATCTGTGCTCTGGCCTCGTCGTCCAGCCCCTCGTCGGTCACCAGGGTATGGATGCTGGACCAGGGCAGCTCGAGATTGGGGATCTTGCGGCCTATCTTCTCCGACTCCACCATGACGATGACCTCGCGGGACACCTCGGCCATTACCCGAGAGAGGCCCACCAGCTCGTTGAAGGTGGTGGTGCCCCGCTCCGGGTCTATGCCGTCGGCGCCGATGAACAGCTGGTCGAAGTCATAGGAGCGCAACACCTGCTCCGCCACCTGTCCCTGGAAGGATTCGGAGTGGGGATCCCAGGTGCCGCCGGTCATCAGCAAGGTGGGCTCGTTCTCCAGCTCGCGCAGGGCACCGGCCACGTTGAGGGAGTTGGTCATCACGATGAGGCCGCGCTTGCTGCCCAGCATGGGGATCATGGCGCTGGTGGTGCTGCCGCTGTCGATGATGACGCGGTTGTGATCGCGGATGCGCTCGGCGGCGGCACGGGCGATGGCCAGCTTTCGTTTCGAAACTTGATCCGGGTTGCTGTCCACCACCATCTCGCTCGGCAGAGGCACGGCGCCACCGTAACGGCGCAGCAGCAGACCGCCGGTCTCCAGCACCGCCAGATCCTTGCGGATGGTCACTTCCGAGGTGGAGAAGTGCTTTGCCAGGGCATCGACGCTGACTTCGCCCTGTTCCTGCACCAGGGTCACTATGGTGTGACGGCGCTGTTGAGTGTTGCGTTTGGTCATCTTAAAGTTTCGATTCGAAAGAATGGCGAAATATTAATACCTTTTCGGGAAAAATCAAACGGCAAATAGGATCCGAATTGGTTCGATGCCAGAATGGTCAGGCCGATTTGTGACGAGGACGCCATGCAAAAACGAGTCATCTGGCTGGTGGAAGATGAGGCCAGCATCGCCGACACCCTGATCTATGCCCTGCAGACCGACGGTTTCGAGGTGGAGTGGTTCCCCCTCGGCCAGCCGTTGCTGGCGCGACTGGAACAGTCGCGCCCGGACTTTCTGATCCTGGATGTGGGGTTGCCAGACATCAGCGGCTTCGAGCTGTGCAAGCAGGTGCGGGCCCTGACCGACACTCCCCTGATGTTTCTCACCGCCCGCAGCGAGGAGATAGACAGGTTGATCGGGCTGGAGATAGGGGCCGACGACTACGTGGCCAAACCCTTCTCGCCACGGGAGGTGTGCGCCAGGGTGAGGGTGATTCTGCGCCGCAGCCAGCCGAGCGCTCCCCAGCCCAGCGCCCTGCTGGCACTGGACGAGGAGCGGGCCCGCATCTGCTTCCACGGTCAGCCCCTGACCCTCACCCGCTACGAATACCTGCTGCTCAAGACGCTCATGCAGGCGCCGGGCCGGGTCTACTCCCGCCAGCAGCTGATGGACCTGGTGTGGAGCGGGGCCGAAGAGAGCCTGGATCGCACCGTCGACACCCACATCAAGACCCTGCGCGCCAAGCTGCGGGAGCGGGACTCCGAGACCAATCTGATCCTGACCCATCGCGGGCTGGGCTACAGCCTGGAGCTGGCATGAACTCAGGGGGCCGGGCACCGGCCGGAGGATGAGATGAGAATCGGATTGCAACTGCTGTGCGGCCTGGTGCTCATCTTCGCCCTGGCCGCCTGGTTCGTGCTGGAGATCTTCGTCGAGGAGATCAAACCCGGGGTGCGCAGCGCCACCGAGGATACCCTGGTGGACATGGCCCAGTTGCTGGCCCCCCTGGCCCTGGACGATCTGCAGGAGGGGAGGATGGCGGATGGCCGGCTGGCCAGCGCCTTCGCCCGCCTCAACCAGAGCCCCATCAACGCCCTGATCGACGGTCACCTCAAGCAGCAGGCGGAGTACCGCATCTATGTGGTCGACGCTAAAGGCAAGGTGGTCTATGACTCGGACGGGGTGGATCTGGGCAAGGACTATTCCCGCTGGAACGACGTCTACCGCACCCTGCGCGGGGAGTATGGCGCCCGCAGCACCCGCAGCGACCCTGACGATCCCGCCAGCTCTGTGATGCACGTGGCCGCCCCCCTGCGCGAGGGGGACGAGATCCTGGGTTCCCTCACGGTCGCCAAGCCCAACCGCACCCTGCTGCCCATGATAGAGCGCAGCGAGCACCAGCTGTTGCAGGGGGCGGCCCTGCTGCTGTTCATCTCGCTGCTGATCGGCGCCCTGCTGGTGTGGTGGCTCACCCGCGCCATCGGCAAGCTGGTGCACTATGCCGATGCGGTCAGCCAGGGTCAGCCCGCCAGCCTGCCGCGCCTCCACAGCCCGGAGCTGGACCGGCTCGGCCACTCCCTCGAGACCATGCGCCGCCAGCTGGACGGCAAATCCTACATCGAAGCCTATGTGCACAGCCTGACCCACGAGCTCAAAAGCCCGCTGGCCGCCATCCGCGGGGCAGGGGAGATCCTCGCCGAGGCGCCGCCCCCCGAGGTGGCGCGGCGTTTCATCGGCAACATCAATCTGGAGACGGCCCGCATGCAGCAACTGATCGAACGCATGCTGCAGCTCGCACGTCTCGAATCGGGGCAGGGGCTGGACAGACAGGCCACAGCCCCCGCCACGCTGGGCAGGCGAGCTCTGGATGCCCGCCAGATAGTCGCTGCCCGTCGTCAGGTGGCCCTGGCGGCAGAGCTCGCCGACGCCCCCAGGCAGAAGTGGGATCCCCTGCTGGTGGAGCAGGCGCTGGGCAACCTGCTGGACAACGCCCTCGACTTCTCACCCGCCGGGGGTCACATCCGGCTAAGTGGCGCCATGGAGGAGGGGGGTTACTGCTTCCGGGTACGGGATCAGGGGCCCGGCATCCCGGACTATGCGCTGCCGCGGATCTTCGAGCGCTTCTACTCCCTGCCCAGACCCGACAAGGGCAAGAGCAGCGGCCTCGGGCTCAGCTTTGCCGCCGAGGTGGCGCGCCAGCACGGCGGCCGGCTGACCCTGGGCAACCAGCCTGAAGGTGGGGTGCTGGCCGAACTCTGGCTGCCTGCCGGCCAGAAGACTTCACACTGAACACACAGAGCCGGGCTAAGCTGCGCCTCCTCGGATAGGGTCCCGCCCGGACCCGTCTACCCGCGTTCTGATGAATCAAGGAGATGTTCATGTCCCGCATTCTATTGTCCGGCCTGCTTGCCGCCGGCCTCTTCTGTGCCTTGCCCGCCAACGCCACCACGGGCTGCCTGCTGTTCGCCGATGGCAGCGGCAAACCCCTCAGCGCCCAGGGTGACTGCGCCAGCCAGCTGACGCCCGCCTCCACCTTCAAGATCCCGCTGGCGCTGATGGGCTATGAGAGCGGCTTCCTGGTGGATGAACAACTGCCCGCCCTGCCATTCAAAGCCGGCGACCCTGACTTCCTGCCGGAATGGAAACAGACCACCACCCCGAGCAACTGGATGAAGTTCTCGGTGATCTGGTACTCCCAACGCCTCACCGAATGGCTGGGAGAGGCGCGCTTCCAGCAGTATGTCGACCGCTTCGACTACGGCAACCGGGAGCTGTCGGGCAACCCGGGCAAGCACGACGGCCTGACCCAGGCCTGGCTCAGCTCCAGCCTCGCCATCAGCCCCCAGGAGCAGGCCCGCTTCCTCGGCAAGCTGGTGGGCGGCAAGCTGCCGGTCTCCGCCGAGGCGGTGCGCCGCACCAGCACTCTGCTGCGTCAGCCCGACATCGATGGCTGGCAGATCCACGGCAAGACCGGCATGGGCTATCCCAAGCTGCTGGATGGCAGCCTCAACCGGGATCAGCAGATCGGCTGGTTCGTCGGCTGGGCCAGCAAGCAGGACAAGAAGCTCATCTTCGTGCACACAGTGGTGCAAAAACCCGGCAAGCAGTTCGCGTCCCTCAGGGCAAAGGAAGAGGTGTTTGCCGCCTTGCCAGCAGAGCTGAAGAAACTCTGATCCCCAACCGGCGCCTGGCGCCGGTTTTTTTATCCTCCTTCACTCCCACTTCACAGGGCCCCATCCCCGCTTCACCCGACCAGGGCACAGTCGACCCCATCAACAAGGAGAGGCGTCATGGTCAAACAGATATTCACCCACAAGATAGTGCTGCTGCTGTTGCTCAGCCTGCTGCTGATGATCCCGGTTCACTCCATCATGGAGCTGAACCGGGAGCGCCAGGCCTACCGCAGCCAGGCCATCCACAGCATCATGGCCAGCAGCAGCGGTCCGCAGCGCTTGCTGGGGCCTGTGCTGGTGCAACCCTATACCCGGGCCGTCACCGTCGAGCAGGATGGCAAGCGCTTCGTGCGCGAGGAGCGGGTCTATCGCTACCTGCTGCCGGACAGACTGGATGTGCGGGCCAGCATGGAGGTCACCCCGCGCAAGCTCGGCATCTATCAGGCCCAGGTCTATCACGGCCGGCTCTCCCTCTCCGGCCGCTTGCCGGCCAGCCTGGCCGACAAGGCGCTGGTGGCCGGCAACCCGGACCTGAGCTTCGACGCCGCGGATCCC
The DNA here is from genome assembly GCF_038440395.1 of Aeromonas sp. OTU364. NCBI lineage: Bacteria > Pseudomonadati > Pseudomonadota > Gammaproteobacteria > Aeromonadales > Aeromonadaceae > Aeromonas > Aeromonas sp. OTU364. The sequence continues at coordinate 12,380 of NZ_JASATR010000013.1, forward strand.
GCCCTGATCCCGGGCAAACCCTACCTCAGCCTGGTGCTGTCCGATGCTCGCGGCATCAGCAGCGTGCCCGAGCTGCAGTTGGGGGAGCGGCGCATTCCGTTCGCCCCCGGAGCCTTGCTGGGTGACGGCCTGGCCGGTATCCATGCTCCGCTCGAGCGCCTGCCCGGGGAAGATGGCCGCTTTCACATCGAGCTGAACCTGCAGGGCATGAACGCACTCGAGGTAGTGCCGATAGGCCAGGACAGCAGGTTCAACCTGAGTGGCAACTGGCCCCATCCCAACTTCATCGGCGATTTTCTGCCCGGCAGCCGCACCCTGAACGATCAGGGGTTCGACGCCAGCTGGCAGACCAGCTGGTTTGCCACCGACATGGAGCGGCGCTTCACCCGCATGATGAAGGGAGCGGGGGCCGAGTTACCGACCTTCAGCGTCAGCCTGGTGCAACCGGTGGACCACTACCAGCTGAACGAGCGGGCCGCCAAGTACGCCCTGCTGTTCATCGGCCTCACCTTCCTCAGCTTCTTCATGTTCGAGCTGCTCAGGGGGCTGCGGGTACACCCGATCCAGTACGCCCTGGTGGGCATGGGGCTGGCCATCTTCTATCTGGTGCTGCTGGCGCTGACCGAGCACCTCGGCTTTGGCTGGGCTTATCTGGTCGCCAGCCTCGCCAGCGTGTCGCTCAACGGCTTCTACCTCAGCCATGTGCTGGGGGGGCCGCGTCAGGGCCTCGGCTTCGCGGCCCTGCTCGGGCTGGTCTACGCCATCCTGTTCGGGCTGCTGCAAGCCGAGGAGATAGCCCTGCTGCTCGGCGCCCTGCTGCTGTTCGCCATCCTGGCGCTTGTCATGGTGCTGACCCGCAAGCTGGACTGGTATGGGGTGATGGGCAACCCGCCCCCTTCTCCAGCCCCGGGCCAGGAGAGCTGAAAACAAAACCGGCGCCCTCAAGGCGCCGGTTTCATTTCATTGATCGGGCATCACTTCTTCTTGACCGGGCGGGCCCAGTTCTTGATGTGGCGCTGGGGCACCCGGGTGATCACCAGCTCGTGCTCGGCCACATCCTTGGTGATGGTGGAACCCGCCCCCAGGGTCGCCCCCTTGCCGATGCGCACCGGCGCCACCAGCTGGGTATCGGAGCCGACGAAGACGTCATCCTCTATGATGGTCTGGAACTTGTTCACCCCATCGTAGTTGCAGGTGATGGTGCCGGCACCGATATTCACCTTGGCGCCGATGTCCGCATCCCCCAGGTAGGTCAGGTGACCACACTTGGAACCGACCCCGAGCCGGGATTTCTTCATCTCGACGAAGTTGCCGACATGGGCATCCTGCTCCAGCACGGCACCCGGGCGCAGACGGGCGAAGGGGCCGACCGAGCATTGATCCGCCACCAGGGCACCCTCGATGACGGAGTAGGGTTTCACCTCGCTGTGATCGCCAATCTCGCAATCCTTCAACACGGCACCGGCACCTATGCGCACATGGTTGCCGAGCTTGACCTTGCCCTCGATGATGACGTTGACGTCGATCACCACCTCTTCACCTATCTCCAGGGTGCCGCGCAGATCGAAGCGGGCCGGATCGATCAGGGTGACCCCAGCGATCATCAGCTTCTCGGCCTGCATCTGCTGATAGCTGCGTTCGAGGGCCGCCAGCTGGACCCGGTTGTTGGCCCCTTCCACCTCCATGGCGCTGTCCGGATGGACGGCGGCGATGGGGCAGCCATCCCCATGGGCCATGGCGATCACGTCGGTCAGATAGAACTCCCCCTGGGCGTTCTTGTTGTCCAGGCGCGACAGCCAGCCGCTCAGCTGGGCGCCATTGGCCACCAGCACACCGGTATTCACCTCGCGGATGGCGAGCTGTTCGGCGTTGGCATCCTTCTGCTCGACAATGCCGACCACCTGGCCGTTTTCCCGCACTATGCGGCCGTAGCCGGTGGGATTGTCCAGCACCACGGTCAGCAGCGCCATGCCGTCGTCGGCCTTGGCGGCCAGCAGCCGTTGCAGGGTCTCTGGCTGGATCAGCGGGGTGTCGCCGTAGAGCACCAGCACGTCATCCTCATCCTGCCAGAACGGGATCGCCTGGGCGACCGCATGGCCGGTGCCCAGCTGCTGCGCCTGCAACACCCAGTTGAGATCCGGGGCGGCGATCCGCTCCTTGAGCAGCTCGGCGCCGTGGCCATAGACCAGGTGCAGTTGCTCGGCACCTATCTGGCGGGCGGTGTCGATCACATGGGACACCATGGGTTTGTTGGCGACGGGGTGCAGCACCTTGGGCAGAACGGAACGCATGCGAGTACCTTTACCCGCAGCCAGGATCACGACGTTGAGAGACATAGCCAGCCTTTGAAACATGAGGAAATACCCGGCGGAGTCTATCCAACGGGCAAAAAAAAAGCGACCCGAAGGTCGCTTTTTGCATCACCGTGATTAGCGGTAATTCTTTTTGACGATATCGATAACCCGCAGCTGGGCCATTGCTTTGGCCAGCTCGGCAGACGCCTGAGCATAGTCGATATCACCATGGGAGCTGCTGATCCGCTCTTCGGCACGACGCTTGGCTTCCTGGGCTTTCGCCTCATCCAGGTCATCGGCACGAATGGCGGTATCGGCCAGCACGGTCACGGCTTCGGGTTGTACTTCCAGCATGCCGCCGGAGATGTACAGCACCTCTTCGCTACCATTTTGCTTGATCAAGCGGACCAGGCCCGGCTTGATGGCAGTCAGCAACGGAGCATGACCGTGGCGGAGACCCAGCTCACCCTCGGAGCCTGTTACCTGGGCAGATTGCACGCGACCGGAAAACAGTTTCCCTTCGGCGCTCACTACATCCAGGTGAAATGAGATCATCTCAGCCATGGGCCCTCCTATCGAGGCTTACAGTTTCTTGGCTTTCTCGACGACTTCGTCGATACCGCCAACCATGTAGAACGCCTGCTCGGGCAGATCGTCATACTCGCCTTTCAGGATGCCCTGGAAACCGCGAATGGTCTCTTTCAGCGGCACGTACTTGCCGGAAGAACCGGTAAATACTTCGGCCACGAAGAACGGCTGGGACAGGAAACGCTCGATCTTACGGGCACGGGATACGGTCAGTTTGTCTTCTTCTGACAGTTCATCCATACCCAGGATGGCGATGATGTCCTTCAGCTCCTTGTAGCGCTGCAGCACGATCTGCACACCACGAGCGGTCTCATAGTGATCCTTGCCAACCACCAGCGGATCCAGCTGACGGGAGGTGGAGTCCAGCGGGTCAACGGCCGGGTAGATACCCAGTGCCGCGATCTGACGGGACAGTACTATGGTCGCATCCAGGTGGGCGAAGGTGGTCGCCGGAGACGGGTCGGTCAAGTCATCCGCAGGCACGTAAACGGCCTGGACTGAGGTGATGGAACCGGTCTTGGTGGAGGTGATACGTTCTTGCAGAACACCCATCTCCTCGGCCAGGGTCGGCTGGTAACCTACTGCGGACGGCATACGGCCCAGCAGTGCGGATACCTCGGTACCGGCCAGGGTGTAACGGTAGATGTTGTCCACGAAGAACAGCACGTCACGACCCTCGTCACGGAACTTCTCGGCCATGGTCAGACCGGTCAGCGCCACGCGCAGACGGTTTCCGGGCGGCTCGTTCATCTGACCGTATACCAGGGATACTTTGTCCAGTACGTTGGACTCCATCATCTCGTGGTAGAAGTCGTTACCCTCACGGGTACGCTCACCCACACCGGCGAATACAGAGTAACCACTGTGTTCGATCGCGATGTTACGGATCAGCTCCATCATGTTGACGGTCTTGCCTACACCGGCACCACCGAACAGACCGACCTTACCACCCTTGGCGAACGGACAAACCAGGTCGATAACCTTGATGCCGGTCTCCAGCAGCTCGGCGCTGTTGGACTGATCTTCGTAGCTGGGGGCTTCGCGGTGGATGGACCAACGCTCTTCTTCGCCGATCGGACCCTTCTCGTCGATGGGCTCGCCCAGTACGTTCATGATACGACCCAGGGTCGAGGTACCAACCGGTACCTGGATGGCCTTGCCGCTGTTAACTACTTCCAACCCACGACGCAGACCGTCGGAGGAACCCATGGTGATGCAACGAACGACGCCGCCGCCGATCTGTTGCTGAACTTCCAGTACCAGACCCTGGCCTTGGCCTTCGCTGATGACTTTCAGTGCATCGTACACCTGGGGCACGGCATTCTGCGGGAACTCGATGTCCACTACAGCGCCGATGATTTGGACGATGAAACCGTTACTCATGTCAAATCCTCTAAACCTTTGATAACCCTTGCCTTACACCGCAGCAGCACCGGATACGATCTCTGTCAGTTCCTGGGTAATACTGGCCTGACGGGCCTTGTTGTACACCAGTTGCAGATCGTTAATCAGGTTGCCGGCGTTGTCAGTCGCGGCTTGCATGGCAACCATTCGGGCTGCCTGTTCACTTGCCAAGTTTTCTACCACGCCCTGGTACACCTGGGATTCGACGTAGCGAATCAGCAGGGTATCCAGCAGCTGCTTGGGATCCGGCTCATAGAGGTAATCCCAGTGGTGTTTCTTGGCGAGCTTGCTGTCTTCTGTTACGGGCAAAGGCAGCAGTTGATCGACTTTTGGTTGCTGAACCATGGTGTTGACGAACTTGTTGTACACCAGATACAGCCTGTCAATCTCACCGTTGTCGTAAGCCTTCAGCATGACCTTGACTGAACCAATCAGGTCATTGACGCTCGGGTTGTCACCCAGTCCGGAGACATGGGCTTTCACCTTGGCGCCGTGCCGTTCAAAGAAGTTGGAGGCCTTGCTACCGATCAGTGCCAGGTCAACCTTGGCACCTTTCGCGCTCCATTGCTTCATATCGTTGAGGGCAGCTTTGAACAGGTTGATGTTCAGGCCGCCACACAGGCCACGGTCGGTGGAGACGACGATGTAACCCACTCGCTTGACCTCACGTTCGATGAGGTAGGGGTGCTTGTATTCCAAGTTCCCCTGAGCGATATGGCCGATCACCTTGCGCATGGTTTCAGCGTACGGACGGCTGGCAGACATGCGTTCCTGCGCACGGCGCATCTTGCTGGCTGCCACCATTTCCATAGCGCTGGTGATCTTCTGAGTGTTCTTCACACTCCCGATCTTGTTACGTATCTCTTTTGCGCCGGCCATCTCTTCTCTCCATCAGGTGGCAGCTTGCGCTGCCACACACGCTTACCAGGTCTGGGTTGCCTTGAAGCTATCCAGCAACGCAGTCAGCTTGCCAACGATCGCGTCGTTGTAGTCGGCCTTGGCATTGATTTCAGCCATCAGCTCGGCATGCTGGGTATTGGCGTAAGAGAGCAGAGCGGCTTCGAAGTCGACTATCTTGCTCAGTTCGACATCGGCGAGGTAGCCCTTCTCGGCGGCGAACAGCACCAGAGACTGGTGAGCCACGCTCATCGGAGAGTACTGCTTCTGCTTCATCAGCTCGGTCACTTTCTGACCATGGTCCAGCTGCTTGCGAGTCGCATCGTCCAGATCGGAAGAGAACTGGGCGAAAGCAGCCAGCTCACGATACTGGGCCAGCGCGGTACGGATACCACCGGATAGCTTCTTGACGATCTTGGTCTGAGCGGCACCGCCCACACGGGATACGGAGATACCCGGGTCAACCGCCGGACGAATACCGGAGTTGAACAGCTGAGTAGTCAGGAAGATCTGGCCATCGGTGATGGAGATCACGTTGGTCGGAACGAACGCAGACACGTCGCCGGCCTGGGTTTCGATGATCGGCAGCGCGGTCAGAGAACCGGTCTGGCCAGTCACGGCACCCTTGGTGAACTTCTCGACGTACTCGACGTTGACGCGGGAAGCACGCTCCAGCAGACGGGAGTGCAGATAGAAGACGTCGCCCGGGTAAGCTTCACGTCCTGGCGGACGGCGCAGCAGCAGGGAGATCTGGCGATAGGCTACGGCCTGCTTGGACAGGTCATCATAGATGATCAGCGCGTCTTCACCGCGGTCACGGAAGTACTCACCCATGGAGCAACCGGCATAGGGAGCCAGGTACTGCAGGGCAGCAGCTTCGGAGGCGGAGGCGACGACCACTATTGTGTTGGCCAGGGCGCCGTGCTCTTCCAGCTTGCGCACCACGTTGGCGATGGTGGAGGCCTTCTGGCCAATCGCAACGTAGACGCACTTAATGCCGGAGTCTTTCTGGTTGATGATGGTGTCGATCGCGATGGCGGTCTTACCAACCTGACGGTCACCGATGATCAGCTCACGCTGGCCACGACCGATGGGGATCATGGCATCGATGGCTTTCAGACCGGTCTGGACTGGCTGGTCAACAGACTTACGCTCGATAACGCCCGGGGCAATGACTTCGATCGGCGAGTAGCCGTCGTTGTCTACCGGACCCTTACCGTCGATCGGCTGACCCAGGGTGTTGACCACCCGGCCCAACAGACCACGACCGACCGGCACTTCCAGAATACGGCCGGTACCCTTTACTTTCATCCCTTCCGCCAGGTTGGCATAGGGACCCATGACAACGGCACCAACGGAGTCACGCTCCAGGTTCAATGCCAGAGCGAAGCGGTTACCCGGCAGCTCGATCATTTCACCCTGCATGGCATCGGCCAGACCGTGGATACGAATGATACCGTCACTCACAGAGACGATGGTACCTTCGTTACGCGCTTCGCTTTTGACATCAAACTGCGCAATGCGCTGCTTGATCAGCTCGGCGATTTCAGTGGAATTCAGTTGCATGCTCTAATACCCCAATCAAGATTGCAGCGCGTCGGCCATGCGATCCAGCTTACCGCGGACCGTGCCGTCGATAACCAGATCACCGGCCTTGATGAGCACCCCGGCCATCAAGGACGCATCTGTGCTGCAATTCAGCTTCACTTTGCGCGCGAGACGTTGTTCCAGAGAAGCCTGAATAGCGGCCTTCTGCTGGTCGGTCAGTTCGATCGCCGAAATCACGTCAGCCTGAACTTCTTTGTCCAGTTCAGCCTTGAGCGCGACATATTCAGCAACGACAGCCGGCAGCACACCCAAGCGACCATTCTCAGCCATCACCCGGATCAGGTTCTGACCATGCTCGTTGAGCTGCTCACCGCAGACACCGACAAACAGATTTGCCAGTTCTTCGGCGGCCACGGAGCCGTTTACCAGGTCATGGATGGTCTCGTTCTCTGCCACTTGTGCGGCGAAACCGAGCATCTCCAGCCATTGGTCAACCGCCTTGTGCTCAACGGCAAACTCGAAAGCAGCCTTGGCGTAGGGGCGAGCGATTGTAGTCAGTTCAGACATAGCCCCGTTCCCGTTACAGTTCTGCTACCAGTTTGTCGACGATGTCGCTGTTGGCAGCCTGGTCGATTTGGCGTGCCAGGATCTTCTCTGCACCCGCGATGGCAAGAGCAGCAACCTGCTTGCGCAGTTCTTCTTTGGCACGATGACGTTCAGCTTCGATCTCTGCACGGCCCTGAGCCAGGATTTTTTCCCGCTCTGCTTGAGCTCCGACAGCGGCTTCATCAATGATCTGGGCCTTGCGTTTGTTGGCTTGATCGATGATTTCAGCAGCCTGAAGCTTGGCTTCTTTCAGCTGATCGGTGGCGTTGGCCTTGGCCAAATCCAGATCTTTCTTGGCACGTTCGGCAGAAGAGAGACCATCAGCAATTTCTTTCTGACGGGCTTCGATGGCAGCGATCAGCGGCGGCCATACGTACTTCATGCAAAACACTACGAAGATGAAAAAAGCAACTGCTTGGCCGAGGAGGGTGGCGTTGATATTCACAGCCGATGTCCTCTTAAGTTAGTTAATGGGTTCTGCGTGAGTCGTGACGACTTAGGCAACCGCAAACATCACATACAGACCCAGACCAACGGCGATCATCGGGATCGCATCCACCAGACCCATGACGATGAAGAACTGGGTACGCAGAACAGGGATCAGGTCCGGTTGACGAGCAGCACCTTCCAGGAACTTGCCACCCAGGATACCGATACCGATGGAGGCGCCGATAGCCGCCAGACCCATCATCATTGCAGCAGCGATGTACAGCAGGTCCATGTTCAAGTTTTCCATGAGGATCTCCATTTATTTAGATGTAATTGATTGTATAAAAAGGATTATTTGAGTTGCATCAACCATGGTCTTCTTGCGCCATCGACAGATAGACGATGGTCAGAACCATGAAGATAAACGCCTGCAAAGTGATGATCAGGATGTGGAAAATTGCCCAAGGCACGGACAGGATCCACTGTGACCACCAGGGTAACAAACCCGCAATCAGGATAAAGATCAGTTCGCCAGCATACATGTTGCCGAACAGTCGCAGACCCAATGAAACAGGCTTGGAAATCAACGTGACGGTTTCAAGGATGAAGTTAACCGGGATGGCAGCGGGATGGTTGAAAGGCTGAAGCGTCAGCTCCTTCACGAATCCGCTGATACCCTTGACCTTGATGCTGTAGTACAGGATCAAGAAGAACACGCCCAAAGCCATGGACATGGTGATGTTAACGTCAGCAGAGGGAACCACACGCAGATAGGGAACACCCATCAACTGTGCAGCGTGAGGGATAAAGTCAACGGGGATCAGATCCATGAAGTTCATCAGGAAGATCCAGACAAACACTGTCAGTCCCAGCGGTGCGATGACCGGGTTCCGACCATGGAAGATGTCTTTGACGTTACCATTCACAAACTCGACCAGCATCTCCACAAAGCACTGCAGTTTACCGGGCACACCGCTGGTGGCCTTGACGGCTACACGGCGGAACGACCAGATAAACAGGGCGCCTAGCAAGACGGAAAATATCATTGAGTCGATATTCACCGTCCAGAACCCGGACCCGACTTGCAGGTGGGTCAGGTGGTGGGAGATATATCCCTGAGGAGTCAGGACTTCTCCGGTTGCAGACATGAGTTTTCCTAATAGTGGTTGTTAAGCGTGAATGAAACTATCCACTGTACAACGAGGGCGAGGATATAAGTGGCGAAGAACGAGACGGTGTCGACCTCGATCCCGGAGCCAAACATCAGGGCGAAAAGTCCTGTTGTAGTAATGAGCTTAATCCCTGCCCCACCATAAAAGTCCCGCAAAACCAGGCCCACGCTCTCTTTCGTCACCTTGCGGCGCAGAACCCAGAGCGTGAACAGGGCTTGAGGAACCCAGTACATTCCCCCCCCGAAGAGGGAAGAACGTCCGGCAAGCGCCCCGCTCTGATAAAACCAGACGGAACCGATCGCCAGGATCAGGATGAGCTGACAAACGAGCATAGCCAAGGCTAGCGTCAAACCTTCCAAGGCTACTTTCTGTTTCACCAACCTACCCCTGAACATTACAGAACTGTAAAAAATCGGGATCCGAAGACCCCAGGTTCACAGCTCGAAAAGCCGGTCAAATTATACCCGTGAAGACGGCTATTGCAACATGGCAAAAATCCTTAATTTTTGCGGCTTTCCGCGCGAAATTAAGGTTATGTTCATATCGAAAGGAATGGATGTTTTATTACTACAAAAAGCGTAAAAATCACGATTCTGACAGACCAAAATAGCCCAATACCCGGTCCAAATCCGCTAAGTTATCGTAACTTATTACTAACTTGCCGCTATCCTTCTTGCCTGGCTGAAGCTGTACCTGATTGCCAATTTTTTCTGAAATCTGGCGCTCGAGGTAACCAAACTGCGGATCGCGGACTGGCTCGACCTTGGTTTTTGCCGGTTCCAGCGTTTTTTGCACCAGTTTCTCGGTATCTCGCACCGTCAGCCCCTTCTGGGCGACCAGCTTGGCCAGCTCTGACTGGGCCGGGCCGCTCAGGGCAAGCAGGGCACGGGCATGGCCCATGTCGAGATCCCCGTGCTCGACGAACCGCTTCACGTCCTCGTTGAGCTGATTGAGGCGCAGCAGGTTGGTGACCGTGGTGCGGGACTTGCCCACCGCCTCGGCCACCTGCTGGTGGGTCAGCTCGAACTCGGTCAGCAGTCGCTGCAGGGCCACCGCCTCTTCGATGGCGTTGAGATCCTCGCGCTGGATATTCTCAATCAACGCTATGGCCACCGCCGCCTCGTCGGGCACGTCCTTGACGATGCAGGGCACCACCTCGAGCCTGGCCAGCTGGGACGCGCGCCAGCGCCGCTCACCAGCGATGATCTCGAAGCGATTCTCGCCGATGGAGCGTACCACTATCGGCTGAATCACGCCTTGCGCCCGTATCGAGTTGGCCAGGTCTTCCAGCGCATCCTGAGACATGTCCTTGCGCGGCTGGTACTTGCCGGACTGCAGCCACTCCAGCGGCAGCTTGCGCAACTCGCCCTGGTTGGTGGGGGCCATGGCCTGTTCGGTACGCTGGTCGCTCATCACCTGTTTCTGGCGGGCGGCCGTGCTGGTGCTGAGCAGGGCATCCAACCCCTTGCCCAGCCCACGTTTCTTCGGCGTCATATGCTCTCTCGGTCTGCGGTGATCGGCTGAGACTCCTGCTCCTGGCGACGCAGGATCTCGCCAGCCAGGGCCAGATAGGCCTTGGCCCCCACCGATGATTTGTCATAGTGCATGGCCGGGGCACCGAAGCTCGGCGCCTCCGCCAGTCTAACGTTGCGGGGGATGATGGTGCGATAGACCTTGTCCCCGAAATGCTGTTTCAGCTGATCGGACACATCATTGGCCAGCCGGTTGCGGTGATCGAACATGGTGCGCAGCACCCCTTCGATCTTCAGCTCCGGGTTGACCACGGCCGCAAGCTTGCTGATGGTATCCACCAGGGCGGTGAGCCCTTCCAGCGCGTAATACTCGCACTGCATGGGCACCAGCACGGAGTCGGCGGCGGCCATGGCGTTGACGGTCAGCATGTTGAGAGAAGGCGGGCAGTCGATGAAGACGTAGTCGTACTTGTCCCGTACCGAGGCCAGGGCGTTGCGCAGGCGGATCTCGCGGGCGAAGAACTCCATCAGACGGATTTCCGCCGCCGTCACGTCGGCATTGGCGGCGATGAGGTGATAGCCACCCGAGGTCTCGGGGATGATCACCTCCTTGATGGGGGTGTCTTCGATCAGCAGTTCATAGGCGGTGCGTTCGACTTCGTACTTGTCGACGCCGCTGCCCATGGTGGCATTGCCCTGCGGATCCAGATCGATCACCAGCACCTTGCGCCGGGTGGCGGCCATGGAGGCGGCCAGATTCACACAGGTGGTGGTTTTACCCACTCCACCCTTCTGGTTGGCTATGGCAATGACTTTTCCCACACTATCCCCTAAATGAATACGGCGGCCCTATTCGGGCTGGATGGCTTTAAACTCCAGCAGATGACGCTCACCTTCCAGTTCGGGCACCACCAGCTGATGGGTGGCAACCAGGCGAATGCTGGCAGGCAACTGTGCCAGTTCCTGCTCGGGGTATTGTCCCTTGAGTGCCAGGAAGCTGCCCTCGGGTGACGGCAGATGGTGACACCAGTTCAACATGTCCTCCAGGGAGGCGAAGGCCCGGCTGAGAACGCCATCGAAGCCCACCTCGGGTTGATACTCCTCCACCCGGGATTTGACCGGCGTCACGTTGGTCAGCCCCAGCTCCTGGATCACCTGGCGGATGAAGTTGATCCGCTTGCCCAGGCTGTCGAGCAGCACGAACTGCTTGTCCGGATTGATGATGGCCAGCGGCAGGCCGGGCAGACCCGGGCCGGTGCCCACATCGATGAAACGCTCACCGTGCAGGTGAGGGCTCACCACCAGGCTGTCGAGGATGTGCTTGACCAGCATGGCGTCCGGATCCCGCACCGAGGTGAGATTGTAAGCCTTGTTCCACTTGTGCAGCAACTCAACCAACTGCACCAACTGGGTCTTTTGAGTGTCGGTGATAACAATACCGGCCTGCATGAGCAGGCCGTTCAATCTTTCCAGCATGGGATTCCTCAGGCGGTTTTACGCAGCAGGCCGTGTTTCTTCAGGTGAACCAGCAGGATGGAGATGGCCGCCGGGGTGATGCCGGAGATGCGGGAGGCCTGACCTATGGTCTGCGGCTTGGCATCGTTCAGCTTGGCGATCACCTCGTTGGAGAGACCGTTCACGTCGCGGTAGTTCATGTCCAGCGGCAACAGGGTGTTCTCGTTGCGCAGCTGCTTCTCCACCTCGTCGTGCTGGCGCTCGATGTAGCCGGCGTACTTGATCTGGATCTCCACCTGATCCGCCGCGGCCGCATCTTCCAGCGCCGGGCCGACCCCTTCGATGGCCATCAGGGCATCGTAGGTCACCTCGGGGCGACGCAGCAGCTCTTCCAGGCTCTGCTCCCGGGTCAGGGGCGTGTTCACCAGGGCGTTGACTGCCTCCAGCGACGGATGCTGCGGGTGGATCCAGGTCGAACGCATGCGCTGACGCTCCTGCTCCACCTGCTCCATCTTGGTGTTGAACAGGCTCCAGCGATGGTCATCCACCAGGCCCAGCTCGCGACCTATGGCGGTCAGGCGCAGATCGGCGTTGTCTTCCCGCAGCAGCAGACGGTATTCGGCGCGGCTGGTGAACATGCGGTAGGGCTCGCGAGTACCCAGGGTGGAGAGATCGTCCATCATCACGCCCATGTAGGCCTGATCCCGGCGCGGATGCCAGGCATCCTTACCCTGGGCGCGCAGACCGGCGTTCAGACCGGCCATCAGCCCCTGGGCGGCCGCCTCTTCATAGCCTGTGGTGCCGTTGATCTGGCCGGCGAAGAAGAGGTTTGGAATGCACTTGCTCTCCATGTTGGCCTTGAGATCCCGCGGATCGAAGAAGTCGTATTCGATGGCGTAGCCGGGGCGGGTGATGTGGGCATTCTCAAAGCCACAGATCGAACGGACGATCTGCACCTGCACGTCGAACGGCAGGCTGGTGGAGATCCCGTTCGGGTAGAGTTCGTGGGTGGTCAGGCCTTCCGGCTCGACGAAGATCTGGTGCGCCGTCTTGTCGGCGAAACGGGTGATCTTGTCCTCGATCGACGGGCAGTAACGAGGGCCTATCCCCTCGATCACCCCGGCGTACATGGGGCTGCGATCCAGGTTGTTGCGGATCACCTCGTGGGTCTTCTCGTTGGTGTGGGTAACGTAGCAGGGCACCTGACGCGGGTGCTGGCTGGCGTTGCCGATGAACGAGAAGACGGGACGAGGATCGTCACCGTGCTGCTGCTGCATCACGGAGAGATCGACGGTACGGGCATCGATGCGTGGCGGCGTGCCAGTCTTGAGCCGATCGATGCGCAGCGGCAGCTCACGCAGACGCTGGGCCAGGGCGATCGAGGGTGGATCCCCGGCGCGGCCGCCCTTGTAGTTTTCCATCCCGATGTGGATCAAACCGTTCAGGAAGGTCCCGACCGTGAGCACCACCGTCTTGCCGCTGATGCGGATCCCGCTCTGGGTGACCACGCCGGCGACGCGATCCCCGTCCATAACGAGATCGTCACAGGCTTGCTGGAAGATCTTCAGGTTCGGGTAATTTTCCAGGGTCTGGCGCACCACAGCCTTGTAGAGCAGGCGATCCGCCTGGGCACGGGTGGCACGCACAGCGGGCCCTTTGGAGGAGTTGAGGGTGCGGAACTGGATCCCGCCAAGATCGATGGCCTGCGCCATGATCCCACCCAGGGCATCCACTTCCTTGACCAGGTGTCCCTTGCCGATCCCGCCGATCGCCGGATTACAGGACATGTGTCCCAGCGTATCGATGTTATGGGTCAGCAACAGGGTATTCAGGCCCATACGAGCGGCCGCCGTTGCTGCTTCGGTTCCTGCATGACCGCCACCGACGACGATCACATCAAATTGTTCATGGTATTGCATTGGGGATCACCTTGATCTGCACGCCTGAAGATCTTTATTTGCCTGGGCTGAAGGGCGGATCATTCTATCCGTTTCGCCTCTTGAGGGGAACGTCTACTTCAGGATCAGTATGGATGCAGGATCCGTTAGTAGATCTTAAGGATCTTTAGATCGATCTTTTACTGGATCTTTTATTAGGATCCGGGGTTTCTGTTGATAAGCCCTTTTTGATCATAAAGATCATCGGTTTAAAGACGATCCCAGCTTGTGGAAAAGCTTGGATCCCAGGGCCGTGAACGGGGGGATAACCAGTGGTTTTATACACAGACCAGAACTGGATTAGATCTCATACATGGATAACTATAGGTTTTACAGAGCTTAACACTGTAGTTATGCACATAACCCCTGGGCGTTGTGGGTAACCCTGTAGAACAACTCTCCCGGATCTATCTGTTAATAACCTGGTGGATAGGAATTTGGGGATAAGCGGGGAGATCAAGGTGTTTTTACCGGATCTCCCAGGCCCTGATCAGGCGATCATCTGCATCCAGTCCTGGATCCAGGCTTCGGCGGCATCTTCCGGGATCTCGTGCTGGGTTACGTCTATCTCCAGACGATCCCCGATCCGGCTGGCGCCACATTCGGCCAGCAGTCGATCCAGCGTCTTGCCACCCTGGCAGAGGGTGTCATAACTGCGGTCCCCAAGCCCGATCACCCCATATTTCAAGGTGTTGAGATCCGGATGCTGGTCGGCAAGATCCTTGGCGAAGGGCTGAAGATTGTCGGGCACATCGCCGGCTCCGTGGGTGGAAGTGATCACCAGCAGGATCGCATCCGGCTCCGCCAGCACCTCGGCCAAGCTGGCCGGGTTGTGGATCCGGGTCTGGTGGCCCGCCTGTTCCAGCAGGCTGGCGACATGATCTGCGACATATTCGGCGGCGCCCAGCATGGAGCCGACGACAAGATTGAGTTTGGCCATGGAATGGATCCTGATGTCATCGAAAGAAACGGAGAGCCGGGATTCTACCGCCAAAGGATGTGGATAAATATGGATAAAGCTTGGGGATAAGGATCCTTCACGATTTTTATGGCGAAGGCCGCCCTCGCCACCTTTTTTCATCTTCCTCTGTGTTCCCTTCTCTTGATCACCCTCTTGAATGAGTCTTTCTGCCGGAAAAGTCGCCCGTTGATACAGCAGGTAACAATAGAGATGCAAATGATTAGCAATTATTGAATCGATTCGATCATGGCTCCTGTAGTAGCATTATGCCGATTTATTCGCCTAAGGAGTCGGGCAGACCGGCCGCATTGGGCACCCATAATAAGAAACCAATTTATAACTCATTGATATTTGAGACACTTATATGATTGCGCAAAAAAATACCCAAGATGCAGTGATGCGAAAGAAGGGGGCCCAGCTGTTGTCGCTCTCCTGCCTGCTGGCGAGCCTGCCGGTGCTGGCCGCAGAACCGGTGGATAAAGAGCTGCCCAAGGCGGCTGAAACCATGGTGGTGACCGGCACCGCCATGAAGGTCGAGGTGCCCATGGCCGAGACTCCTCGCGCCGTCTCCGTGGTCAACCGTGAAGAGCTGGATCAGCACGCCGTGCAGCAGCTCGACGAGTCCGTGCGCTACCGCTCCGGCGTGCTCACCGGTTTCTATGGCTCGGACAACAACACCGACTGGTTCAAGGTGCGTGGCTTCGATGCTGCTCAATACCTCGATGGCAACCGCCTGTTCGGCACCGGCTACTATGTCTGGACACCGGAGCCATTTGGTCTGGAAAGCGTGGAGCTGCTCAAGGGCCCGGCCTCCATCCTCTACGGCGAGGCGCCTCCCGGCGGCGTGATCAACTCCATCAGCAAGCGCCCCACCGCGACCCCGCAAGGCCTGGTCAATCTGCAACTGGGCAACCGGGATCTGCGCCAGGTCGGGGTCGATTTCTCCGACGATCTGACCGACGACAGCCGCTATCGCATGGTTGCGCTCTATAAAGAGCGCGACGGCGTGCTGGATGGCACCTACAACGAGCGCGCCTACCTGGCGCCGAGCGTGACCCTGGACATCTCGGATCGCACCAGCCTCACCCTGCTGGCCAGCTTCCTGCACGATGAAGGAGTGCCCACCAACGGCTTCTTCCCCGTCTATGGCACCCTCAATACCGAGGGCGGCCAGATCGATCCCGCTACCAACCTGAGTCAGCCGGATTACGATCGCAACCGCAACACCCAGATCTCCACCGGTTACGAGCTGGCCCACCAGTTCAACCAGACCTGGGAGTTCAAGCAGAACGTCCGCTTCAACTACAACGATCTGCTGCTGCGCCAGACCTATATCTTCCCGACCTATGAAGGCACCACCGCCTACCGCGGCCTGGTCTACCGTGACGGCGACACCAAGAGTGCCACCATGGACAACCAGCTGGTGGGTTACTGGAACACGGATCGCACCGAGCAGACCCTGTTGATGGGGATAGATCTGCAGCGTCACGTGAATGAAGGGGTCGAGGCCGACAACTACGGCATGGGGTCCATCGACACCATGAACCCGGATTACAGCGGCTTCCCCGGCTTCGACGAGTCCACCGCCACCTATCAGAAGAACACCAAGGGTCAGAGCGGCCTCTACGCCCAGCATCAGATCCGCTGGGACGATCGCTGGTTGCTGACCGCAGGTGGCCGCTTCGACTATGTGGAGACCCACAACATCAGCGAAGCCACCAGCAAGAACGAGAAGCAGTATGACGACAACCTCTCGCTCTCCGGCAGTCTGATGTACCTGGCCGACAACGGCCTCTCCCCGTACTTCGCCTATGCGGAGTCGTTCGAAGTGCTGCCTGGCATAGACCCGAACACCAAGAACTCCTACAAGCCGCTGGAAGGCAAGCTGTATGAGACCGGCATCAAGTACGCCCCCAGCTTCCTCGATGGTTACATCAACCTGGCGCTGTTCGATCTGGAACAGACCAACTCGCTGGTCTCCACCGGCTCCGGCCAGCAGACCCAGGCCGGTGAAGTGACCTCCCAGGGGATCGAACTGGAAGGGAGCGTGCAGGCCACAGAGGCGCTGCGCCTGACCGCTGCTTATACCTACACCGATGCCAAGACCAACGACACCGGCAACGGTGATCGCCAGGCCAGCCTGATCCCGCGTCACCAGGCCTCCTTCTGGGGCAACTACAAGGTGCAGCAGGGTCCGGTCTCCGGGCTGGAAGTGGGCACCGGGGTGCGTTACATCGGTTCCAGCGTCGGCATAGGTGCCGTGAATGCGGACTACACCCCCATCTACGGTTCGGCCCAGGTGCCGGCCCAGACGGTGTGGGATGCGATGATCGGGTATGACTTCGCCAAGAACTGGCGTGCCCAGGTCAACGTCAACAACCTGCTGAACGACACCTATGTAGCGAGCTGTGACTACTACTGCTACTACGGCGAGCCGCGCAGCATAGTCGGCTCAGTCAACTACCGCTGGTAAGATACAGGCCGGGCGGGAGCCTCAAGCTCCCGCCCTCCTTCTTTTTGTACACAGGCCTGTCATGGAACTCTTGTCACTGGTTTACCGCCAATACCGTTGGCCCTTCATCGCCATTACCCTGCTCAGCCTGCTCAGTGCTGTCAGCGGGATAGGTGTCATTGCCTTTATCAATCAATATCTTATCGAGTCAGTCGGCGATCCGTTGCCGATCCTGGGTCAACTTGTCGGCCTTATCTTTTTGCTGCTGGTGATCACGCTCGGCTCTCAGCTGGCCCTGACCACCCTCGGTCATCATTTCGTCTACCGGTTGCGCGGCCGCCTGCTCAAGCAACTGCTGGACACCGACGTCGCCCGCATTCGCCAGATAGGGCAGGGGCCGCTGCTGGCCTCCCTCTCCAGCGACATCGGCCAGATCACCATCGCCTTCGTGCGCCTGCCGGAGCTGGTGCAGGGGCTGGTGCTCACCCTGGGTTCCATCATCTACCTTGGCTTGCTCTCTCCCGCCCTGCTCGGTGTCACCGCCCTCTGGGTCACCGTGACCATGGTGGTGGGCTGGCTGCTGGTGAACCGGGTCTATCGCCACCTGGCCCGGATGCGTCAGGCCGAAGACAGGCTCTACCAGAACTACCAGTCCATCATCGCGGGCAGCAAGGAGCTGGCGCTCAATCGCGAGCGGGCTCACTTCGTCTACCACCAGCTCTATGAGCAGAACGCCCGGGACTACCGCCGGGAGATCATCCGTGCCGATACCTATCACCTGAGCGCGGTGAACTGGTCGAACATCATGATGCTGGGGGCCATAGGCCTGGTCTTCTTCCTGGCCAACGGCCTCGGTTGGGCCAACACCAATGTGGCCGCCACCTTCGCCCTGACCCTGCTGTTCCTGCGCACCCCCTTGTTGCAAGGGATAGGCGCCCTACCGACCCTGATCTCGGCCCAGGTGGCGTTCGACAAGATAGCGACCCTGAATCTGGCCGAGCCGGAGCCCAGGTTCCCGCTGCCGCCGGCCCCCAGTGCCTGGCAACGCATCGAGCTGGAGCAGGTGAGCTTTCACTATCAGGGGGAGGGCGGCTTCGCCGTGGGCCCCATCAATCTGATCATTGAGCGGGGGGAGCAGATCTTCATCATTGGCGGCAACGGCTCCGGCAAGTCGACCCTGGCCATGCTGCTGACCGGGCTCTATCAGCCGGTCTCTGGCCGGATCCTGCTGGATGGTGAGCCCATTGCCGATCGCAACGCCTACCTGGCGCTCTTCTCCGCCATCTTCACCGACTACCACCTGTTCCAGCACCTGCTGGGGCCTGAGCCGAAAGAGGCCCTGGTGGCCGAGTGGCTGGAGCGGCTGCAGATGGGCAGCAAGCTTTCCATCGAGGAGGGCTTCATCGCCAACATCGATCTCTCCCAGGGGCAGCGCAAGCGGGTCGCCCTGCTGCTGGCACTGGCGGAGCAGCGCGAGGTGATGCTGTTTGACGAGTGGGCGGCGGATCAGGATCCCCAGTTCCGCCGCATCTTCTATCAGGTGCTGTTGCCACGCCTCAAGGAGATGGGCAAGACGGTGATCGCCATCAGCCACGACGATCTCTATTTCTCCCTGGCGGATCGCCTGCTGGAGATGCGTCAGGGCCAGCTCACCGAGCTGACCGGCGAGCGGCGCGAGCAGGTGAGCCGGGATGCGGTCGCCCATCTCGATAGCGAGGTGCCGGTCTGATACCGGCCGCAAGGGGGAGGCGAGCGCCAACCCCTTTCAGTACAGGAATGAATCATGTTTGAGATGAAAGCCGCCAGCTTCGCGGTCAACGACCGCACCCTGCTGCAACCCACCAGCCTGCGTTTCGAGCAGGGTCAGGTCTACGGCCTCATCGGCCACAACGGCTCGGGCAAATCCACCCTGCTCAAGCTGCTGGCACGCCAGCAGCCCCTGAGCGATGGGGAGATACGGTTCGATGACAAGCCGCTGCAGGAGTGGGGCAACCGGGACTTCGCCCGTCAGGTGGCCTATCTGCCCCAGCATCTGCCGAGCGCCGAGAACCTGCTCGGCCGGGAGCTGGTGGAGATGGGGCGCTATCCCTGGCGCGGCCTGCTGGGCCGCATGGGGGCGGAAGATCACCGCCAGGTCGACAAGGCCATAGCGCTGACCCATACCGAGGGGTTTGCCGACCGGCTGGTGGATACCCTCTCCGGCGGCGAGCGGGGCCGGGTCTGGCTGGCCATGCTGCTGGCCCAGGAGAGCCGCTTCATCCTGCTGGACGAGCCGCTGGCTGCGCTGGACGTGGCCCATCAGGTGGAGGTGCTCACCCTCGTCAAACAGTTGAGTCGCCAGCTCAACCTCGGGGTCATCATCGTCATTCACGACATCAACATGGCGTCCCGCTTCTGCGATCGGCTGGTGGCGCTGCACGGTGGTCGTCTGCTGACCCACGGTGAGCCCGAACAGATCATGACAGGCGAGACCCTGCATGCCATCTATGGCATCCCGATGGAGGTCATTCGCCACCCGGCTCATGACCATGCCATCGCCATCGTCTGACCGGGGGAGCTCTTGAACCTTTTATTGAAGATGGCCCCCTGCCTCGTCAGCCTGCTGCTGCCGCTGGCGACGCAGGCCGAGACACCGCCCTCATCCCCTGTTGCCGACGGCACTGTTCCGCGCATCGCCACCGTGGACTGGACCATAGCCGAAACCCTGCTGGCCCTCGGCGTGACCCCGCTGGCCATGGGGGATGTGAACTCCTATCGCGCCTGGGTCGGCGAACCCAGGCTCCCCGCCGGGGTGATCGACATCGGCCTGCGGGCCCAGCCCAACCGGGAACTGCTGGCTGAGCTCAAGCCCGATCTCATCCTCATATCCCCGCTGGCGGCCCCCCTGGCGCCGACCCTGTCCCGCATCGCGCCGGTGCAGTCCATCGCCCTCTATGAACCCGATGCCGAGCTGTGGCCGCGGCTGCGTGAGGCGACCCTGACCATAGCCGCGCTGGTGAACAAAACCGCCGAGGCCGAGCGCCAGCTCGCCGCGCTGGAGCGGGATCTGGCGCAGATGAAGGAGACGCTGCCCGCCGATCTGCCCCCCTTGCTGGTGGTGCAGTTCATCGACGAGCGCCATGTACGGGTGTTTGGCCGCCACAGCCTGTTCGAGGCGGTGATGGAGCGGCTCGGCCTGCGCAATGCCTGGCAGGGGGAGACCAATGCCTGGGGCTTCTCGGTGGCCAGTCTCGAGCAGTTCTTGGCCATTCCCGAGGCCAGGCTGGTGGTGGTGGATCCCATTCCCGTGGGGGTGAGTGAAAAACTGCAGGAACCCGGGCTCTGGCAGCACCTGCCGCTGGTACAGAACACGCCCGTGCTGCATCTGCCCGCGACCTGGAGTTTCGGCGGCATGCTGGCCGCCCGTCGTTTCGCCACCTTGCTCGGTGAGGCCCTGCAGCCTCAGGGCGGCGTGGCCCTCAAGGGGGAAGCCCAATGAATAGTTTCGTCTCCTCTCCCTTGCTGCGCCCGGGCCTCTGCCTGCTGGCGCTGACCCTGGTGCTGGCTTGTGGTGAGCTGGCGCGCCAGCTGCCAGGCTCCCTCTGGTGGCAGGCGCTCTTCTCCCCCGAGCTGGACGACGCCCGCCAGGCGGTCATCCACTTCAGCTGGCTGCCGCGGCTGGTGGTCTGCCTGCTGGCCGGTGCCGCCCTCGGGCTGGCCGGCACCCTGATGCAGCAGGTGCTGCGCAATCCCCTCGCGTCCCCCACCACGCTGGGGGTGGCCTCCGGCGCCCAGCTGGCGCTGATGATGGTGACCCTGTTCGCCCCCTCCTGGCTGCTGATCGGGCGCGAGTGGATCGCCATGGCGGGGGGGAGCCTCGCCATGGGGCTGGTGTTTGCCCTGGCCTGGCGTCGCCAGCTCAACCCTGTGGTCATCGTATTTGCGGGGCTGGTGATCAACCTCTATCTGGCGGCCATCAGCATGGGGCTGCTGCTCTTCTTCCAGGAGGAGCTCAAGGGCCTGCTGGTGTGGGGCAGCGGTTCCCTGGCCCAGAACAGCTGGAGCGGCGTCCTCTACCTGCTGCCACGGCTGCTGCTGGCTGGCGTCCTGGCCGCGGTGCTGGTCCGCCCCCTGGGCGTGCTGGAGCTGGATGATGCCAGCGCCCGCAGCCTGGGGGTCTCCCTCAAGCAGCTGCGCTTCGCCGGCCTCGGGCTCGCGGTCTTCGTCACCGCCTGCGTGGTGAGCGTGGTGGGGCTGATCGGTTTCATCGGGCTGGCGGCGCCGGCCATGGTGCGACTGCTGGGGGTGAGGCAGCTCGGCCAGCGCCTGCTGTGGGCCCCCATACTGGGCGCCTTGCTGCTGGCGGCCACGGATCTGCTGCTGCAATCCCTGAGCCGCTTCTGGCCTGTGCTGATCCCGACCGGGGCCATGACGGCGCTGCTGGGGGCCCCTCTGCTGCTCTGGCTGATCCCTCGGCTTGCCTTCAAGTCAGGCGCTCCCAAGGCCGCCAGCGGCCTGACGGTGGCACGCCATGGGGCGCCCGCTCGCCTTATCGGCCTGCTGTTGATGGGGCTGCTATTGGCGGTGGTTGCGTCCCTGCTGGTCGGGCAGGGGGTGCATGGCTGGAGCTGGCCGAGCTGGCTCAGGTGGCAGGCCCAGCTGGAGTGGCGCCTGCCGCGTACCCTGGCTGCCGGTGCTGCCGGTGTGCTGCTGGCCCTGGCGGGCACCCTGTTGCAGCGGGTCAGCAACAACCCCATGGCGAGCCCGGAGCTGCTGGGGGTGAGCGGCGGCACCTTTATGGGGGTGATAGCGACGGCCTTGCTGTTGCCCGCTTTGCCGCTGCCCATGATGCTGCTGGGGGGTCTGCTTGGTGCCTTCGGCTGCCTGCTGCTGCTGGTGCTGGTCAACCGCAAGCACGGTTTCCAGCCTGAGCGGATCCTGCTCTCCGGCATCGCCATCACGGCACTGTTCGAGCCGCTGCAGGCCATCGCCCTGGCCAACGGCGATCTGCGGGTGCAGCAACTGCTCTCCTGGATGTCCGGCTCCACCTATTACGTCACCCTGCCGGTGGCCTATGGCCTGACGGGGTTGGCGCTGCTGATGCTGGCGGCCTGCCTGCTGGTGAGCCGCTGGCTCGATCTGATGCCCATGGGGCCGGCGGTGGCGACGGCGCTCGGCATTCGTCTCAACCGCGCCCAGCTCATCATACTGCTGCTGGTGGCCGTGCTCACCGCCAGTGCGACCATGGTCATAGGCCCGCTCTCCTTCGCCGGCTTGCTGGCCCCCCACATGGCCAAGCTGATGGGGCTGGTGCGGGCCCGCTGGCACCTGCTCGGTGCGGCGGGATGCGGGGCCCTGCTCATGGTGTTGGCGGACTGGGTCGGCCAGCAGCTCCTGTTCCCGCAGGAGGTGCCGGTCGGGCTGGTCTCCACCCTGTTGGGGGGCGCTTACTTCATGTGGTGCCTGCGCCGCCTCTAGGGTTGTGAAGAAAAAATGCACAAAAAAAGTCCGGGATCATCCCGGGCTTTTCATTGCCTGCCGTGCAGGTTTATTTGCCGATGCAGAAGCTGGAGAAGATGCGCCCCAGCAGATCGTCGGAGCTGAACTCGCCGGTGATCTCGGAGAGGGACTCCTGCGCGAGGCGCAGCTCCTCGGCCACCAGCTCGCCGGCCACGAAGACCTCGAGTTGCTCCCTGGCCACCAGCAGCCGCTCGGCGGCACGCTCCAGGGCATCCAGGTGGCGGCGGCGGGCCATAAAGCCCCCTTCGGTGTTGCCCTGGAAGCCCATGCAGGCCTTCAGGTGCTCGCGCAGGGCGGGCAGCCCCAGCTCGGTCTTGGCGGAGATGCGGTAGACGGCGTGGCCCAGTTCCTGGCTAGGTTCCAGATCCTCGCCGGTCAGGTCGGCCTTGTTGCGCACCACGGTGAGACCGATCTTTTTTGGCAACCGATCAACAAATTCCGGCCAGATCTCCCGCGGGTCGACCGCATCCGTGGTGGTGCCATCCACCATGAAGAGCACCCGATCGGCCTGCTCTATTTCGGCCCAGGCACGCTCGATGCCGATCTGCTCCACCTTGTCCTGGGTATCGCGCAGGCCGGCGGTGTCGATGATGTGCAGCGGCATGCCGTCCAGGTGGATGTGCTCGCGCAGCACGTCGCGGGTGGTGCCGGCGATTTCGGTGACGATGGCGGATTCGCGGCCCGCCAGGGCGTTGAGCAGGCTGGACTTGCCGGCGTTGGGACGGCCGGCGATCACCACCTTCATCCCTTCCCGCAGCAGGGCGCCCTGCTTGGCCTCGCCGCGCACGTCATCCAGCTCTGCCATGATGGCGTAAAGATCCCCCGCTACCTTGCCGTCTGAGAGGAAGTCGATCTCCTCGTCCGGGAAGTCGATGGCGGCCTCCACATAGATGCGCAGCCGGGTGAGACTCTCCACCAGTTGCTGGATCTTGCCGGAGAACTGCCCCTGCAGGGAGTGCATGGCGCTG
The DNA here is from genome assembly GCF_038440395.1 of Aeromonas sp. OTU364. Lineage (NCBI taxonomy): Bacteria > Pseudomonadati > Pseudomonadota > Gammaproteobacteria > Aeromonadales > Aeromonadaceae > Aeromonas > Aeromonas sp. OTU364. The sequence goes on from NZ_JASATR010000013.1 coordinate 36,062, forward strand.
CGGGCGGCCTGCTCGCTGGAGGCTTCGATCAGATCGGCGATGGCCTCGGCCTGGGCCAGATCCAGCTTGTCGTTGAGGAAGGCGCGCTCGCTGAACTCGCCGGGACGGGCGGGGCGGATGCCCTCGATTTGCAGGATGCGGCGGATCAGCATGTCCAGGATGACGGGGCCACCGTGGCCCTGCAGCTCCAGCACATCCTCGCCGGTGAAGCTGTTGGGGGCCTTGAACAGCAGGGCTATGCCCTGATCCAGAGGCTGGCCCTGCTCGTCCTTGAACGGCAGATATTCGGCATAGCGCACCCTGGGCAGCCGACCGAGCACGATTTCGGCGACTCGTTCGGCGGCGGGGCCTGAGACGCGGACTATGCCGACGCCACCCCGGCCGGGGGCGGTGGCCTGGGCCACGATCGTATCTGTTGTCATCTTGCTTGACTCGTCTGTTCGGTAATTGGGGGACATTGTAATAAAAAAGGCGGCCCGAAGGCCGCCTCTTTTGTCATCAGGGAAGATGGGCTGCGCATCAAGTGCGTGAGTGCAGGCCTTTCTTCTCCAGCTGACGATAGATGATGGTCTGCTGGATGATGGAGATGACGTTGCTCACCAGCCAGTACAGGGTCAGACCTGCCGGGAACCAGAGGAACATGAAGGTGAAGATGATCGGCATGAACTGCATCACCTTCTGCTGCATCGGGTCCGTGATGGTGGTCGGGCTCATCTTCTGCAGATACCACATGGAGGCACCCATGAGGATCGGCAGCACGAAGAAGGGGTCCTTCACCGACAGGTCGGTGATCCACAGGGCGAACGGCGCGTGACGCAGCTCGACAGACTCCATCAGTGCCCAGTAGAGGGCGATGAAGATAGGCATCTGTACCAGGATCGGCAGACAGCCACCGAGCGGGTTGACCTTCTCCTTCTTGTACAGCTCCATCATGCCCTGGGACATCTTCTGGCGATCGTCACCGAAGCGTTCCTTGAGCGCAGCCAGCTTGGGTTGCAGCATGCGCATCTTGGCCATGGAGGTGTACTGGGCCTTGGTCAGCGGGAACATGATGCCGCGTACCAGCAGGGTCAGCATGATGATGGCCAGGCCCCAGTTCTGGACGAAACCGTGGAACACGGTCAGCAGCCAGTGCAGCGGCTGGGCGATGAACCAGAGCCAGCCGTAGTCGACGGTCAGGTCCAGGTGGTTTGCCACCTTGGCCATCTGATCCTGCAGCTTGGGACCGACCCACAGCTTGCCGCTTACTTCGGCCTGCTGACCGGCAGCCACGTCAACCAGCGGCGCCTTGTAGCCGATGATGGCCTGGTCTTTACCCGGGATCACGCGGCTGTAGAAGCTGTTGGTGTCCTCGGCGTTCGGTGCCCAGGCGGAGACGAAGTAGTGTTGCAGCATGGCGACCCAACCACCCTTGGTGGTCTTGTTCAGGTCGGCATCCTTCATCTCGTCGAAGGTGTACTTCTTGTAGCGGGTATCTTCGCTGGAGAAGGCACCACCACGGTAGGCGCTGGCCACCATGGCATGGCCTTCCTGGTCCTTCGGCGTGGTCACGGTCTGCTTCAGCTGACCGTAGAACTGCACCTGAACCGGCTCGGCAGACTTGTTGTCGATCTTGTAATCGACGCCGATGGCGTAGTCACCGCGCTTGAGCACGAACTCCTTGGTGAAGACCACGCCCTTGCTGTCGGTCCAGGTCATCGGCACGACGACTTGATCCTGACCGTCGGCCAGCTGGTAGCTGGTCTGGGCGGCTTCGTAGGTGGGACGACCCTGGGGCTGGCTGTCAGGACCATTGCGACCCACCAGACCACTCTGGGCAACATAGAGGTGCGCAGGCTGGCTGGTCAGCAGGGTGAACGGCTGTTCCTTGCCTTCTTCCAGCTTGTGGGCCAGCAGTTCGGCAGAGACGATGTCACCGCCCTGGGTATCCAGGGTCAGCTTGAGCACGTCGGAGGAGACGGTGATCAGCTTGCGTGCGGTAGTGGCGTTGGCTTGCTCGGAAACCTGAGGAATATCACCGGTCTGACCGGCTTCAGGTACGAAATGTTCGGTTTGGGCCACGGTAGTCGGGGCCGGCTTCGGAGCCTTGTCGGACTCCCACTGTTGCCAGAGCAAGAAGCTCACGAACAGCAAACCGATCAGGAGTAAATTGCGTTGTGATTCCATAGTCTTCAGTTTCTTCGCTTTGGTTGCGGAACCGGGTCATAACCACCCTCGGATAAGGGATGGCATTTTAATAGACGTTTGCTGGCTAACCAAACGCCTTTTATGAAACCGTGAAGTCGGATTGCTTCTATCGCAAATTGGGAACAAGTCGGGGTGAAACGGCAGCGCGGCCCGAGCAGGGGACTAATGATTAGCTGATACAGGCGTATCAGTTTGATAGCTACCCATTGCAACGGCGTGACAGAGTGCGCCATAGCTTTTCCAGTAACTTGAACAGCTCTTCGTTATCCATCTCCTTTACGCCACCCTTGGCTATGACGACGATGTCGATAGCGGGCAGATTGGCCTGATTGAGACGGAAGCTCTCCCGTACCACTCGTTTGACACGGTTACGCCAGACGGCACGCTTGAGTGCTTTTTTGGGCACAGCTAGGCCAAGACGGGGGTGTTCGAGGGAATTGGGGCAAGCAAGAAGCGTAATTTGCGGAGAAGCGGCCCGGACAGGCTCGGCGAAAACGCGTTTGAAGTGTTCGGGAGTTAACAGACGTAACTCCCGAGAGAAGGTGTGCTGGGTAGGCATTAGACTACCAGGCGGGCACGACCCTTGGCACGACGAGCGGCCAGAACTTTGCGGCCGTTGGCAGTAGCCATGCGAGCGCGGAAACCGTGAGAGCGCTTGCGCTTCAGGTTGGACGGTTGAAAAGTACGTTTCATGATTCGATTCCGTATTTCTGTACAGTTTTGATTGTCACACTTAGCCGACGCGCCAGCTATAGCGTGTGACGACTAGCAAAAGAGGCCGAATTCTAAACAGAGTTCGGCTTCTCGTCAATCCGCCGTTCCCTCTCATCTTCTTCTGGCTCAACAATAAGCAGGAGAAGCTGGCAGGATCCAGAGGATCAAGGGCCCCGAATTATACTGGCAACCCCGGGTTAAACAAGGATCCACCAAGAAAAAAGGCGGCCAGGCCGCCAAAGAGAGAGCTATTTAAGGACTTTGCGCAGGAACTCCCGGGTACGGGGATCCTGCGGATCGACCAATATCTGATCCGGCGGGCCCTGTTCGACGATCCGGCCCCCTTCCATGAAGATCACCCGGTCGGCGACATCACGGGCAAACTCGATCTCGTGGGTCACCACCACCATGGTCTGGTGCTGGCGGGCGAGCTCCTTCATCAGCCCCAGCACCTCGTCGACCCATTCCGGATCCAGGGCCGAGGTGGGCTCGTCAAACAGAATGACCTTGGAGTGGGCCGCCATGGCGCGGCCTATGCCGACCCGCTGCTGCTGGCCACCGGAGAGGGACGCCGGGTAGGCATCCTGCTTGTCGGCGAGGCCTATGTCCTTGAGGATGCCAAGGGCGGTGGCACGGGCCTCCGCCTTCGGCTGTTTCCAGACGGTGATCAGCCCCTCGGCGATGTTGTCCAGCGCCGTCTTGTTGGCAAACAGGGCGTAGTTCTGGAACACGAAGGAGGCGCGCTTGCGCAGCTCGATGGCCTGCTGCTCGCTGGCACGGGCCAGATCCAGCTGCAGATCATCGATGGCAAGGGTGCCTGCATCCGGGGTCTCCAGCAGGTTGAGGCAGCGCAGCAGGGTCGACTTGCCGGTGCCGGAGGGACCGATGATGACGACAATGTCACCCTTCTTCACCTCCAGATCGATGCCGTTCAATACCTGATTGCCGTCATAGGCCTTGGAAAGACCCGTTAACTTGATCATGACAGGTCTCCTTCAATGGACGCGGCTGTTGAGAGGTACTCCCAGCCTGTGCCGCAAGTGGGTAATGGCGTGCTCATCATCGCTGGCATCCTCTTAGTAAGCACGATTGAGGCGTACTTCCAGCAGGTGCTGCAAGCGGGTGAAGAAGATGACCACCACCCAGTAGACTAGGGCCACCGCCATGAAGCTCTCGAAAAACTTGAAGGAGGAGGAGGCCTCCATCTGTGCCTTGCCCATGATCTCGGCCACCCCCAGGGTAAACGCCAGGGAGGTGCTCTTGATCATGTCGATGAAGTAGTTCATCAGGGACGGCGTCGCGATGCGGGCCGCCTGCGGCAGTATGATCCGCCGCATCGCCTGATAACGGCTCATGCCGATGCTGAGGGCAGCTTCCATCTGGCTCTTGTGGATGCCGAGAATGGCGGCCCGGATCGATTCGGCCATGTAGGCGGCGAAGTGCAGGGTCAGCCCTATGATGGCGGCGGTAAAGGCATCCATCCCCACGAAGACAGGGAACAGTTGCGGCAGCCCGTAGTAGAGCAGGAACAGCTGGACGAGCAGGGGAGTCCCCCGGAAGAACGAGATATACAGCATCGCCAGCCAGTGAATTGCGGGAACGCGAAACACCCGTACTATCGCCAGGGCCAGCGACAGTACGAGTGCCAATACGAATCCCCACAGGGCCATTTCCATCGTGGTGCCCAGGTATTTGAGCAGGATGGGAAACAGCCCTAGCGTGTACTCGAGATCAAATTCCATCATTTATTTGCTGGTGATATCCGCTGCGAACCATTTTTCCGAGATCTTGGTCAGGGAGCCGTCTTTACGCATGGCGGTCAGCGCCTCGTCGACCTTCTTCAGCACGGCCTGTTTTTCCGGGGTCTTCAGGAAGGGCAGGGCGTTCTCGATAGTCTCGAACGGTGCGCCTGCCTGTTGCAGCGGCAGCTTGGATTCCTTGATCAGCTGGGCGGTGGAGACGCGGTCCATCACGAAGGCATCGATGCGACCCAGGGCGACGTCCTGCTCGAAGCTGGAGTCATAGGTGCGGATGTCGATCTTCTTGTTCGGGTCGTTCTTGCGCAGCAGCTCTTCGAAGTTGGAGCCCAGGTTCACCGCGACCGTCTTGCCTTCCAGATCCTTGAGACCGTGGATGGTGCTGTTGCCCTTGCGCACCACTATCTGGGCGCCGTCATAGACGTAGGGCTGGGAGAAGGCGTACTTGGCCTTGCGCTCGTCGGTGATGGTGATCTGGTTGGAGATGGTATCGACGCGACCGGTTTCCAGCATGCCGAACAGGCCGGAGAAGCTGGCGGTGACGAACTCGACCTTGTAACCGGTGCGCTCACCGATCTGGTTCCACATGTCCACCTCGAAGCCCTGCAGCTTGTCCTGCTTGACGAAGGTGAACGGGAAATACTTGCCGGACATGCCGACCTTGATGGTTTCCTGGGCGATGGCCTGGCCGGACAGGCTGGCCAGCAGAATGGCGGCGCCGGAAATCAGCTTGATGGTGGTCTTCATGGGGATTCCTCTCTCTGTAGTTCTGTATTTTTAGTTGTAATCACGGGTTGGCGCTGATGTTATTGGAATAAAATATAAAGAATAAATGATATTTGGTTATATAAAATAACCGCAGCAGCAGGCTCTCATTCTGTCCACATCACCGGTCGGTGGCTGTGGGTAACTTTGGGGATGAAATCAGATCCTGGGGCGTTGGATCCTTGAAAGTCAAGGATCTTATTTGCTGGATCCGTGCGGCGGCAACTGGAGATCCAGCCACTAAAAACGTAGAATAGCCGGTCTTTACTTAATCAATTGACGGGAGTCTAGAGTGACTGCTTCGCTATGGCAGCAGTGCCTTAACCGGCTGCAAGATGAGTTGCCCTCGGCAGAATTCAGCATGTGGATCCGGCCGCTTCAAGCGGAGTTGAGTGACAATACTCTGACCCTGTATGCACCGAATCGCTTCGTTCTGGACTGGGTACGCGACAAGTACCTGCTCCGGGTCAATGGCATCATCAACGAGCTGTGCGGAGCCGATGCTCCCACCCTGCGTTTTGACATCGGTAATCGTCCCCATCCCGTCGCGGTCGCCAGAGCGCCGGCGCGCGGTGTCGATCCTGTGAATAACTCTCACAAGAGCTGGGAAAGCAAGGCGGAAGCCAAGCCCGAACCGAACCACAAGAGCAACACCAACGTGAACTACACCTTCGAGAATTTCGTCGAGGGTAAGTCCAACCAGTTGGCCCGTGCGGCGGCCCGTCAGGTGGCCGACAATCCGGGTGGCGCCTACAACCCGCTGTTCCTCTATGGCGGCACCGGTCTGGGCAAGACCCACCTGCTGCACGCCGTTGGCAACGCCATCAAGGAACGCAAGAAAGACGCCAAAGTCATCTACATGCACTCCGAACGGTTCGTGCAGGACATGGTGAAGGCGCTGCAGAATAACGCCATTGAAGAGTTCAAGCGTTATTACCGTAGCGTCGATGCCCTGCTCATCGATGACATCCAGTTCTTCGCCAACAAGGAGCGCTCCCAGGAGGAGTTCTTCCATACCTTCAACGCCCTGCTCGAAGGCAACCAGCAGATCATCCTGACCTCGGATCGTTACCCGAAGGAGATCAATGGTGTCGAGGATCGCCTCAAGTCCCGCTTCGGCTGGGGTCTGACGGTGGCGATCGAACCGCCCGAGCTGGAGACCCGCGTCGCCATCCTGATGCGCAAGGCGGACGAGAACCAGATCCATCTGCCGGACGAAGTGGCCTTCTTCATCGCCAAGCGTCTGCGCTCCAACGTCCGTGAGCTGGAAGGCGCCCTCAACCGGGTGATCGCCAACGCCAACTTCACCGGTCGTGCAATCAACATCGACTTCGTGCGTGAGGCGCTGCGCGACCTGCTGGCCTTGCAGGAGAAGCTGGTCACCATCGACAACATCCAGAAGACGGTGGCGGAGTACTACAAGATCAAGCTGGCGGATCTGCTGTCCAAGCGTCGCTCCCGCTCCGTTGCCCGCCCGCGTCAGCTGGCGATGGCCCTGGCCAAGGAGCTGACCAACCACAGTTTGCCGGAGATAGGCGATGCCTTTGGTGGCCGTGACCACACCACCGTTCTTCATGCCTGCCGCAAGATCGAGCAGCTGAAGGAGGAGAGTCACGACATCAAGGAAGACTATTCCAACCTGATCCGTACCCTTTCTTCCTGATAACGGAACGGAGTGGACAGATGGGGCTCGAATATTCCAACCTGATCCGAAAATTTTCCTCCTAATCACAACGGAGAGCACAGATGCAGCTCGAAATTAGCCGTGAGGCCCTGTTACGTCCTCTGCAACTGGTGTCCGGTGCCCTGGGTGGCCGGCCGACCCTACCCATCCTCGGCAACGTCCTGCTCGATGTCAGCAATGGCCTGCTGTCGCTGACCGGGACAGATCTCGAGGTGGAGATGATAGGCCAGGTCTATCTCAGCAGCGACAGCCAGGATGGGCGCACCACAGTGCCGGCGCGCAAGTTGCTGGATATCTGCCGCGGCCTGCCGGAAGGGGCGGATATCCGTCTCAACACCGAAGGGGAGCGCCTCATCATCCGCTCCGGTCGTTCCCGCTTCAATCTCTCGACCCTGCCGGCGACCGAGTACCCGAACATCGAGGACTGGGAATCCGTGCTCGAGTTCGACATCAGCCAGCTGGAGCTTAAAAAACTGATCGATGCGACCCAGTTCTCCATGGCCAGCCAGGATGTGCGTTACTACCTGAACGGCATGCTGTTCGAGAGCGAGGGCCATGGCCTGCGCACCGTCGCCACCGACGGTCACCGCCTGGCCACCTGTCGCCGCGAAGTGGTCGGGGAATCGCTGCCCGATCATCAGGTCATCCTGCCCCGCAAGGGCGTGCTGGAGCTGGTGCGCCTCCTGGAGGCGGAAGACAAGCCGGTGCGGTTGCAGGTCGGTCGCAGCAACCTGCGTGCCGCCCTGGATGGCTTCATCTTCACCTCCAAGCTGGTAGATGGCCGCTTCCCGGACTGGCGTCGCGTCATTCCCCGGGGGAGCGACAAGGCCCTGATCGCCGGTCGTGAGGATCTGCGCCAGGCCTTCGCCCGCGCCGCCATCCTCTCCAACGAGAAATTCCGTGGGGTGCGTCTCAATCTGCAGGAAAACCTGCTGCGCATTACCGCCAACAACCCGGAACAGGAAGAAGCCGAGGAGCTGCTTGACGTACAATATGCCGCTGGCGAGATGGAGATCGGCTTCAACGTCTCCTATGTGCTGGACGTGCTGAATACGTTAAAATGTGACCAAATCCGGATCAGCCTGAGCGATTCCATCAGCAGTGCCATTATTGAGGATTTTGACAGCCAAGATGCCCAGTATGTGGTGATGCCGATGCGGATCTAGTCGTGTCCCTGGTCAAACTCCAGCTCAGCGACTTTCGCAACATCCAGCACGCCAGTCTCGCGCTGTCCCCCGGCCTCAATATTCTGGTCGGGTGCAATGGCAGCGGCAAGACCAGCGTGCTGGAAGCCATCCATTACCTCGGTCTCGGTCGTTCTTTTCGTACTCACCTGACCGGGCGGGTCATCCGCCAGGGGGAGAGGGCGTTTACCCTGTTTGCCCAGTGCGAGCTGGAAGGGCGTCAGGTGCCCATCGGGCTTGCCAAGGACAAGGGGGGCGAGACCCAGCTCAAGATCGCCGGGGCCCAGGCCCAGCGATTGGCCGATCTGGCCGAGCTGTTGCCGGTGCAGTTGATCCACCCCGATGGTTTCAACCTGCTGACCGGCGGGCCTCAGGCTCGCCGGGCCTGGCTGGACTGGGGTGTCTTTCATCAGGAGCCGACCTTCTTCTCCCTGTGGGGGCGGGTGCGGCGTCTGCTGAAACAGCGCAATGCGCTGCTGCGCCAGAGCAGCCAGTATCGCCAGCTGGCATTCTGGGATCAGGAGCTGGTGCGGCTCGGGGGTGAGCTGGCGGAGTTTCGCGCCAGTTATTGTCAGGCCATTACCCCCCTGATCAAGGAGATGACGGCGGATTTTCTGCCGGAATTCGACATCAGCCTCGGTTTCTATCGGGGCTGGGAGAGAGAGACTCCCCTCGGCGACTTGCTGGAGGCGGGGTTCGAGCGGGATCGTTCGCTGGGGTACACTGGGGTCGGTCCGCAGAAGGCGGATGTGCGGCTCAAGGCGAACGGGGTGCCCGCTCAGGATATTTTGTCCAGGGGTCAGTTGAAGTTGCTGGTCTGTGCCATGCGACTGGCTCAAGGGCTCTATTTGAATCAACATAGCAGCCGTGGCTGTATTTTTTTAATTGACGATTTTGCCTCTGAACTGGATGTCGACAAACGTCGCCTGCTGGCCGCAAGGCTGAAGCAGTGCGCGTCCCAGGTGTTTATCACCGCCATCGATACCGGTCAGCTCGCAGACATGATGGATGCGAGTGACTGCAAGCTGTTCCACGTGGAACAAGGCAAGATCTCCGAAACGTTAGAGAAGGCAGAGAGTAAGCTATGAGTGAAAATACTTACGACTCCTCGAATATCAAGGTGCTGAAGGGCCTGGATGCGGTCCGCAAGCGCCCGGGGATGTATATCGGCGATACGGATGATGGCTCGGGCCTGCACCACATGGTGTTCGAGGTCGTCGATAACTCCATTGACGAGGCTCTGGCTGGCTACTGCTCCGATATTCAGGTCAAGATCCATTCCGACGGTTCCGTCTCCGTCCGTGACAACGGCCGGGGTATTCCGGTCGACATGCACGAGGAGGAGGGCCGCTCCGCCGCCGAAGTCATCATGACGGTGCTGCACGCCGGCGGCAAATTCGATGACAACTCCTACAAGGTATCCGGCGGCCTGCACGGCGTGGGTGTCTCGGTGGTGAACGCCCTCTCTGACAAGCTGCTGCTGACCATACGTCGCAACGGCCACGTCTACGAGCAGACCTATCACCTGGGTGAGCCGCAGGCGCCGCTCAAGCAGATTGGCGACAGCACCGGTACCGGTACCGAAGTGCGCTTCTGGCCGAGCCCGACCATCTTTACCGATACCCTGTATCACTACGAGATCCTGGCCAAGCGCCTGCGTGAGCTCTCCTTCCTGAACTCCGGTGTCTCCATCCGCCTGATGGACGAGCGGGATGGCCGCGAGGCTCACTTCTGCTACGAGGGCGGCATCAAGGCCTTCGTCGAATACCTGAACCAGAACAAGACCCCGATCCATCCCAAGGTGTTCCACTTCACCACCGAGCAGGATGGTATCGGCGTCGAAGTGGCGATGCAGTGGAACGACGCCTATCAGGAAGGGGTCTACTGCTTCACCAACAACATCCCGCAGCGGGATGGTGGTACTCACCTCGTTGGCTTCCGTACCGCGCTGACCCGTACCCTCAACTCCTACATGGACAAAGAGGACTACAGCAAGAAGGCCAAGTCTGCCGCCAGTGGCGACGACGTCCGTGAAGGCCTGATTGCGGTCATCTCCGTCAAGGTACCTGATCCCAAGTTCTCCTCCCAGACCAAGGACAAGCTGGTCTCTTCCGAAGTGAAGACTGCCGTTGAACAGGCGATGGGCGAGAAGCTGGCGGACTTCCTGCTGGAAAACCCGGGCGACGCCAAGATAGTGGTCAACAAGATCATCGATGCGGCCCGTGCCCGTGAAGCGGCCCGCAAGGCCCGCGAACTGACTCGCCGCAAGGGCGCCCTAGACATCGCAGGTCTGCCCGGCAAGCTGGCGGACTGTCAGGAGAAAGACCCGGCCCTCTCCGAACTCTACATAGTGGAAGGGGACTCTGCTGGCGGCTCCGCCAAGCAGGGTCGCAACCGCAAGAACCAGGCCATACTGCCGCTCAAGGGCAAGATCCTGAACGTGGAGAAGGCCCGTTTCGACAAGATGATCTCCTCGCAAGAGGTGGGCACCCTGATCACGGCGCTGGGCTGCGGCATAGGTCGCGACGAGTACAACCCGGACAAGCTGCGCTACCACAACATCATCATCATGACGGATGCGGACGTCGATGGTGCGCACATCCGTACCCTGCTGCTGACCTTCTTCTACCGTCAGATGCCGGAGATCATCGAGCGTGGCTACGTCTTCATCGCCCAGCCGCCGCTCTACAAGGTCAAGAAGGGCAAGCAGGAGCAGTATCTGAAAGACGAAGATGCACTGCTGCAGTACCAGACCTCCATGGCGCTGGACGGTGCTACCCTGCACGTCAACGAGTCTGCCCCTGCCATCGGTGGCGAGGCGCTGGAGCGTCTGGTAAATCAGCACCGTGCCGTCTCTCACCTGATCACCCGCATGTCCCGCCGCGCCCCGGATGCCGTGCTGACCCAGCTGATCTATCAGCCTGAGTTGAACGAAACCCTGCTGGCCAGCGAGAGCGATCTGCTGGCCTGGTGCCAGGGGATGGAAGCCGTGCTCAACGAGAGCAACCACGGCATCCAGTACCAGATCCAGGTACGTCGTGACGAAGAGCGCAGCCTGTTCGTGCCCCACGCCGTGGTACGTCAGCACGGTGTCGACCGGGAATACCCGCTCAGCTACGACTTCCTGCAGTCCGGTGAATACCGTCAGCTGGTCTCCCTGGGCAAGGAGATTGCCAACCTGATCGAGGAAGGTGGTTTCATCAAGCGTGGCGAGAAGGTCAAACCTGTGGCCAACTTCGTGGAAGCCGTCGACTGGCTGATGGGCGAAGGCAAGCGTGGCATCTACATCCAGCGCTATAAAGGGCTGGGTGAGATGAACCCGGATCAGCTGTGGGAAACCACCATGGATCCGGAAGCCCGTCGCATGCTGCGTGTCACTATCGACGACGCCGTCGGCGCCGACCAGCTCTTCTCCACCCTGATGGGTGATGCGGTCGAGCCTCGTCGTGACTTTATCGAGACCAACGCCCTGCGGGTCGCCAACCTCGACGTCTGATCGACGCAGTCAGACAGTAAAAAGCCGCTCCTTGTGAGCGGCTTTTTGTTTTCTGTGCATGAGGAAAGTGGCGTGTTCCACGTGAAACATGAAACCGCCTTGGTGTTGATAGCACCGACTCAGCCCGGTTCTGCTGCCAGGCAGTAGAGGCGCAGGCGATGGCCATCGGGATCGAGGGCCATACCGGTATAGCCAAACTCCATCCGGATCGGCTGCTGGATGATGGTCAGGCCGCGAGCCTGACACTCGGCCAAGCCAGAATCGACACTGGCTTCATCGGGCTGCGGGAAGGCCAGCTCCATGGCGCCGGCACACTGGGTCACGGCAGGCTCGACGGTAGCGCTGGACCAGAGCGCCAGTTTTGCTCCCGACTCGAACACGAACATGACAAAGGTAGGGGACTCCTCTACCGGTGGGCGACCGAAAAGCTCGCGATAGATACGGGCGCTGCGGGCCGGATTAGAAACATAGAGAATGGTGAACGGTGGGACTAACAACATGGTGATGCTCCTTGATTCGGGGAGGGCGCATCTGCGCCGACCCCGTCAGCATGGCGCTACCTGCTGTCAGTTTCTGTCAGCAATGAATTTGGGTTGCGGGATCTGCTGGGTGGCGCGCCACGCTTTCAGCAAGCTCTCCCTACTTTTGGGATAGCGGTTTTCTTCTGGCTGCATCCGGGTGATGCGATCGACCCGAAAGTGGCGAAAGCCCTGACGTAGTTCGCACCAGGCGACCAGTACCCGCACCTGCTCGAAGTAGCCAAGAGCAAAGGGCCAGACGGTGCGCTCAGAAGTATCTTCCTTGAGATCGCGATAGCTCAGGATCACTTTGCGCTGCTGGCGGATGGCGCTGCGCAACGGGGCTTCATCGGTGAGGCTGTCGCTGCGGGAGGTGCCGATCAGCAGGGCATTGCTCTGGAGCTGCTGGCGATAGTCGGCGGGCAACACGGCTTCTATCTTGGCTAGCGCACTCTGGCCGATGCACTCAAGGCTCCGTCACCGTGCGCGACCACCCAGCGCGACCCCAGCACCAGTGCATCCAGCTCCTCTTCGCTGAACATCAGCGGCGGCAGCATGAAGCCGGGGCGCAGCACATAACCGATACCCGGTTCTCCCTCGATATGGGCACCTTGCGCCTGCAGGGTGGCGATATCCCGATAGAGGGTGCGCAGGCTGATGCCAAGCTGGCTGGCCAGTTCAGAGCCTGTGATGGCGTAGCGGTGGCCGCGCAGCAGCTGGAGCAGGGCCAGCAGGCGTTCGGAACGGGACATGGTATGACTCCTGAGTATTTCTGGTTAGCCTGCCATAGCGGGTTGAACCGGTACAGGGGGCGTCATCAGACGTTGTGGCCACGAAAAGAGCGGCGCCATTCACTCGGAGAGACGCCGAAACGGGCGCGAAAATGCTGGCGCAGTATGGCGGCCGTCTTCAGCCCCACCAGCTCGGCGATGCGATCCATGGAGTGGCCGCTCGTCTCCAGCAACTCCTGGCTGCGCCTGAGACGCTCGGCCAGCAGCCACTCCCCGACGGAGAGGCCGGTCGCCTGCTGGAAGCGACGGGTGAAGGTGCGCCGGCTCATCAGGCAGTGTTCTGCCAATGCGTCCAGGTTGTGAGGCTCGGCCAGGTGCATGCGCAGGTGATCGAACAGCTGGTTGATCCTGGCGTCCCGGGTGGAGGCGGGCACCGGCTGTTCGATGAACTGGGCCTGGCCCCCTTCTCTATGGGGCGGCACCACCAGCCGTCTGGCCAGCTTGTTGGCGATCCGGCTGCCATGGTGTTCGCGCACCAGGTAGAGGCAGCAATCCAGCCCGGCGGCGGTGCCGGCCGAGGTGATCAGGCCCTCATCGTTCACGTAGAGGGCATTGGTATCGAGCCGCACGGCGGGAAAGCGGCCCATGAAGTCCTGTTCGAACTCCCAATGGGTCGAGGCCCTGCGTCCCTCCAGCAGACCGGCATAGGCCAGCACATAGGTGCCCAGACAGAGCCCCACTATCTGGGCACCCCTGCTTCGGGCGGCAACCAGGGCATCGAGCAGTGGCTGGGCCGGTCGCTCGGCCGGATCGCGCCAGAAGGGGATGATGACGATGTCAGCCCCGATCAATCCCTCCAGCCCGTGGCTGGCGTCGATGCGAAAGCCCTGGGCGGAACCGGGCTGGCGGGTGGTGTCGCCGGCGCAGAGCCTGAGTTCGAACAGGGAGGCGCCAGGCATCATGGTGTCGCCGAAGATGAGGCAGGGCACGGCGCAGTGAAAGGGGCTGAAGTGATCGAAGGTGATGACGGCGACGACGATGGGATTGGGCATAGTAGCAGACTCCTTTGCACTCGGATCCCCATGATAAGGGGCGGCAACAGAAAGCCGAAGGGCCATGTGGTCACATGGCCCGCTCGATCAGAGGACGATGGACTCGCCATCCTCGGGCACCAGCACCCGCGTTGCCATCCCCTGTTTGCCGATGTAGTCGCGCAGCTCGCCCCTTGTCAGCAGGGCATGATTGACCGCCTCCATGTGGCTGGCAATCAGGGTGGCCTGTGGCGCTGCCTGATAGACGGCGGCGACATCCTCCTTGCCCATGATGATGGAACCCAGCCCAGGCACCTGGGCATCGCCACAGTTGAGGATGACGACATCGGGCTGGTGCTGTTGCAGCGCTTGTTCAACCTGGGCGTTCCAGACGGTGTCACCCGCCAGATAGAGGGTCTTCTCTGCGGGGTGGGAGAAGACCACCCCGGATACCTCACCCAGCCGCTCGCCCAATACCGCCATGACCTGATCGTTGCCGTGTTGCCCCTCGGTCTGTTGCAACCGGATCCCGGCAAACTCTGCCTGCTCGCTCAGCAGGCGCACATCCCTGAAGCCGCTGGCGCTTATGGTGTCGGCATCTTTCTGATGCTGCACAAACAGCGGGAGGTGCTTGGGGATCTGCTGCTGAGCGGCAGGGTCCCAGTGGTCGAGGTGATCATGGGTCACTATCACCGCATCCACATCGAGGATCTCCGCCATGGGCAGGGGCAGTTCGACCAGCGGATTGCGCAGCTGGCTGTTGGCCGTTCCCTCAAACCCCGGGAGGCTGCCCTTGGCAGACAGCATGGGATCGATCAGGAAGCGGGTGCCGGCGTAGTGGATGAGCAGGGTGGCATTGCGAACCTGGGTAACTTGCATGGTGTGCTCCGGTCTCTGGTTGGGGGACGCAACCAGTATGGCGCGGAGGGGATCGAGGGATGAGTGGCCCGTGGGCCGAATATCATATCAATCGGGCCATTTTCGACGCTGACGGGCGACCAAAAATTTCTTTTCATTTTTTCCCTTGAAAGGAAAAAGTGAGCCCCTATATAGGTAACAAGGCCGGAACGCTCGACAGAGGTTTCGACCAGTCGCCCGTCCATATGGAGGGCAAACAATCCGTTATCGCTCACAAGAGGGTAATACTATGCGTTCTATCGACTTTTCTCCGCTCTATCGTTCTGCCATTGGTTTCGATCGTCTGGCCAATCTCATCGAATCTGCAGCCAGCAATGGCAATGCCGGTTATCCCCCCTACAACATCGAGCAGCTGGGTGACAACGACTACCGCATCAGCATGGCGGTGGCGGGCTTTACCCAGGAAGAGCTGGAGCTGAGCTTCCAGGAAAATCTGCTGACGGTGAAGGGCAACAAGCAGGCTGACACCGAGCGCCACTATCTCTATCAGGGCATAGCCGAGCGCGGCTTCGAGCGTCGCTTCCAGCTGGCCGACTATGTGCGGGTGAAAGGGGCCGATCTCAAGAATGGCCTGCTGCACATCGATCTGGCCCGTGAAGTGCCCGAGGCGATGAAGCCCCGCAAGATCGAGATCAACGGCTGATTGCCTGAACTCTCAGTGTTTTTACCTGCTTCCCGGGTGCCGATGACGGGCCTGTGGAGAGTCAAACCTGTTGCTTATTAGAAGGATAGGATTATGCGTAACCTCGATTTTTCTCACCTCTCTTCCAATGCCGTCGGCTTCGAGCGGATGGCTCGTGAGCTGGAAGGCCTGTTCGACCAGAAGGCGGCGGCCTATCCCCCTTACAACATCGAGAAGCGGGAGCATGACGGCTACCGCATCACGGTCGCCGTGGCTGGCTTCGAGCGCGAAGAGCTGGAGCTGGAGACCGAAAACGGCACCCTCAAGGTGAAGGGGCGCAAGGCCGCAGCGGCCGGTGAGCGTCAGTTCCTCCACCAGGGAATTGCCGAGCGTGACTTCGAGCTCGCCTTCAAGCTGAGCCAGCACGTGGAGGTGAAGGGGGCCAGACTGGAGCATGGTCTGCTGACCATAGATCTCGCCCGCGAATTGCCGGAGGCACTCAAACCCCGTGCCATCCCCATCGGCAAACCCGATCAGCTGGCGCTGCCGAGTTAAGTCGGGGAGCCTGACACCAGAGACGAGAAAGGCCTGCGATCGCAGGCCTTTCTTTTATCTGCAGGCAAGTCAGCCGCCGCGGTAAATGGCGTTGATCTCGTCCGCCAGTATGGCGATGCCGCGCCGCACCAGCTCCTCGCTCTGGGAGTAGTTGAGGCGGATGCACTCCTGACTGTGGCGCCACTCGGGGTCGTCGATGCCGGGGAAGAAGTAGTGCCCCGGCACTATCAGCAGGTTCTTCGCCTTCAGCCGCTCGTAGAGCGCCTGGCAGTGGATCGGCAGGCCTTCGAACCAGAGCCAGAGGAAGAGGGCACCTTCCGGCTTGTGGATGTGGAAGCGCGGGTCGGGAATGGCTTCGCGCAGCAGTTGCACGGCGAAGTCGGCCTTCTGCTTGTAGAAGGGTTTCACCACCTGTTCGCTCAGGGCGATGATCTCGCCGCTCTCTATCATGGGGATGGTGATGGCGGGTCCCAGGCTGCCCGGTGCCAGGTTGATGATGCCGCTCAGGTTGGTGATGGCCTGGATGATCTTCTCGTCGGCGATGACGATGCCGCAGCGGGTGCCCGGCAATCCCAGCTTGGAGAGGCTCATGCAGAGTATGGTGTTGGCATTCCAGAACGGCTTGGCCTCGCTGAAGATGATGCCGGGGAAGGGCACGCCATAGGCGTTGTCGAGCAGCAGCGGGATCCCCTTGTCGCGGGCGATCTGATCCAGGTGCTCAATCTCTTCATCGGTCAGCACGTTGCCTGTGGGGTTGGTGGGGCGGGAGACGCAGATCACCCCTATGTCGTCGCCCACCTCCAGGCTCTCGAAATCCACATGGTATTTGAACTGGCCGTCGGCCAGCTTCTCTATGGTGGGCTTGTAGGCGACGAAGTGATCCTCCGCCAGGGCCGAGTCCGCATAGCCGATGTATTCGGGGGCCAGGGGGAAGAGCACCTTCTTCTTGCGGCCATCGGCGAACTCGCCGGCCAGCAGGTTGAACAGATAGAAGAAGGCATTCTGGCTGCCGTTGGTCAGGGCTATGTTGCGGGCCGAGATGTCCCAGCCCAGCTCTCTCTTGAGCAGGGCGGCCAACGCCTTGGTGAACCTGTCCTTGCCTTGCGGGCCATCGTAGTTGGCCATGGCCTTGATCAGCTCGCCATTGTCGAGCAGCTGCTTGGCCTCGGTCTGAAAGCGTTCCAGCATGGCGGGGATGGGGGCCGGATTGCCGCCTCCCAGCATGATGGCGTCCGGATTGAGCAGCCCCTGATTGAGGTCATCCATGAGTTGGGTAATACCGGCGTGGCGAGTGAACTTCTCGCCGAACAAGGAGAATTCCATTCGGTGACAGATCCAGAGTCAGTTACGGGGGAGCTAGCACCATAGCTCAGTTTAAAAGCGGGTGTCGATCAAAATCATGGGACGTTCCACGTGGAACGGGCCCAGGAAAATGGATGTGGTAAAAATAACCACTAATGGGTTTCAAAATAACCAACAAGATGGAAAGGAATGCCTCAAATGGCATCTGTTTTTATTTTATTTAAACAAAATCAAATGTTTATATAGTTGGCACGACTATTGGAATAACTCTCTGGTCATCTCAACCACACCGGAGCAAGCCAGATGAAGACCCTGATCGCGACCCTGATACTGAGCAGCCTGAGCCTGAGCCTGAACGCCATGGCCAACGACAACCCCAGGCCCGAGCTGGATAGCGCCAAGCTGGCGCAGGAGATGCTTGCCCAGCAGCAGCAGGCATCCCGGGAGGTGGTACTGGATGCCATCCACAACCTCCAGCCATTGGCACTGGATACCCTGGTGGTGGAGGTCAGCCCCGCCGTGGCGACTCACCCCGAGAGTTGAGGTGACGCAGGGGCGTCTGCCCCGAGTGCTGTTTGAAGAAGCTGATGAAGGCGCTGTCGCTGGAAAACTCCAGGGAAGCGGCAATCCGGCTGATGGGTTCGTTTTCGGCCAGCAACTCCATGGCTCGCAGCAGTCGCCACTGCTGACGCCAGGCCTGATAGTTCATGCCGGTCTCTCTCATGAAGATGCGGCCTATGGTCTTGTCACTGGCACCCACCTCCTCGGCCAGCCGGTTGAGCCGAGGGGGCAGGGTGTCGCCCCGCTTTATCTTCTGCAGCCAGGTCGCCAGACGCGGGTCTGACGGCAACGGCAGCTGCCAGGACTCTCGGGGTGCCTGCCCCAGCTCCTCCATGAACAATGCCAGCGTCCGCTGCTGCTCCTCTTGCGGCTGGTCCCACGGCCAGAGCGCCATCCGTTCGATCAGGGCGTGCAACAGGGGATTGACCGCCAGCACCGCCATGCTGGTCGGCAGCTCGGGGTGCGGGGTGAAGTAGAGAGAACGATAGGCCACCACACCGCGCATCAGGACCCTGTGGGGCGTGCCCGCCGGCAGCCAGGCCGCTCGCGTCGGCGGGAGCAGGCAGACGCTGTCTGCCAGCTCCATGGTCATGCAGCCTGATTGGGCGAACAGCAGCTGGTGGCGCTGATGCCGATGTAGGCCGGAGTCGTGCCAGCCGAGCGCGGAGGCGATGCCGATCACGCTGCCCGTCAGCTGGTCGGGGTCGAAAGGGTGATCGGGAAGAATAAAGGCCATGTGTCCGATTCTTGATGTATATAGTCCTGCTTATTGTAATCAGACAATCGGTATCTCTCTAGAATGGCGACCTCTTGTGAAGAAGGTTTGTCATGAACAACAAGTTGCCACCGCGCTGGCTGGTGGTGGGATTGATGATGTTTCCCCAGATAGTGGAGACCATCTACAGCCCGGTGCTGACCCAGATCGCCACCCAGTTCCGGGTGAGCGAGGGGCAGGCATCCCAGACCCTGTCGGTCTATTTCCTGGCGTTTGCGGTGGGTGTGGTCTGCTGGGGCAGGCTCTGCGATCTGATCGGGCGGCGTCCCGCCATGCTGGCAGGTCTGCTCACCTATGGCGTCGGCACCCTGCTGGCGCTGTTGGCCAATGAGTTCGAGGTGTTGCTGCTGGCCCGGGTCATCTCGGCCTTCGGCGCCGCCGTGGGATCCGTGGTGACCCAGACCATGTTGCGCGACAGCTATCAGGGCAGCGATCTGGCGCGGGTCTTCTCGGTGATGGGCATGGCGCTCTCCCTCAGCCCCGTGCTGGGGTTGGTGAGCGGCGGCCTGCTGGCCGAGCGGCTTGGCTATCTCGGGGTCTTCAGCGGTCTGCTGGTGCTGGCGGCAGTGTTGCTGCTGGTGGCCGGTCGGTGGCTGCCGGAAACCCGTCCGGCCACGACTCAGCGGGTTGCGCTCTGGCCGCTGGCGTGCCGGATGATGAAAGATGGCGGGCTCTGGCGCAGTGCCCTGCTGGTCGCCCTGTTCAACACCATGCTGTTTGGCTACTACAGCCTGGCGCCCTTCCTGTTTGCCGGACTGGGATTGAGCACCGGCGAGTTTGGTTACTCGGGGATCTTGCTGGCGCTGGCGACCCTGCTCGGCAGCCTGTTCAACAAGTATCTGCTGGGAAGGGGGTGGCAGCCGTCATCCCTGATCAGGCTGGCCTGCACTCTGGCACTGGTTGCCGGGCTGCTGGTCTGGGCGAGTCAGGCCTCGCTCTGGTTCCTGCTGCCCATGATGGGGATAGTGGTGGCCTATGGGGTGGCGATCCCCAATGTGCTGAGTCAGGCGCTGCTGGCCTATCGCGAGGTGGCAGGCAGTGCTGGCGCCCTGTTCGGGCTCGGCTACTACCTGCTGCTCAGTCTGGGGCTGGCGGTGGCGGCCGGATTGCAGGATCTCGGCCTGTTGCTCTGTGGCTGCGGTCTGTTGGCGCTGATTTGCAGCGGGCGTCGTTCCACGTGAAACGTCAGTTGCCGATACCGGGTATGGTGTTTCGAACGGGGTAGGCTGCCTGTGACGGTTTCAACTGCCGATGAAGCGGTAGCCGATGCCGGATTCGGTCTCGATCAGGCTGGGGTTCTGGGGATTGTCTCCCAGCTTCTTGCGCAGGCTGGCAATGACGATGCGCAGGTAGTGGGTATCCTCCTTGTGGCTAGGCCCCCAGATGTCGTTGAGCAGCTGGGTCTGCAGCACCAGCTTGCCGGGGTGACACACCAGGGCCTGCAGCAGGGCGAACTCCTTGCGGGAGAGGGGGATCTCCTCATCTCCCATGGTGACCTTGTGACTGCCGGTATCCAGGCTCAGGCCGCATTGGGGAAAGTGGCGGCATTCGCCGCTACTGACCCCGGCGCGCTGGCGCAGCAGCACCCGGATGCGGGCCATCATCTCGCCGATGCCGAACGGCTTGCTCATGTAGTCGTTGGCCCCGGCATCCAGCAGCCGCACCTTCTCCTGCTCCGAATCCCGTGCCGACAGCACCAGCACCGGGTTGGGGTGGTGCTCGCGGATGGCCTGCAAGATCTGGATGCCGTCCCCATCCGGCAGGCCGAGATCCAGGATCACCAGATCGGGGTTGAGGTGGCGGTACTGCGCCAGCCCTTCGTTGACGCCCACCGCCTCGCTCACCTGGTGCCCCTCGGCGACCAGGCTGATCCGCAGAAAGCGGCGAATGGCCGCTTCATCATCTATGACCAGGATATGAGCCATCTAACCTCCAGAGGCGAGTGTTGAAGGGTCAGAAACCCGAAATGTTTGCATCATACCTCAGGTGAGTTGAGAGAGAGCGGCAGGGAGATGCGCATGCAGGTGCCGTTGCCGTTGGGGCCGGCAAATGCCCAGATGCGACCACCGTGGGCCTCTATCATAGCGCGGGAAATGGCGAGGCCAAGTCCGGTGCCACGACTGCCGCAATCCCCCACCGGCTGGGTATAGAACAGATTGAAGATCTTGTCCCGATCCGATTCTGCGATGCCGACCCCGATGTCGATGATGTCGATGATGAGGTCGGGATCCGCCAGCATCACCTTGAACTCTATGGGGGTGCCGGCTGGCGAGTAGCGGGAGGCGTTGTCGAGGATGTTGACCAGCACCTGCTCGATCAGGGCGCCGTGCACATAGAGCTGGGGGATCTGCTGATCGAAGTGGATCAGCAGCTTGTGCTGGCGCCAGGAGGAGTCCAGCCGCTTGCGGGCACTCTCCACCAGGTCGGCGAGGTCGACCCACTCCCGCTTCAGTTGGAAGTCCGGGGAGCCGATGCGGGTCATGTCCAGCAGGTTCTGCACATAGCTGTGCAGGCGGCGCGCCTCCTCCTGCACCGAGTGGAGCAGCTCGTTGCGATCCTCGGCACTGATCCTGTCACCGTATTCCAGCAGTGTGCTGCCTGCCCCCATGATGGTGGCGAGCGGCGTCTTCAGATCGTGGGAGACCGAGGAGAGCAGGGCGGCGCGCATCCGATCCGTCTCCGCCTGCAGCTGGCTGTCGGCCAGCCGCTCGTTGAGATCGATCCGCGCCAGGGCGGCGCGGATGTCGGTGAGCAGCGCCTGCAACTGATGTTCGGCGGAGGAGGCGAGCGGGCTGGCCAGCCGTATCCCCAGCACCAGTTCATCGGTGAGGTGGTGGTACTGGGCCTCGGCCGCATTGAGGGTGGCGGTATGGGCCCCGGCGCTCTGCTTCTGGGCCAGGCACCAGTCGATGGCGGCCTTGTCGGTCTGGCCCGGTGCCCGCACCTCGTCTCCGGCTCTGTACTGGTACTCCTCATCCAGGGCGAACACGGGTTGCCCCAGGGCGAGGGAGATGGCCTGGGTACCCTGCCTGAGCACCTCCACCGGGCTGCTGGCGGTGGCCAGCCCCTGGCTGAGAGAGAGCAGGGCGTTGCCGAGCTGCTGGGTCTCGCGCAAGCCTACCAGCTGCTGGCGCTGGCGGGAGGCGAGCCGCCCCGCCGTCATGCCGACGATGAGCAGCACGAACAGGGTGAGCAGGTCGCTGTGGCTGGCGACGCTGAGGGAGAAGTAGGGGGCGGTGAACAGCAGATTGTGCGCGACGAATCCCAGCACGGCCGCCAGGATGGCGGGCACCAGGCTGGTGGTGAGCGCCGTGGCGAGTACCCCCAGCACGAACAGCAGCGGCAGGGAGGCGGGCGGCAGCCAGTGGGAGAGCCCCCAGGCGCTGGCTGAGGTCACCGCCATAATGGCGATGGCCAGCAGGCTCTGGCGAATGTCCTTGGGGTGGAGTGGTTGCAGCCTCAGCCCTGGCTTGTTCTTCTCCGTGTCCACCAGCGTGATCTCGAATCCCTGTGCCTGTTTCAGCAGATGCTGCACCAGGGAGCGGCGCCAGGGCGGGTTGTGGGGCTTGCCGAGCAACAGCTGCGAGACCTGCTGCTGTTCGGCCGTCTCCAGCAGGGCATCGGCGACCGCCGGGCTGGAGAGGGTCAGCACCTTGGCGCCGAGGTGAGAGGCCAGCGCCAGCGCCTGCTCCAGCTCAGGGGAGCGCTGCCCCTTGCTGTCGATGTGCACCACCAGCCAGGGTAGCTGGCGGCGCTGGGCGAAGCGGTGGCCGTAGCGCACCAGGGCCGAGCCGTGCTGATCTCCGAGGCAGACCATCAGCTTGCCCCGCAGCGGCAGCGTGGTCTTGCCCGCCGCCTGCCACTGCAGTTGCAGATCCCCCTCCACGTGGCTGGCGGCAGTCTGCATCGCCAGCTCGCGCAGGGCGGTCAGGTTGTTGAGGGAGAAGAAGGATTGCAGGGCGGCCTTGGCCTGATGGGGCACATAGACCTTGCCCTCCTTGAGCCGGCCGAGCAGCTCCTTGGGGGGCAGGTCTATGAGGACTATGCTGTCCGCCTCCAGCAGCACCTGATCGGGCAGGGTCTCCTTGACCCTGACCCCGGTCAGCTGCCACACCAGATCGTTGAGGCTCTCCAGGTGTTGTACGTTGAGGGTGGAGTAGACGTCTATGCCGGCGCCGAGCAGCTCCTCCACATCCTGCCAGCGTTTCTCGTGGCGGCTGCCGGGAGCATTGGTATGGGCCAGCTCATCCACCACTACGATGGATGGCTTGCGTTCGAGCAAGCCATCCAGGTCCATCTCCTCCAGTCGTTGCTGGCGGTGGTGATGCAGCTTGCGTGGCTGGATGGCGAGCTTGTCGAGCAGCGCCAGGGTCTCCTGGCGCCCGTGGGTCTCGACCACGCCGATGAGAATGTCGACCCCTTCCTTGGCCTGTTCCCGCACCGCCTGCAACATGGCGTAGGTCTTGCCTACGCCGGGGGCGGCGCCGAGGAAGACCTTCAGCTTGCCCTTGTGTTCCTCTTCCAGGCTTGCCAGCAAGGCGTCGGCCCGAACCTCATCACGCATTCCCGTGCTCCTGCTTCATGCCTGCCAGCAAGGCACCCGCTTTTACCACATCACGCATCATCATCCTTATGGAGCAACTGCCGGCTCGGTTTGAAAATCTGGGTCGCCCTCCAACTCGGGCCAGCCAGGCGCGCCATCATGCGTCCTTGTGCTGATCGAGCAACAGATTCAACTGGAGGATGTTGACCACCTGGGGGCCAAGGATACCAGCTTGTGTCGACGACTTGACCTGCTCCGTCAGGGAAGCGGGATCCAGCCCGCGTTGCTTGGCGACGCGCTCCACCTGGGCCAGCACGGCATCCAGGGGCAGGTGGGGATCCAGGCCCGAACCTGAGCGGGTCAGCATGGCGGGGGACTGGTAATTACCCTGTGCCTTGGCAAATTCGCTGCGCAGGGGGGAGCTCATCCCCAGGTTGCTGGCGCCGCTGCCTATGGTGGTGAAGTCGCTGGCGGAGGGACGGGAGTGGAAGTACTCCGCCCGCTCGAATTTTTGCGCCAGCAGGGCGCTGCCGATCAGCTGCTGCTTGGCATCGGTCAGCTGGCTGCCGTTGGCCTGCCAGGGGAACAACAGCTGGGCCAGTCCGGTG
Source organism: Aeromonas sp. OTU364 (assembly GCF_038440395.1). Classification (NCBI taxonomy): domain Bacteria; kingdom Pseudomonadati; phylum Pseudomonadota; class Gammaproteobacteria; order Aeromonadales; family Aeromonadaceae; genus Aeromonas; species Aeromonas sp. OTU364. Next base: position 60,013 of record NZ_JASATR010000013.1, read on the forward strand.
ACGGCCAGGGGGTAGCCGACACCCAGCAGCAGGGTCAGGGTCAGCAGGGTTCTGATTGCTATCATGATTTTCTTGCTCCAAACAGATTGATGGGGTGCAGGCCAGGCTTGCACCCGTTATGTGGCTACACCAGCCCCAGGCCTGTGATGACCAGGTCGGTCAGCTTGATGCTGATTAATGGGGGGCACCAGCAGGCCATGGATCTCCTCGCTTCCACAACCTGCATCGCGCCCCCTTACACCAGCCCCAGGCCTGTGATGACCAGATCGATCAACTTGATTCCAATGAAGGGCACGACCAGGCCACCGAGACCATAGATCAACAGGTTGCGGCGCAGCAGGCTGGCGGCGGAGCCCTTCACGTTGACCCCCCGCAGCGCCAGCGGTACCAGCGCCACTATGATCAGGGCGTTGAAGATGATGGCCGACAGAATGGCGCTCTCTGGACTGCCGAGTTGCATCAGGTTCAGTGCCCCCAGCTGCGGGTAGGCCGCGATGAAGAGGGCCGGCAGTATGGCGAAGTACTTGGCCACGTCGTTGGCGATGGAGAAGGTGGTCAGGGCACCCCGGGTGACCAGCAACTGCTTGCCCACCAGCACCACGTCCAGCAGCTTGGTGGGGTTGGAGTCCAGATCCACCAGGTTGCCCGCCTCCTTGGCGGCCTGGGTGCCTTCGTTCATGGCCAGCCCCACGTCCGCCTGGGCCAGGGCCGGTGCGTCGTTGGCGCCGTCACCGCACATGGCGACCATGCGGCCATCGGCCTGCTCCTGGCGGATATAGGCCAGCTTCTTCTCCGGGGTTGCCTCGGCGATGAAGTCATCCACCCCGGCTTCGGCGGCGATGGCGGCGGCGGTCAGCGGGTTGTCCCCGGTGATCATCACGGTGCGGATCCCCATATGACGCAGGATCTGGAAGCGGGCCTTGATGCCTGGCTTGATGATGTCCTTGAGGTACACCACCCCCAGCAACTGCTCGTGGGTGCAGACCAGCAGCGGGGTACCGCCCTGACGGGCGATATTGTCGACCGCCTTCAGGATAAGCTCGGGCACTCCCTTGCGATCGAGGGAGAGGTAGTTGAGCACCGCATCCACGGCCCCCTTGCGATATTGATGACCGTTGCGATCCAGACCGCTCAACCGGGTCTCGGCGCTGAAGGGGATCACCTTGTCGCTCTCGAGCTGGCTCGGCTTGGCCATGCTCTTGCCGGCCAGGGTCAGGATGGACTTGCCCTCGGGGGTGTTGTCGCCGAGGGAGGCCAGCATGGCGGCCTGGGCCAGCAGGGAGGGATCGACGCCGGGGGCAGGGATCAGCTCGTCGGCCATGCGGTTGCCGAAGGTGATGGTGCCTGTCTTGTCCAGCAGCAGGGTGCGCACGTCACCGGCGGCCTCCACGGCACGACCTGACTTGGCGATCACGTTCAGCTTCACCAGCCGGTCCATGCCGGCGATGCCGATGGCGGAGAGCAGGCCCCCTATGGTGGTCGGGATCAGGGTGATGAACAGCGCCAGCAGGTAGAGCCGCGGTACCTGGGTGCCGTTGTAGTCGAGGAACCAGGGCAGGGTGGCGACCACCAGCAGGAAGATCAGGGTCAGACCCACCAGCAGGGCATCGAGTGCCATCTCGTTCGGGGTCTTCTGGCGCTTGGCCCCCTCGACCAGCGCAATCATTCGGTCGAGCGTGCTCTCCCCGGGATTGTTGGTCACACGGACCCAGATCTCGTCGGAGACCACAGTGGTGTTGCCGGTCACGCCGCTGCGGTCGGTGCCGGACTCGCGGATGACGGGGGCGGATTCACCTGTGATGGCGGCCTCGTTGACGGAGGCGATACCGGCAACGACTTCACCGTCGGCCGGGATCATCTCGCCGCTGCGCACCAGCACCAGATCCCCTTTTTGCAGGCTGGTGGCCGCGACCCATTCGCCCTGGCCATCTTTCGGATCCCGCACCTTGCGCGCCTGGAGCTGGCTCATGCCCGCCTTCAGGCTGTCGGCCCGCGCCTTGCCACGGCCTTCTGCCAGGGTTTCGGCGAAGTTGGCAAACCACAGGGTCAGCCACAACCAGGCCGTCAGCTGCCAGGCCAGGCTGGGGGTGACCCCGGACAGGGGCTGGCCCAGCAGGGACTCCACGGTCGCCATCACGGCGGCCAGCCAGAGGGTGAACAGTATGGGGCTGCCAAACAGCGCCTTGGGGTTGAAGCGATAGAAGGCTTCGATCATGGCCTGCACGACTTGTGAGGTCTGTTTCTTGCCCTTGCCCTTCACCTTTTCGGTGCGGGCAGGGATGGAGATGGACTTGCTCATTTGAATGCTCCCAGCATCAGATGTTCGGTCATTGGCATCGGTAAAGTGACTGACATGAACAGGGTCATCAGAGCGCTCCCAGTATCAGGAGATGCTCGGCGACGGGGCCCAGCGCCAGTACCGGCAGGAAGGAGAGACCGCCTATCAGCAGCACTGTGATGATCAGCAAGGTGATGAACAGCGGGCCGCGGATGGGGAAGTCACCTTCGCCGGCATCCTGTTGGGAGGCGCGCGAGAGCTGACCGGCGATGGCCAGTACCGGAATGATGTAGCCGAAGCGACCGAGCAGCATGGCCAGACCGATGGCGACGCACTGCCAGTTGTCCGCGGCGGCGAAGCCCCCGAAGGCCGAGCCGTTGTTGCCGGCGGCCGAGGCGTAGTTGTAGATCAACCTGGACAGGCCGTGGGGGCCATCGTGACCCATGATGGTGGCGGCATCCGGCATCAGCAGCGTTACCCCGCCGATCACCAGAACCCCGACCGGCATCACCAGCATGCTGGCGACCACCCATTTCATCTCGGTGATCCCGAGGCGCTTGCCGAGATAGGTCGGCGTGCGCCCGACCATCAGGCCGCACAGGAACACGGTCAGCAGCACGAACAGCATCATGCCGTAGATACCGGCACCCACGCCGCCGAAGATGACCTCACCGAGCAGCATGTTGATCATGCCGACCATGCCACCCAGCGGGGTGAAGCTGTCGTGCATGGCGTTGACGGAGCCGTTGGAGGCTGAGGTGGTCGCCACTTCCCAGATGCTGGAGAGCACGGGGCCGAAGCGGCTCTCCTTGCCTTCCCAGTTGCCTGCCTGGGTGGTGAGCTGGGCGAGCGCCGGATCCGGTTGCAACTCCTGGTAGACGGAGAGGCCGAGCCCCATCACGAACAGCAGCGTCATGGCAGAGAGGATGGCGCGGCCGTGGCCGGAATCCTTCACATAACGGCCCAGGGTACAGACCAGGGCGGCGGGAATGGTCAGCAGGGCGACCATCTCCAGCCAGTTGGAGAGGGCGGTCGGGTTCTCGAACGGGTGGGCCGAGTTGACGCCGAAGAAACCGCCACCGTTGGAGCCGAGCTGCTTGATGGCGATCTGCGAGGCGGCAGGGCCGAGCGGCAGCAGTTGCTCCTGACCTTCCAGGGCATGGAACGGCAGATAGGCCGACAGACTCTGGGGAACCCCTTGCCACACCAGCAGCAGCGCCATGATCAACGCCATGGGCAGCAGCACATAGAGGCAGAAGCGCACCAGATCCTGCCAGAAGTTGCCAAGGTATATGGTCTGCTGGCGGGAGAGACCGCGGAACAGCGCGACGGCGACGGTGGCACCGGTGGCGGCGGAGACGAAGTTCTGGGTGGTGAGCCCCACCATCTGGCTGAAGTAGGAGAGGCTGGCCTCACCGGAATAGGCTTGCCAGTTGGTGTTGGTCATGAAGCTGACGGCGGTGTTGAAGGCGAGTTGCCAGCTCAGGCCCGGCAGCTGTTGCGGGTTGAGGGGCAGCAGGCCCTGGGCCATCAGGATCAGGAACAGCAGGCCGAAACCGGCACCGTTGAAGGCCAGCAGGCTGAGGGCGTAGGACTTCCAGTCCTGCTCCCGTCCGTCCGTGCCGCAGCAGGCCAGGGTGGCGCGCTCGACCGGCGCGAGCCAGCGACTCTTGCCCTCGAACACGCGATACATATAGCTGCCGAGCAGGGGGGCTGGCAGCAGGACCAGCAGCACGAAGGCCACCGGATAGATTATTTCTTGCCACATATCCGGTTCCTCACTCATGGGTGCGCGCAAGAGCGCGCAGCAGATAGCCCATCAGGGCGAGGACCAGCAGCAGATATAGCCAATTCATAACGACTCCGTTGAGATAATTAGCGTCGAGAGTCGATGCAAATCCATATCGACTCCGTTGATATCATTGACGCTGAAAGGGTATGTAAAACGGGCGTAAAGGCGCCATAAAGGGGCATTGGGGGAGCGTAAAATCGGCGTAAAGAAGGCCGGTTTCAGAGGGAATCGGGTGGGTAGGGATCAAAAAACCCGGCCTGGGCCGGGTTTGGAGAGCGAGGCTTATGCCGTTGCCGAAGCTGACCAACCAGCTTCAGATGCACTTAGCGCATGGTCACAAATTCTTCTGCGCTGGTGGGGTGGGAAGGGGAACGCAGTTGTTGGTTTGACCTTTGTCTCCCTGTTCCCCAGCCTCAACGCATGGTGACAAACTCTTCCGCGCTGGTCGGATGGATGGCGACGCAGTTGTCGAAGTCTGCCTTGGTGGCCCCCATCTTCATGGCGACGCCAAAGCCCTGCAGTATCTCGTCCATCGCAAAGCCGATGCCGTGCAGGCCGACCACCTTCTCCTCCGGTCCGACGCAGACCAGCTTCATCCGGGTGGGCTGGCGATGCTGGGTCAGGGCCGAATACATGGCGGTGAACTGACTGCGGTAGACCTTGACCTGATCTTCACCGTATTCGGCGATGGCTTCCGGCTCGGTCAGACCTATGGTGCCGATGGGCGGGTGGCTGAACACCACGGTCGGCACCAGATCGTAGTTGAGGTGCTCGCTCGGCTTGTTGTTGAACAGCCGCTCGGAAAGGCGACGGCCGGCCGCGACGGCCACCGGGGTGAGCTGGATGCGGCCGGTGTTGTCACCCACCGCATAGAGGTTGGCGACGGCGGTGTTCTGGAACTTGTCGGTGGGGATGAAGCCCTTCTCGTCCAGGGTGATGCCGGTGGCGGCCAGATTGAGGTTGTCGGTGGCCGGCACGCGGCCGATGGCCCAGATCAGGCAGTCCACCGTGAGGTGGCGACCATCTTCCAGTTGCAGGGTCAGGCTGTCGTCGGCGTTCTTGACCACGGCCTTGGGCACGGCGTGGGTGTGCAGCCTGGGCCCTTCCTGGGCCATGATCTCCACCAGGGTCTCGTGGATCATGGGGTCGAAGTTGCGCAGCGGCGCATGTTTGCGCACCACCAGATGGGTCTCGGAGCCAAGCGCCTGCATCACGCCGGCGATCTCGACCGCGATATAGCCGGCACCGACCACGGCGACCCGCTTGGGCTGGCTTTGCAGATCGAAGAAGCCGTCGGAGTCGATGCCGAGTTCGGCGCCCGGTATGGTCGGGACCTCGGGGCGCCCACCGGTGGCGATCAGTATGTGATCGGCGCTGTACTGCTCGCCATCAACCTCGATGGTGTTGCTGCTGACGAAACGGGCGAAGCCCTTGATGACGGTGATCTGGTTCTTGCCCAGCACATTCTCGTAGGACTTGTGGATGCGGCCAATATAGGCCTGACGGGACTCGACCAGCTTGGCCCAGCTGAAGTGATTGAGGGTGGTGTCGAAGCCGTAGTCGGCCCCGTATCTCAGGGCATCGGCGATCTGGCCGGCATACCACATGGCCTTCTTCGGCACGCAACCGACGTTGACGCAGGTACCCCCCAGCTCTTTGGCTTCAATCAGGGCGACTTTCTTGCCATACATGGCAGCCCGGTTGGCCGAGGCGATGCCGCCGCTGCCGCCGCCGATGGCGATATAGTCAAAATGCTGTGCCATTGCGAGGTTCTCCGCTCGTTAAGAATGCAATCACAGCATGATGGGGACAAAGTGGCCGGCTCACAAGAGCCGGCGTTCAGTTCTGCCGGATCGGCAGGCGGATATGGAACTGGGCACCCTGGCCAGGTTCGCTGGCGCAATGGATGCGGCCGCGCAGCAGTTGCACCACCAGGTTGTAGATGATGTGGGTGCCGAGCCCGCTGCCACCCTGGCCCCGCTTGGAGGTGACGAAGGGATCGAAGATGCGCGGCAGTATCTCCGGGGGGATGCCGCGACCGTTGTCGCTGTAGTCGATGACCAGCTCGTCACCCTGCTGCTCCACCCTGATGGTGATCTTCTTGGGTCTGTCCCAGCCGTCGAAACCGTGATGGATGGAGTTGAGGATCAGGTTGGAATAGATCTGGGTGAAGCTGCCGGGGAAGGAGTAGATGGCCAGCTTGGGATCGCATTGAATGTCGACCTCGCACTGGGCCTTCTTCAGCTTGTAGCCGAGGGAGACCACCACCTGATGCAGGTTGTCGGCGAGGCTGAAGTTGTAGCGCGCCTCGGACGACTGATCCACCGCCACCTGCTTGAAGCTGGCGATGAGCTCCGAGGCCCGTCTCAGGTTGCCCTGCAGCAGTTGCATCGACTCGTCGAGGTTCTGGGTGAACTCGTTGAGATAGGTGCGCGACAGCTGCTTGGCCTCGAGGTGCTGCTTGAAGTCGGCCACCCGCTCCTGCAGATAGGAGGAGGCCGTGACGCTGATGCCGATGGGGGTGTTGATCTCATGGGCCACGCCGGCCACCAGCGAACCCAGGGAGGCCATCTTCTCCGACTCCACCAGGGTCTGCTGCGCCTGTTTCAGATCGTCATAGGCCTTGCCCAGCTGGTCGTTGGCATCGCTCAGGCTGCGGGTACGCTCCGCCACCTTGCCTTCCAGCTGTTCGTTGAACAGTATGATCTCCCGCTCCACCTTCTTGAGGGGGGTGATGTCGTAACCGAAGCCAATCAGATACTTGAGATTCGGCCCCTCGTAGAAGGGGGCGAAGGTCCACTGCAGGACGAGTTCGCTGCCCTGCTGGTCATGCATGGTGATCTCCCTGTCCTCGAGGGAGCCCTGATCCGCCAGGGTGGCCGCCAGCTCGGCCCGCTGCTCCTCGCTGACGAAGAGATCCAGCCAGTTGTGCTGCAGCAGCTCCTCGTGGTGATAGCCGGTGAGCAGTATGGCGGCCGGGTTGATGCTGGCGATGTTGAGATCTGGCTCCATGCAGCAGATGACCATGTTGGCGGAGTTGATCAGGGTGGCGGAGAAGTCCCGCTCCTGCTGTAGCTGATCCGCCGCCTGATGGCGGGCGTTGAACTCGTCGTTCAATCGGGTGCGCATCTGGTTGAGGGTGGCGGCCAGCGCATCGAACTCGTCCGGGTGCTTGCGGGGCAGGGGACGCCCTTCCAGCGTCAGCTCCACCGCCAGCCGATCCAGGCTCAGTTTCTGGGCGTAGCTGACGATGCGGTTGATATGGCGGATCACCAGGTAATAGATGATGACCAGGATGCAGAGGGAGACGACCAGGGTCTTGATGGTCTGGCTGACCAGGATCAGCACCGATTTCTCGATCAGCCGCTGGTAGACCTGATCCAGGGTGGCGGCGACGAACAGCTTGCCGACCACCTCTCCCTGATAGGTGAGGCTGAATTCGCGGGAGATGTCGTATTGCGCCTGCTCCACTCCCTGGGTCAGCAGCGGTACTTCCGAGTTGCCCAGCATCTCCTTGACCATGACGAACTGCATGTTGGGCAGGTTCATGATGCCTTCGATCTGCACCTTGACCTGCTCTTCATCCAGGTTCCACAGGCTGGCGGAGATGGGTTGCAGGAAGGAGGCCTCGATCTGGTCGATGCTGGCCTCGATGACGGTGACATCCTTGTTGTAATCCCAGGCGAGCTGCAGCACCGTGATGACCAGCGCCAGCACAGTGCTGCAGATCAGAATGTAGGAAAGCAGACGATAAGAGAGTCCGTTAAGGCCTATGGCCCTGGAGAAGATTCCTGACATGGCATCCTTGCGGTCTGGATTGCGAACGGCCTAGTTTAACTGCTTCATGGACTCATGTCGTGGGTCATGAAATGGATAAAAATAAGGCCCCTTTCGGGGCCTTTTGGCTGTTGGCTGAGGATCAATGGTTTCCTTTCGCCTTGGCCGGAATGGATTCGTCGAATTCCGGCAGCGGTTTGTGCTCCGAGGCCAGGAAGGTGTAGATCACCGGCAGCACGAACAGGGTGAAGAGGGTGCCGATGGCCAGACCCGCCACGATGACGATGCCGATGCTGAAGCGCTGGGCCGCCCCCGCACCCGCCGCATAGAGCAGCGGGATCAGGCCGGCGATCATGGCCGCCGTGGTCATCAGGATGGGGCGCAGACGCACCTTGGCAGCCTGCATCACGGCCTGCATCCGGTTCATGCCGTGCAGCAGCTGCTCCTCCTTCGCCACCTCGCAGATCAGAATACCGTGCTTGGTAATCAGACCGACCAGGGTGATGAGGCCCACCTGGGAGTAGATGTTCATGGTGGCCAGGCCCCATGCCAGGGCAATCAGGGCCCCGCTGATGGCAAGGGGGACCGACACCATGATCACCAGGGGGTCACGCACCGACTCGAACTGGATCGCCAGCACCAGGAAGATGATGGCCAGGGCCAGGGCGAAGGTGGCATAGAGCGCATTGCCCTCGGTCACGAACTGGCGGGCTTCACCCATGAAGTCGTAGCGATAGCCTTGCGGCAGCTTCTCTTCGGCGGTGGCCTTGAACCAGTTGATCGCATCCCCCATGGCCACGCCGGGTGCCGGTACGGCGCCTATGGTGGCAGAGTTCAGCTGGTTGAAGTGGGGCAGGGCGCGGGGTTCGCCAACCACTTCAATCTTGATCAGGCTGCCCAGCGGGATCGACTTGCCGTCGGCGGCGCGCACGTAATAACCCTTGATGGACTCGGGGTTGAGACGGAATTTGCGCTCCACCTGGGGGATCACCTCGTAGGAGCGGCCATCCAGATCGATCCGGTTGACGTAACCGTCCGCCATCATGGTGCCCATGGTGATGCCGATGTCCTGCATGGTGATGCCGTAGGCACCCGCCTTGTCCTTGTCGATGCTGATCTTCATGGTGGCCGAGTCGTAGTTCAGATCGAGATCCGAATAGACGAACTGGCCGTTGGCCTGGGTCGCCGCCAGCATCTCACCCGCGATCAGGAACAGGCTCTCGAAGCTGTTCGGGGTGGTGATGACGAACTGGATGGGCAGACCGCTGGAGGCACCTGGCAGTTCGGGGAACTGGAAGGTGGTGATGGCCATCCCGGGGATGTCCTTCACCAGACCGGCCACTCGATCCAGCACCTCTTTCTGGCTCGCCTCACGCTGGCTCCAGGGCACCATGGAGGCGATGCCGAAGGCCTGGTTGGCGTTGAACACCCCGGAGAAGACCTGGGAGTAGGCGATCTCGGGCTGGTCATCCAGCACCTTGTTCACGTCCGCCATGGTGTTCTCGATGTAGTCCAGGTTGGCATTGGACGGTGCCGTCCCCAGCACGGCCATGACCCCCTTGTCCTCGGACGGGGCCAGCTCGCTCGGGATGAACTTGAACAGCAGCGGCAGGCTGCCGAACACGATGACGGCGAACAGTATGACCACGATGCGGCGCTGCATGACCGCATGCAGCATGCTGTCGTAGCGGGCCGTCATCTTATCCAGCAGGTGATGCACTGTACTCTCGAACTTGCCTGGCTGTTCGTTGGCCTTGAGCATCTTGGAGCACATCATGGGCGACAGGGTCAGCGCTATGATGCCGGAGACAAACACGGCCCCCGCCAGGGTCAGGGCGAACTCCTTGAACAGGGAGCCTGTGATGCCTCCCATCAGGGCGATAGGCGCGTACACCGCAGCCAGGGTCACCGTCATGGCGATGACGGGCACGGCGATCTCCCGGGTGCCTATGATGGCGGCCCGGAACGGTTCTTCCCCCTCCTTGATGTGTCGGTCGACGTTCTCCAGCACCACGATGGCGTCATCCACCACCAGACCGATGGCGAGTACCATGGCGAGCAGTGTCATCAGGTTTATCGAGAAACCGAACATGTCCATCATCATCACCACGCCGATGAGGCTCAGCGGGATTGTGATGATCGGGATGATGACCGCCCGGAAGGAGCCGAGGAACAGGGTGATGACCACCAGTACGATGGCGGCCGCTTCCAGTATGGTCTTGATGACCTCGTTGATGGACTCGTTGATGGCGATGGTGGAGTCATACAGGATGTTGACCTGCATGGTGCTCGGCATGTTGCTCTTCAGGCTCGGCAGCAGCTCCAGCACATCGTGGGCGATGTTGATGGGGTTGGCGGTTGGCGCGGCATTGATGGCAAGTACCACGGCCTCGCGGCCGTTGGCGCTGGCGCGATAGATGTCGTGGCTCTTCTCCAGCGACACCTTGGCAATGTCGGAGAGACGGATCACCTTGCCATCCCGGGTCGCCACCACCAGACGCTTGAGCTCATCGGTATTGCTGACCTGGGTCTCGGCATTGCCGTTGAACAGGGTGAAATAGCCGGTGGCCTGACCGGTGGCCGACTGATAGTTGTTGCTGTTGAGCACAGTCATCACGTCGCTGGAGGTCAGGTCGAAGGCGGCCATCTTGGCCGGATCCAGCCACACCCGCAGGGCAAACTCGACCCCGCCGTAGAGGTCAACCTTGGATACCCCGCCCACGGTGAACAGCTGGGGCTTGATGACCCGCTCCAGGTAGTCGGTGATCTGGCTGGAGTTCAGCTCCGGGCTGGTGAAGCCCATGTAGAGCACCGCTGTGGTGGAACCCGTGGAGGAGGTGACCGAGGGGTCTTCCGCCTCTTTGGGCAACTGGGAGCGCACCGAGTTGACCTTGGCCAGGATGTCGGACAGCGCGGCGTTCGGATCGGTGTTCAGCTTCATGTAGGCCGTCACCGTGGAGCTGCCCAGCTGGCTGGAGGAGGTCATGAAGTCGATGTTGTCGGCTTGCGCGACCGCCTGCTCCAGCGGCTGGGTGATGAAGCCCTGGATCAGATCCGAGCTGGCGCCATAGTAGCTGGTGTTGACCGTGATGACGGTGTTGATCACCTCGGGATATTCCCGCACCTGCATCTTGAAGATGGCCTGGAAGCCCAGCAGGGCTATCAGGAAGCTGAGCGAGATCGCCAGCACCGGCCGTTTTATGAATATGTCAGTAAATCGCATCGCAGATCTCCGCGCTTACAGCATCGGGGTTTGTGCCGGAACGGCAAGGGCATCATTCTCGACCACGTGCACCTTGGTATCGTTGCTCAGGCGAACCTGACCCGACAGCACGATTTGATCGCCAGCCTTGATGCCGGACAACACATGGACATCATTGCCGCGACGCTCACCCGCCTTGACCACCACCTGCTTGGCGCGTTTCACGCCGTCTGCCTCGTGAATGACGTAGACGTTCTCGCCATAGAGGGTGAAGGAGATGGCAGACTGCGGGATCACTATCTGGTCTTTCACCGTGGGCAGTATGATGCTGGCGCGGGCGAACATGCCGGAGCGCAGCTGGCCGCCGTTGTTCGGGATGTTGGCTTGCACCTGGATCAGGCCGCTCTGGTAGTTGACCGCCGGCTCGATGGCGGTGATCTGACCGTCAAACTGGGTCTGGGGATAGGCATCCACGTTGATCTTGACGGTCTGGCCGAGGGAAATCTTGGAGATGTCGGTCTGGGGCACGGTGAAGCGCAGGCGCATCACGCTGGTGTCTTCCAGTCGCACTATCTCGGTACCGGGTTCCAGATACTGGCCGAGGAAGACGTTGCGCAGACCCACGACGCCACCGAAGGGGGCGCGGACTTCGCGGCGGGCTATGGTGCCCTTCAGGCTCTCGATGTCCGCTTCCAGTGAACGGTAGCTCGCTTCGGCATCATCCAGCTGATCCCGGGAGATGGAGTTCTTCTGGTACAGGTTCTGGTAGCGCTCGAACTTGGCACGAGCCGCAGGCAGCCTGGCCCGGGAGGAGTTCAGGTTGGCCTTCTCCACGCTGGAGTCCAGGCTCAGCAGCAGTTGATCCGCCTTGACCTGAGCCCCGGATTCGAAACTGATGTTGTCTATGGTGCCAGCCAGTTCACTGGAAAGGGTGACCCCCTGGTTGGGCTCGATGAAGCCGATCGCCTCTATGGTGGGGACCCAGTCCTGCGCCTTGGTCACCATGGCGGTCACCGGGAACTCGGGCTCGGGTCGATTGGCCATGAACTCTGCAATCTTCTTCTGCTTGAACATATTGAAGCCGATGACACTGCCGAACAGGGCGAGTGCTATCAGCAACATGATGGCCATCCACTTTTTCATGAACAGGCTCCTGTGATGGAATAATTAGGGTTTAAAATGGCATTCCAGCTGGCCCGGATGACCGTTTCCAACTGTTCTTGCGTCAACTCAAATTCGTGAGCCTGGCGTTGTTGTACCAGGTTGACCACGCTGCTCAGACTCAGGGCCTCCAACACCAGAACGGGCAAATCGATGAACAGACCCTGCTGGCGTCCCTGTTCGAAGAAACGCTCAAGTGGGGCCCATGTCGCCATTATGACCGGATCACGCTCCAATTCAGCCCCCAATGGAGAACTTTCGTACTGCAATTTGCATTTAAGTACATTGGGGTGGCTGGCAAAGAGGGCGTCGATATTGAGCCAGAGGCGTCGATACTGCCGATAGGACACCTCTTCTATCTGCACATCTTCCATGACCAAGGGATGACACTTGAGAATGGTGTGCTGATAAAGCTGGCGGACAAGATCATCCTTGTCGCTGAAGTAGCGATAGATGGTGCCTGCCGCTACCTTGGCTTTCTTGGCAACCGCGGCAATGGAAAGGCCGTAGAAGCCCTGCTCGCCGAGGATTTCGTGCGCTGCCTCGAAAATCCGTTCTTTCTTATCCATGATGATCAGGTTTTGGCGAGTGAATGAACGTTCATTCATTCTAGGTGGAGAAGAAAGCAAGTCAAGGGATGCCGGCCACTTTACTGTCAGAAGTGGATCCAAAAGTGGGCCGAGTGAGGACGTTTTTGGCCGAACCTCTGAAGAAGAGGCATAAAAGCGTACGAAAAGATTGAAAAACAGACACTTGAATCATGTAGATAAAAAAAGAGTAGACAAGGTGGGCGCCATCATCAATAATGCGCCCCGTTCGACAGCGTAGCGCCCGTAGCTCAGCTGGATAGAGCGCTGCCCTCCGGAGGCAGAGGTCACAGGTTCGAATCCTGTCGGGCGCACCATTAAAGTGCGCCAGTTAAGCGGGCGTTGTTGTGGAACAAAACAGCTGTGGTGGCTGTAGCTCAGTTGGTAGAGTCCCGGATTGTGATTCCGGTTGTCGTGGGTTCGAGCCCCATCAGCCACCCCATTTTACAGCTTGTCAGGTATGCGAAGGTGGCGGAATTGGTAGACGCGCTAGCTTCAGGTGTTAGTGCCCCCCGGGTGTGAGGGTTCGAGTCCCTCTCTTCGCACCATACTTGCTGTATGACGAGGATGACCACATGGTCATCTTTGTATTTTGGAAATACCCCATCGGTGATTAGCGCAGCCCGGTAGCGCATCTGGTTTGGGACCAGAGGGTCAAAGGTTCGAATCCTTTATCACCGACCACATTCTGAAAACCTCGCTTCGGCGGGGTTTTTGCTTTTCTGCGTGCCCGTCGCGCCTCTGTCACCTCTTCTTACATTTCTGCTGGCGCCTGTTCGCCGCGAGTTCGTTATGCTTGGCCGGGAGCCACCCGAAGAGTGGACACCCGCGACCCATTCAGATACAGGCCTATGCACCATCATGCCCCTTCACATCCGATTGTTCGCCCTGATGGCACTGCTGCTCGGCGGCTGTGCCTTGCAGCCGAGACCAGAGAACCTTCTGCTGGGGGCCGCCTCCAGGTCAACGCCGGAGCCCCCGGCCACCCTGGTGACCGATGGCGGCTTCTGCGTGGCCCTGGACGAGCAGGGCAGCCTGCTCACCCAGCCTTGCGATCAGAGTCCAAGCCAGCTGTTCAGCTGGGATGCGGGGGCCTTGCAGCTGGCGCAGGGTTGCCTGATCGCCAGGGGGGAGGATGGCCTCGCCGTGGGAGAGTGCCAGGACGACAGCCGTCAATGGCAGTGGCAGGGGGATAGACTGTTCAACCGGCAGGTTTCACTCTGTCTGGATGTGGCTGGTCGCCGCCACAGAGCCGCGGTGCCGCTGCGGCTGGCCGAGTGCTACGGTGGCGCCAATCAGAGCTTCACCTGGACGCCGACCGGTAGCCTGCTGGATCGCCTTGGGCTGCCTGGCCTCAGCGGATGAGGCTGTCCCTCGACTCCTGACGGGATCCGCGCTGGACACCGGGCAGGGGCACCAGACGCCAGACATCCTCGGGACCGGCCCCTTCCAGTGCATCCAGCCGGCTGATGAGCAGGGTCTGGATGCCGTGCAGTTGATCCGCCCGTTGCAGCGTCTCGACCAGCGGGCAGTGGAGGTGCCGGGGTGACTCGTCCAGATAGTGGAGCGGCCTGACCCCCCGCAGTATGGTCATCTGGTTGAGCAGTGGCTGATCATCTGAGAGCGCCCAGATGGGCCCCTGATGCGTGCCGCGGGAGATGGCGGTGACGGCCTGGCCCCCCTTGGTCAGGATGGCGATGCCGCAGGTGTTGTCCAGGCCGAGGCTGGATGTCAGGGTGGTCAGCGCCATGTGATGACCGGCTTGCACCTGGGGTGTGCTGCCCTGAAGCCAGAGTGGCTGCCCGCCGCCCCCGTCCTGCTCGGCCCCCAGGGTGATGCGGGCCATGGCCTCCACCGCCTCGACGGGAAAGTGGCCGGCGGCCGATTCGGCCGAGAGCATGACGGCATCGGTCCCGTCCAGCACGGCGTTGGCCACATCCAGCACCTCGGCACGGGTCGGCATGGGGCTGGCGAGCATGGACTCCATCATCTGGGTCGCCGTGATCACCGGCCGACCGAGCAAGCGGCAACGCTGGATCAGTGTCTTCTGCACGCCGGGCAGCCTGGCATCCCCAATTTCGACCCCGAGATCTCCCCTGGCCACCATGATGATGTCGGCGGCATGAATGATCTCGTCCATGGCCTCGATGGAGGCGACCACCTCGGCCCGCTCCACCTTGGCGATGATGGCCGCCCTGCTGCCGGTGGCGCGGATCAGCTGGCGAGCCTCCTGCAAGTCCGCCGCGCTGCGAGGGAAGGAGACGGCCACGAAGTCGGCGTCAATCTGCCGGGCAAGGAGAATGTCGGCCCTGTCCTTGTCGGTCAGGGCCGGTGCGCTCAGGCCACCGCCGAGCACATTGATCCCCTTGCGACTGGACAGGGTGCCGCCGACCAGCACCCGGGTGTGCACCTCGGCCCCCGCAATCCGCTCCACCTTGAACTGCAGGCGACCGTCATCGAGCAGCAGTATGTTGCCGACCCCGACCTCCGCCACCAGTGCCGGATAGTCGAGCCCGACTCTCTCCTGGTTGCCCTGTGCGGGATCCAGATCTGCGTCCAGGATGAAGCCGTCTCCCGGCTTCAGCTGAATGCTGCCCGTCGCCAGGCTGGCGATCCGGATCTTGGGGCCCTGCAGGTCGGCCAGTATGCCGATGTGCAGCCCGAACCGGCTGGCGACCTCGCGGATCCGCCCTGCGACTTGCCTGTGCTGTTCGTGGCTGCCGTGGGAGAAGTTGAGGCGAAAGACATTGGCGCCTGCGAGCAGCAACTTCTCCACCATCTCGCTGGAGGAGCTGGCCGGGCCCAGGGTGGCGATAATCTTGGTTTTACGCATGGGGTGACTCTCTTGGGTAGTGCAGGGAACAAAAAAGGTGGTCAAGCGACCACCTTTTTTGCGAGCAGGCATCAGTAGTTGACGACTTTCTTGGCATTCCACACCGTCATGGCGAGCAGCATGGAGACCACAGAGGCTCCGAGCCAGAAGTACTGGGCACTGCTGAAGTCATAGTGGGTGACTCCGTCGACCACGCTGGTCTCGATCAGGGCGGCGGAGACCAGCTCCTGGCCGGAGGCGGCGATGTAGGAGCACAGACCGATGAAGCCCTTCACCGCCCCCACTGCCGTCTTGGGCATCAGGTCGCAGGCGGTCAGACCGGCCAGGAACACCACCAGACCCCCGATGGAGTAGCCGATCAGGGAGAGGGCGACGGCATCCATCATGCGGCTCTGGGGGCCCCAGAACATCAGGCACATGCCGGCGATGTTGGCCAGGCCGTACAGCAGGGTCGGAATGTGGCGGTTGGCGTTGAACAGCTTGTCGGAGATGACCCCGGCCAGGATGGCGCCGATGAAACCGGCGATGGGGTAGGCGGACATGGCGAAGCCGGCATCGATCAGGCTGTAACCCTTCTGCTCTTGCAGATAGAGCACGGCCCAGGAGCTCATGGCATAGCGGGACATGTACATGCAGGCGCAGGCGGCGGCGATGAGCCAGACCACCGGCTGCTTGAGAATGAACAGCTGGGCGCGGCGGATCTCGGCCGGCTCGACCTTCTTGGCGATCTCGGGCTCTTCGCCGAAGGCGACGGCAGGCTCGGGCAGGGCATAGGTCTGCGGGCGATCCTTCAGGACCAGGTACATCAGGATGGCGGCGATACCGGAGGCGATACCGGCGCCGATGAAGCCGGCCTGCCAGCCGAAGTAGCTGACGACGGTGGCGGTCAGGATCCAGGAGATGCCTTCACCTATGTTGCGCGAACCGCCCCAGATGGAATAGACGGAGCCGCGCTGCTTGGGGGAGAACCACTGGAAGATGGAGACGCAGGAGGGGGCCGAGCCGATGGACTGGAACCAGCCGTTCAGGCCCCACATCAGCACCAGGAAGAAGGTGGCTGTGTTCATGCCCATCAGGATGGTGCAGACCGCGGAGGCGCCCAGGGCGACCGACATGAAGCGGCCTATGTTGGCGTAATCCGACAGGAAGCCGTTGGAGAACTTGCCGACCGCATAGGTGAACAGGAAGGCGGAACCTATCACCCCCAGCTCGTCCAGGGTGACTATGCCGGCATCCAGCAGGGGCTTCTTGACCACGTTAAGGCTCATGCGAACCACGTAGAACATGGCGTAGCCCAGTACCAGACCCAGGAAGACCTGCCACTGATACTTGCGATAGATGGATCTTATCTTGTCCGGCGAGGCGTCCATGACCGGCAGGTCGGCTCGCGTCTTGAAGAAGTTGAACATGTTGTGCTCCGTGAAGGTGGGTAGCGGAAGTGCAGAGAGGCTCTGACTGTCGCCGCCATCTTAGGGAGCCTGTTCGGACCCTTACAAAACGCGCTTTTCGGGTCAGTTGTGACTCAAGGGGCCGCTTTCCTGAGTCAGAAATGGCAGCTTTCGTCTGGCCCGCCCATGCGGGATCAAAGACAATAAGCCAGGAGGAGGAGGGGGAATGAGTCAGATCCGGCCCATGGCCCCGGCCGGGTGTTTTTGACCGGATCTCGAATCTTTGATCGTTCGCACACATTCGATGACCACGGGGAGTCAGCCAGCCGTTATGCGTACCCATTGCCGACTGCTATCCATCTTGATGCTGCTCTGTGGCGGACTCGGCAACGGGGCCGGTGCCGCCTCGCTGACGGTGCTGACCTCCTTCTCCGAGAGCCCGGTCAGGGCCATGGTGGCGGGGTTCACCGAGGCCAACCCCGGGGTCAGGGTCGAGGTGATCTACAGGCGCACCTTGCCCGCCCTGCGGCTGCTGACCCAGGCCGACGGGGCCCCGGTGGACGTGGTGCTCTCCTCGTCCCCCACCTTCTTCCACTCGCTGGACAGGGCGGGCCTGCTGACCGAATTGCCGATCAAGAGCCGGGCCCCCGCCTGGTTGAGCCCGCATACCATGGGGCTGGGGGAGAAGGTGGCCGTGGTCGGCTATTCCGGCATCGGCATCATGTACAACAGGCGCTATCTGGAAAAATACCGGCTGCCGGTGCCAACCAGCTGGCAGAGCCTGGCCGACCCCGCCTTCATGGGCCATGTGATGATGAGCTCCCCCTCCCAGTCCGGCACCACGCACATGATGGTGGAGAGCATACTGCAGCAATATGGCTGGCAGCAGGGCTGGGCCATGCTGATGCAGATCGGCGGCAATCTGTCCGCCATCACGGCCCGCAGCTTCGGGGTCAGCGACGGCATCAGCCGCGGGCTGGCGGGGGCTGGCCTGGTGATCGAGAGCTACGCCCGCACCAGCAAGGCCCGCTTCGATTACATCGGCTTCACCCCCCTGCCACAGGCGGCCATATTGCCGACCTACCTGGCGGTGACCCGCAGCAGCCGGCAATCGGCGCTGGCCGGTCACTTCATCGATTACCTGCTCTCCGCCGAGGGGCAGGCCATAGTCGGCACCTCGGAGATGGCCAAGGTGACGCTCACCGAGCCGAAGCTGGCGCAGCAGACCGAGTTCGTGATCGACAAGGCGCTGCTCTATGGTCGCGCCAACCTGTTGAAGGCGCTGTTCGATCAGACCATCACCCAGCAGTTGCCCAAGTTGCGACTCACCTGGCAGGGCCTCGCCGAGGCGGATGCCGGAGGGAATGTCGAGCGGACTGCCCTGCTGGCCAAGGCGAGGGCCCTGGCCAGCACGCCCCCCCTGAGCGAGGCGGAGGCGCGGGAGCCGGCCACCCTGGCGCTGTTTGATGCCATCTACGAGCAGGACAGGCCCAATCCCCAGGCCGAGCGTCTGCAACATCGGTGGCGCCAGCTCACCCGGGACAATCTGGCGGCCGCCATGGTACTGGTGGAACAGGCGGCCAAACCGTGAGGCGCTGGCGGCTGCGCTGGCCCGGTACCCTGGGGCGGCGGCTCAGACTCTCCTTCGTGGCCATCCTTGTCCTGGCCCTGGCCATGGGGGGCACGGCCTATGTGATGTGGGACAGGCTGGGCCGCCAGGTGGGGCTGATCGTCGAGGAGAGTCTGCCGGCCATCGATGATGCCTACCGGCTGGAGCGGGCCAGCTCCCGCCTGCTGCTGCAACTGGCCCAGCTCAGGGACGCCCCCACCCTGGGGGATTTCCAGCGGCTCTCCCGTCAGGTATCGGTGACCCTGCGGCAGATGCGCCAATCCGCCCTCTCCAGCAGCCCGGACAACCGGGAAACCCCCAGCCAGCGCCAGGCCTTCGCCGAGCTGGGCGAACGGGTCGAGCGCCACGCCGGCTACCTGCGCCAGCAGCTGGATCATCAGGAGATGCTGAGCCAGATGCGAAAGCGCAGCGCCTGGCTGCACCAGGATCTGGTCGAGGAGGTAGCCCCCCTGCTGCAGGAGGTGGAGTGGCACCTGACCGGCATGGTGGCGAACCAGGAGCAGCGGGAGACCCTGGCTGAGGTGATCAAGGAGTTCTCCGCCCTGCAGGATCTGACCTTCAAGGAGAACGAGCTGCAGGGCCTGGTGGAGGAGGTGATAGCCCAGCGGTATCAGCAGGATCTGGAGAGCGCCTTCCTGTTTATCGGCTACAAGATCGACGAGATCGACGGCCTGACGGCCCGTCTCGCCGATTACCCCTCGACGGTGAGCTATCGCCAGATCCTCGAAGAGATAGTCACCCTGGTCAAACCCGGCGGCCAGCTGCAACAGCTGCTGGCCGCCGACGTGCGGACCCATCAACGGCTGGAGGCGCTGCGCCCCCAGCTGGATGAATCCGTCTCCCGCTACCATGCCAGGGTGAGCCGGGTGGTGACCGAGGCCAACCAGGCGTTGCGCACCCTGAGCCATGATAGCCATCGCATGGTGGCCACCGGCAAGACGGTGATCCTGGTGGGGCTGAGCCTCTCTGTGCTGATCGGGGGCCTGGTGCTGGTGGTGCTGATCGGGCGCCGGCTGATCCGGCGCCTGGACATCCTGGGTCAGGATCTGGCCAGGGTCGCCGCCGGGCAGCTGGATCAACCGATCCGCACCCTGGGGCGGGACGAGATTGGCCGCCTGGGGGAGAGCCTGCGCAGCTTCTGCGAGCAGTTGCAGCAGATGGAGAAGAGCAATGCCCTCAACCTCATCAACAACACCCAGGCCTCCCTCATCACCTGTCATCAGGACGGGACCATAGAGTCCGTCAACCCGAGTGCCCTGACCCTGTTCCAGCAGAGCGCCATCGCGCCGGAGCAGCCGCTGTGGCAGCTGTTCCCCGGCGAGGGCTGCGCCGTGCTGGCGGCCCAGTTCCAGCCCGATCAGCCGTTGCAGCGATTCGGCAGCAGCGAATGCACCCTGGCCGTCGAGCTGGCGGGGCAGATACGCTACCTGCACTTCAACTTCCGCCGCTTCGAGCAGGCCAGACGATCCAAGTTCATCATCACCATCACGGATGTGACCCGCCAGGAGCTGACCGCTCGGGAACTGGGGCTGCTGGTGGCGGAGCGTACCCGGGAGCTGACCGAGAATAACCGGCGGTTGGCCGAGGAGGTGGCCCAGCGGGAGCAGGCCCAGCGCAACCTGCTGCAGGCCCAGGACGAGCTGATCCAGGCGGCCAAGATGGCGGTGGTCGGCCAGGCCATGACCAGCCTGGCCCATGAGCTCAACCAGCCGCTGTCGGCCATGATGACCTACCTCTACACCAGCCGGATGGCGCTGGCGACCGGGGAGAGCCAGCGGCTCGGCCAGGAGCTGGACAAGATAGAGCGGCTCGCTCAGCGGATGAACCGCATCATCACGGCGCTGCGCAACTTTGCCCGCAAGTCGCCACAGCTCGACGCCCTCTGCCGGCTGGACCTGCACGAGCTGGCGGAACAGTCCCTGCTGCTGGTGGAGAACCGCGCCAGGCGCGAGGCTTGCCAGCTGCACAACGAGCTGCCCCCCGGGCTCTGGATCCAGGGCGACCCCGGTCTGGTGGAGCAGGTGCTGGTCAACCTGCTGGTGAACGGCCTCGATGCCATCGCCGGGAGGGAGTCGCGCCAGCTGCGGCTGATACTGCTCGAGCGGGGGAGTGCGCGGGTGCGCATCGCCCTGTGTGACAGCGGCCCCGGTTTCGCCGAGGCCATACTGCCCAGTCTGTTTACCCCCTTCACCAGCTCCAAGGAGGTGGGGCTGGGACTGGGGCTGACCATCTGCCGCTCCCTGCTGGCGCGCTGCGCCGGTGAAATAGGGCTGGCCTCTGCCCCGGAGGGCGGTGCCATGGTGGTGCTGGAGTTTACCGTCGACCCATCGGCGCTGCCGATGACGTCTGCCTATGATGACGCGCGGGAGTGAGAACCATGCTGTTGACCCGTAGTCGCCCCACCGATGTGCTGCTGGTGGATGATGACGAAGATGTACTGGAATCCTATTGCCATCTGCTGAACCTGTCGGGGTACAGGCCCAGGGGGCTCGCCGATCCTGAGCAGGCACTGGCCCTGCTCGACGACCAGTGGCCCGGCGTGCTGGTGTCAGACATCTACATGCCTGCGATGAATGGCCTGGATCTGCTGGCCCAGGTGCAGCAGATAGATGCCGAGATCCCGGTGATCCTGATCACCGGGCACGGGGACATCCCCCTGGCGGTCAGGGCGGTCAAGCAGGGGGCCTTCGATTTTCTGGAGAAGCCGCTGCACCCCGAGGCCCTGCTGGATCTGCTGACGCGCGCCATGGCGCACAGGCGGGAGGTTCTGGCCAGGCGCGGCGAGATCCAGACGGCCGTGGAGCATCAGCTGATCGGCACCAGCCCCCAGATCGTCGCCCTGCGTCATCAGCTCAACCAGCTGGCCCAGACCGACAAGGATCTCATGCTGGAGGGGGAGCCTGGCAGCGGCCGCCATACCCTGGCCGAGTTGCTGCACCGCATAGGCGCCCGCAAGGAGCAGAGGCTGCAGCTGCACGACTGCGCCGCGGCTCCCGAGCTTGCAGCCTTGAAAGAGAGCCTGGCGCTCAGCCGTGGCGGCACCCTGGTGCTGAATGCGCCGGCCAGGCTGACGCCTGAGTGCCAGCGCTGGCTGGGGGGCCATCTGCTGGAGCAGGAGCGCAAGGGGGACAAGGAGCAACGCACCCTCGCCCTGTTTGACGAGGCGCCAGAGCAACTGGTGGAGAGCCACCAGCTGATGCCGGAGCTCTATTACTACCTCTCCCAGGTGCGGCTCAAGCTGCCCCGGCTGGCGGAGCGCAGCTGCGACATCATCCCGCTGTTTCGCGCCTTCCTCCATCAGGGTTGCAAGCGCATCGGCCGGCCGGCCCCCCAGGTGGATCGCGCCTACCTGGAGACGCTCAAGCGCCATCGGTGGCCGGGCAACATCCGGGAGCTGCGCAACGTGGCCGAGCTCTATGCGGTGGGCATCATCAAGCTGGCGGGGGTCGAGCGTGCCATCCCGGCCGCCAGCGCCAGGGAGCCCCTCGACGACCTGGTGGAGGAGTACGAGAAGCGAGTGATAGAGGACACCCTGTTCCTCTTCTCCGGGCGGGTGAGCGAGGCCGCCAGCTACCTCGGCATCCCGCGCAAGAAGCTCTATCTGCGCATGAAGAAGCACAATCTCGAGAAGGAGCAGTTCAAGCCTCGCGGCTGAGGTGTCAGATCTTGAACTGTTGCACCGTGGTGGCCAGTTGCTGGCTCTGGTCTTCCAGCTGGCCACAGGTCTGGCGAATGATCCCCAGGTTCTCCAGCATGGCACGACCATTGCCTGCGACGACGCTCAGATTGTGGTTGATCTCGGTGCTGACGCAGCTCTGTTCATGGGCTGCATCCCGGATCTGGCCGTTCATCTCGTTGATGATGGTGATCGCCTGGGTCATCTGGCTCAGGCTCTCCCTGGTCTGGTGTGCCTGAGCGACAGCCTGGGTGCCGCTCTGGCTGCTGGCCTCCATCTTCTGCACGGCCAATTGGCTGCCCTGTTGCAGCCGCTCGATCATTTGCTGTATTTCACCCGTGCTGTGCTGGGTCTTGCTGGCCAGGGTGCGGACCTCGTCGGCTACGACGGCAAAGCCGCGCCCCTGCTCCCCGGCCCGGGCCGCTTCGATGGCCGCATTGAGTGCCAGCAGATTGGTCTGTTCGGCAATGCCGCGGATCACCTCCAGCACCGAAGAGATGTGCCCGACATCTTGCTCCAGCCGCTGAATGCCCTGTTCCGAGCTGTGAATGTCCCGCGCCAGTGACTCCATCGCCGTGACCGTATTCATCAGATCCGTCGTGGCGCTCTTTACCTGGCCGGCCGCCTCGGCCGAAGCGTGCTCGGTCCGGCTGGCGTGCGTCACCATGAGGGCGCTGGTGGCGTTCTGCTCCTCCACCGCGGCGGCAATTTGATCGCTTTGGCGCTGCTGATCTTCGGCATTGCCGAGCATCTGTTCCATGAGGGAGTGCAGCTGCCGTGATGCCGATTGCACAGTGCTGGCGGTCTGGCTGACATCGCTGACGATCCTGTGTACCTGATCGATGAAGCGGTTAAATGTGGAGCCGAGGGTACCAATCTCGTCGCGCGAGGTGATGGTGAGGCGTCGGGTGAGGTCTCCCTCGCCCTGGGCGATATCCTCAAGCGCCTGCTGCATCTGGTTGAGGGGTCTGAGCGTGAGCCGGGTGACTGACCAGGTAAGTACCAGGGCCAGCAGTATGGCGATGAGTGTGCCCAAGCTCAAAACCTGCTGCGCATGCTGGCTCGATGCCTGAACCTCCAGTCTGAGGGCCTGCTGGGATAGCGCGATCGCATCCTTGAGCACATTGAGTTGCTTGCGGATGGTGGTGAACTGTTGCTGTGATGCTTGGAAATGGCTGGCAAGCAGATGGCTGCTCTCATGGGGAGTGGCAAACACGGCCTGATAGTGTGCGAGCCAGCGATCAAACTCCGCCAGCATGAGGTCAAGATTGCTCTGGTACTGCTTGCCGAGGAGGCCTGCATCGATCAGGGTTTGCACCTGGACAAGCCTGTTTCTTGCCTTGTGGCCATTATCCTGAAACTCCGCTAGCTGATGCGTCACATTTTCGGTGGTGAGGCCACCCACGCTTAGCCCCTGGCCTGCGGCAATGACCTGATAGAGGTCACGATAGGCATCTTCCAGGGAGTTTTGTACCGGCAGTATCTGCTCGACAACGGTGCGATTAACCCGCTGTTGCTCGCTAAAACTGGTGTAGGCAACGGCAACTACGCTGGACATGATGATCAGCACAATCAACACGGGTAAGCGGGTTTTGGTTGTGAGGGACAAGCGATTGAGAAGTGTCATGGCGGTGAGTCTCGCAAGGGGAGGTAAATACCGTGCCATTGTCGGACTTCATGTTTTAAAAGGGCTCATACGGTGTCTCGCTGTTGGGTAGGAGCCATAAAAATTTGAGTTATTACCGGCACATAAGGGTGCAGTCGGTGTCGATAGGAGCGAAACTTGTTCGAGTAGTGAGCAGTAAGTTCTGTTCTGTCAGCCAAGAGGTGCATCATGAGATGTCCAAGGTGTCTGAAAGAAGGGGTCGAAAAAGCATTGGATGAACGGGTCGGCCGGGCCTGTGCCCTGGGTTGTGGCGCGGCGGGAGGCTATGCCTGTGCGGCGACCTTTGCCAAGTTCGGGGCTGGGCTGGGGGCCACGCTGGGTGGCGTGGGGATACCCATAGGCGCCATCGCGGGTGCCCTGAGCGGCGCCCTGGTCGGCGGTGCAACCGGTGGTGGGGTCGGGCTATGGCTGGGTCGCACCCTGGATCGGCAGATCTCCCGGCAGTACTGGTGCAAGGAGTGCAACCACAGTTTCAAGCGATGAGGCGCTCGCGCGCATAGTGCCATGGCGATCCCGGGGGAGATCGCCATGATGGCGGAGATCAGGCTGCGCCTGTCTGATCGATGGCGAACAACTGCTCCAGATAGACGGCGACGCCATCCTCATCCGAACTCAGGGTTCTGTCGTGTTCGCTCAGGGCCAGCTTGAGGCGATCATGGGCGTTGCCCATCACCACACCCCGGCCCACCATGCTCAGCATCTCGAAGTCGTTCATGCCATCACCGAAGGCGACCGCCTGGGACATCTCAAGCCCATGCTGTTCCAGCACGGCGCGTACGGCATTGCCCTTGTGGACCCCGGCGTGCATCACCTCGAGGCAATCCGGCAGGGAGAAGGTGACATTGATCCGATCACCATAACGCTGGTTGAGCTCTGCCTCTATCTGCAGCAGTTTCTCGTGTTCGCCGATGTAGAAGACCTTGTTGATCTTGTCCAGCGGGTGGCTGGCGAGATCGGTCAGGCGATAGCTGAAGCCGGAGTCGTGATGGAACTGCAGCAGCCAGGGCATCTCCTCTTCCACCAGCCACTCGTCGCCGTAGTAGACGTTGATGTGGATGGAGGGGTCGCGCTCCAGCGCGATCAGCTCGGCTGCCACCGTGCTCGGCAGAGCCTGGTTGAAGACGAGGGTATCCTGCTTGTCGTGCACCACGGCGCCGTTGGAGGTGATGAGGTAGATATCCAGCCCCAGGGCATCGCGGATGCTGCGCACATCCACATGGTGACGGCCGGTGGCCACCACGAACTTGATCCCCTGATCCACCAGACGGTGCAGGGTATCCCGGGTGCGGGAGGAGATCTGGTGCTGCCCGTTGAGCAGGGTACCATCGAGATCGGACACAACTACCTTGAACATCATTACCTCGGCATCAGTGGAACGCCGGGGCAGTGTACCCCAGCGTCCGGTGTGACCCCATTTATTTAGGGATCCAAAAAATAACCAGTCCCCGGGTCTGTTGCCGTGCTGGTGCAGGGCAAGTGACGCCATGCTGGACGCTGGCCACTCCCCTGGCACGTCACGCAACCGGCCACTAGAAGCGGGCGAAGAAGTCCAGGGTCGCGGTCAGGGCAGGCAGGCGCTGGGCATCGGCCTCGATGAACAGCTCGTGCCAGGCCCCCTCGATCCGCAGCGGCTTGCCCCCTTCACACTGGAGCCGGGCACAGAAGCTGTCCTGGGCCTGGTTATCGACAATGCCGTCTTCCCCGGCCTGGATCAGCAGCAGTGGCGTCTTGATCCTGTCTGCCTCCGCGATGGCGGCATCCCCGGCCTTGATGCCCTCGCGGATCCAGTGGGCCGTCACCCCGCCCAGCTTGATCTGCGGATGCTGCTCATAGAGCTGGCGGAATGCCTGGTAGCGGGGCTCGCTGTGGCTCAGGCCGTTGTCGGCAAATTCATGGGAGACATAGCCGGTCTGGCCCGGGCCATAGGGGGGCTCGCCCAACCAGCTGCCGACCGTATCCATGGTGGCCGCCAGCCCCTGGGCCAGCCACTTGGGCAGGCCGCCGAGGTTGATGCCCATCATGGGGGAGGAGAGCACGGCCGCCTCGACATCATCCGGCCAGCGCTCCAGATAGCGGGCCGAGATGGCGCCGCCCATGGAGTGGGCCAGCAGGAACAGCTTGGCGGGTTTGTCCGCCAGTATGACCTCGTCATGGAACTGCTTCAGATCCAGCACATAGTCGTCGAAGTCGGCGACATAGCCCTTCTCCTTGTCGGCCAGCAGGCGATCCGACAGCCCCTGGCCGCGGTGATCGATGAGGTAGAGGCTATAGCCCTGACGCCACAGATCCCAGGCCAGCTCCTGATACTTGAGGTAGCTCTCGACCCGGCCGTTGACCAGGAGTATGGCTCTGTCCACCTTGGCCTGGCGCAGGGCGGCATAGCGGATGGCGACCCCGTCCTTGGCCTTGAAGGCGCTCTCGACGGCGTGCTGGCGCCAGAAGTCGGGCAGGGTCTGTTGATGGAGGGCGGGTACTTCGGCTTCCGTGGTCAGATGATAGGGATTGGTCACGGCAAGGGCTCCGGCAGAAAACAGGGTCAGGGCCAGCAGGGGCAGAGCGTTAAATTTCATCGGTTGGATACTCCATATCCAGGGGATCGTCCTGTTGTGCGGCCCAGCCCTTGCGGGTCAGCTGCATCCGTTGCCACCAGGCTTCGTCCGCCAGGATCTCGCCGGCCGGGCCGAGCTGGGGATAGGGCATCTCTTTCTCTTTGCAGAGCTGGGCATAGATGGGGTAGCCCCCCTCGAACAGTATGCTGTTCTGCTCCTCCAGGTCGAGCGGGCAGCCGCGCTGATAGCAGCCGGCCAGCTCGCGCTGGCGCTGGGCTTCGTACAGTATGGCGGCGGCTGCCACCGAGACGTTGAGGGACTGCACCATGCCCACCATGGGAATGACGATATGGTGATCGGCCAGGGCCAGCGCCTCTTCCCCTATGCCGTGCTTCTCCTGGCCCACCAGGATGGCGGTCGGCTTGGTGTAGTCGATGGCGCGAAAATCCACCGAGCTCTCCGAGAGATGGGTCGCCAGGATCTGCATGCCGGAGGCTTTCAGCTCGGCCACGGCACTGCCGATATCCGGGTGCAGCTTGACGTCGACCCAGTTCTGGCTACCGCGGGCGGTGCCCTTGCGCTTGTGGATCCAGGTCTTGGGCCAGACGGCGTGGACCCGGTGAATGCCGATGGCATCGGCGGTGCGCACTATGGCGGCCAGATTGTGAGGCTTGTGGACCTCTTCCATGCAGACAGTGAGATCGAGCTGGCGCTGGGCCAGCATGTCGGAGATCCGTTTAAAGCGTTCAGGTGTCATGTCAGTTTCTATCGAGTGAGGCTTGTGGACGTCTTTCCAGGCATACAGACAGTGAGGTCGAGCTGGCGCTGGGCCAGCATGTCGGAGATCCGTTTAAAGCGTTCAGGTGTCATGTCAGTTTCTATCGAGTGAGGCTTGTGGACGTCTTTCCTGGCATGCAGACAGTGAGATCGAGTTGGCGATGGGCCAGCATGTCGGAGATCCGTTTAAAGCGTTCAGGTGTCATGTCAGTTTCTATCGAGTGAGGCTGGTGCACGCAACAAGGCAGGTGGGCTGCTGCATGGGGCCATGAGTGTCTCTTGAAAAGCAGCAGGCGGCTCGCGCCGCCTGTGTGATCAGTTCTTCTGTCGGCTCACCCTGAGCACGTTGGGCATCACCCGGATCTTGCGCATGATGTTGGCAAGGTGGATGCGGCCCTTGGTGGTGATGAGCAGGGTGACCAGATAGACCCGGCCATCCTTCTCTTCTGTGCTGATGGCGTGGATGTTGGCGCCGGTGGCGGCAATCACGTTGGCCAGCTCCGCCAGGGCACCCTGGTGGTTGACGATCTCGATGCTGATGCCGGTGCGGAACTCCTGTTCCTGCTCCTTGTCCACTTCCCACTGCACCGGCAGGTACTTGTCCGGCTCGCGGCTGTAGCCCTTGATGTTGCGGCAGGACTCCTGGTGAATGACCAGTCCCTTGCCCGGGCTGATGTGGGCGATGATGGCATCCCCCGGGATCGGGCGACAGCAGTTCGCGAAGGTGACCAGCATGCCGTCGGCACCCTTGATGGGCATCTTCTTGCTGCTGGACTTCGGTTGCTCTTCCGGCGGCAACTCGTCACCCAGCATGCGGCGCGCCACCATGACGCTCATGGCATTGCCCAGCCCTACATCGGCCAGCAGGCCCTGCAGGTTCTCGTGCTTGGTGTCTGCCAGCACCTGCTTGATGCGCGGCTCGGGGATGTCTTCGATGTTCTTGGCGCCGAGGGCATGGTTGAGCAGGCGGCGACCCAGCACCACAGACTCTTCGGTACGCAGGTTCTTGAGGAACTGGCGGATCTTGGAGCGCGCCTTGGTGGTCACCACGAAGTTGAGCCAGGCCGCGTTCGGGCGGGCGCCCGGCGCCGTGATGATCTCCACCGTCTGGCCCGAGTGCAGCGGACTGCTCAGGGGGTAGGGGTGGCGGTCGACCCGGGAGCCGACGCAGGCGTGGCCGATGTCGGTGTGCACCGTGTAGGCGAAGTCCACCGGGGTGGCACCGGCGGGCAGCTCCATGATGCGGCCCTCCGGGGTGAAGACGTAGATCTCGTCCGGGAAGAGGTCGGTCTTGACCCCCTCGATGAATTCAAAGGAGCTGCCGGCGCTCTGCTGCAACTCCAGCAGGCTCTGCATCCAGCGCTGGGCGCGGATCTGGGCCGTGGTGCCCGAGCTGTCGCCATCCTGCTTGTAGGCCCAGTGGGCGGCGACCCCCTTGTCGGCCATCTGATCCATGAACTCGGTGCGGATCTGCACCTCCACCGGCACCCCGTGCGGCCCCACCAATGAGGTGTGCAGGGACTGGTAGCCGTTGGTCTTGGGAATGGCGATGTAGTCCTTGAAGCGGCCGGGACGGGGCTTGTAGAGGCTGTGCATCTGACCAAGCACCCGGTAGCAGGTGTCTATGTCCTTCACCCTGACGCGGAAGGCGTAGATATCCATCACCTCATGGAACTGCAGCTCTTTCTTCTCCATCTTGTTGTAGATGGAGAACAGGTTCTTCTCGCGACCGCTGACCTGGGCATCTATGCCGGCCTCGCGCAACCGGCCCTCAATCTCGCTCTCGATGGAGTCGATGATCTCGCGGCGATTGCCGCGGGCGCGGCGCACCGATTCTCGCAGCACCCGCGAGCGCATGGGGTAGAGCGCCTCGAAGCCCAGCTCTTCCAGCTCGTTCTTCATGGTGTGAATGCCGAGGCGGTTGGCGATGGGGGCGAAGATCTCGAGGGTTTCCCGGGCGATGCGGCGACGCTTGTCAGGCCGCAGTGAGCCCAGGGTGCGCATGTTGTGGGTGCGGTCGGCGAGCTTGATCAGGATGACCCGGATATCCTGGGTCATGGCCATCATCATCTTGCGGAAGTTTTCGGCCTGGGCTTCCTTGCGATCGCGGAACTTCAGCTTGTCGAGTTTGGAGACGCCGGATACCAGCTCGGCGACGGCGTTGCCGAACAGTTCGGCGAGATCGTCCTTGGTGACCGGGGTATCTTCGATGACGTCGTGTAGCACGGCGGCCATCAGAGTTTCGTGATCGAGTCGCATGTCGCCGAGAATGCGGGCAACGGCAACCGGGTGGGTGATATAGGGCTCGCCGCTGGAACGCATCTGTCCCTGGTGAGCGTCACGGGCCACCACATAGGCTTGCCTGAGCTTCTCAACCTGCTCTGGAGGCAGGTAGGAACTGGCTATTTCTTTAAGGTTTTCAAATAAATACAAGACAGTCCCCGCAGCGGTGAAACGACAATCCGTGGAATTGAGGGTATGCCCTCGAGTTTGCGAGGTTTTCGAGCGGTTGTAAATGGGAAGAACAGTCGGCACCCGGGCGGGCGCCGACCATGAGAAATAACTTAACCGCGGCCTTCGGCGATGGCAGCAACGGCAGCCAGCTCGGCGGCTTCCTGCTCTTGCTGCTCGTAGCGGTCCTGGGTATCCATCACCTGGTTGTTGACCAGACCCAGTTCGATCTCGCGCAGGGCGATCACGGTCGGCTTGTCGTTCTCTTCGTCGACCAGGGGATCTTTGCCTTGTACCGCGATTTGACGGGCGCGGCGTGCGGCGACCAGCACCAGGTCAAAACGGTTACCTACCTGTTTTACAGCATCTTCTACAGTAACGCGTGCCATGCAGGACTCCAGTGTTTGGGCTTTCTGTGTTTGAAAAAGCAGTGTTTAAAAATGACGCAAAAGTTTACTTGTTTTTGGCCTATTCTGCCAGTAGCTGTTGCAGCAAGTTTTGTTGGGCCTGCTGCTGCTGGCGCAATTCCAGCCGCTGGCACTCTATGATGGCCCTGAGCTGGAACAGCGCCTGCTCAAAGTCTTCATTGATAATGACATAGTCATACTCGTCGTAGTGCACCATTTCGGCAATGGCTTTCGCCATCCGGCCGGCGATCACTTCGCTGCTGTCCTGGCCGCGGCCGATCAGGCGGCGCTCCAGCTCTTCCCGGCTCGGGGGCAGGATGAAGATGGACTTGGTCGGCATCTGCTCGCGGATCTGGCGGGCGCCCTGCCAGTCGATGTCGAGGAAGACGTCGATGCCTTGGGCCAGGCAGGCCTCGATGGCGGCGCGGGAGGTGCCGTAGTAGTTGCCGAACACCTCTGCCCACTCCAGAAAATCACCGCGCTCGATCAGCGCCTTGAACTCTTCCACCTGCACGAAGTGGTAGTGCACCCCGTGCTCTTCGCCGGGGCGGGTGGCACGGGTGGTGTGGGAGACGGAGAGCTGCATCTTGCCGGCGTCGTTGTGCTGGGTCAGCAAGGCATTGAGCAGGCTGGACTTACCGGCCCCGCTCGGGGAGGAGATGATATAGAGAGTGCCTTGTTGCGCCATGTCTGTACCTTTAAGCGATGACCCGTGTTTTGGTTGTAGCAGAGGCTGCCGTCATGTGCCCGAAAGGGAGACAGTCGCTCGCAAAACGCGGAAGAATCAGAGTCAGGAGGTTGTAAAGGCGGCGAATGTTAGCAGATGGGGGCGGATAAAAAAACGGCCGGAATCATATTCCAGCCGATCAAAGTATTCGTTGCTTGCTGCGGGAGCGTTACCCACATCGGCCGCTATTCTGCCCCCGGCACCCGACTCGGGCCATCAGATTATCCCTGCCTCAGGGCTCGGAATTTCCGAGTTGCCCCTCAGCCCGGCAGCTGGCGCTCGGCACAGAGCCGATCGAAGGCGGCGATGACCCGCTCGCTGGTGATCTTGCGCATGGCGTCCGGATCCTTGAGGCGGGTACGCCAGTCGAGCGCCGCCAGCGGCTTGCCGGTCTCCTGCTCGATCAACTCCTGATAGACGCTGACCGCGTGTTCGCGGCACAGATAGGGGCCGGTGCGATCCGGGTTGTGATGGGCGTAGAGGCCGATCACCGGCGTGCCCGCCAGGGTCGCCATGTGGGTGGGGCCTGTATCGGGGGCGAGCACCAGGCTGGCTTCCTTGATGAGTGCCAGCAGTTGCTTGAGGTTGGTCTGCCCCACCAGGTCCACCGGCTTGCTCTGGCTCAGGCGCTGGATGTCGGCGGCCAGATCCCGCTCCAGCCTGGCCGGCCCGCCGCAGAGATAGACCTGAAACCCCTTGCTGGCGGCATGATCCGCCAGGGCGGCATAGCCTTCGGCGGTCCAGTTCTTGAACGCCTTGCTGGCGGCGGCGCAGATGAGCAGGGTCGGCTTGCCGTCTATCTTCTCCCGGGCCCAGGCCTGGTGCTCGGCGCTGATGGGCAACTGCCAGTCCGGGGTCAGATCCTGGATGCCGAGCTCCCTGGCGAAGGCGAGTAAGCCATCCAGCACATGGGGGGAGGCGGGGGAAGGCACTTGATGGTTGGTGAACAGCCACTGACCGTCGTTGGCCCGCGCCTTGTCGAACCCGAGCTTGATCTTGGCCCTGATGCCCAGGGTGGCGATGCTGGCCCGCAGAGCCGCCTGCAGGTGAAGCAGGGCATCGAATTTGCGGCCCTTGAGGGTGCGCCAGAGATCGCGGTAGCCACGCCAGCCCTTGCTCTTGTCGAAGGGGATCACCTCCACCCCGGGCAGATCGGCAAACAGGGTCGCCTCTATCTTGCCGGTTACCCAGGTGATGCGAGTCTCTGGCCAGGCCCGCTGGATGACGCGCACCAGCGCCAGCGCATGGCAGCAATCCCCGATGGCGGAGAGCCGCAGGATGCAGATAGAGGAGGGCGGCGTTTGGAACAGCGGCATGATGTGGCGCAATGGTGGCAAAATGGATGGATGGCATTATGCAAACTCCCTTGTGGATTGTAAAATTGCGCCAGCTGCCCGACCGGCACAGTCCCCATGACGGGATGCATTGCGTCCCACTATCGACCGGAATACTCATGATGCTGACACAGACCGCCCACAACCAGATCTGCTGGTATGCCGAAGGCGCCTTCCGCGACCCTTCCCCTGCGTTGTTCGATCCGGCCTGGTGGCAGACCCATCGGCAGGTGGTGGGCTCCGCCATAGGCCGTGGGGTGACCTGGTTCGTGAAGGACGAGTCGCGCCACCTGGTGCTGCGCCACTATTATCGCGGCGGCATGGTGGGCAAGCTGGTACGGGATCGCTTCTGGTTCGAAGGGGTTGAATCGAGCCGCGCCATGGCCGAATACCGTCTGCTGGCCCAGCTGAGCGAGCAGGGGCTGCCGGTGCCACGGCCGTTCGCGGCCCGCATGGTCAAGCAGGGGCCCTTCTATCGCGCCGACATCCTGATCGAGCGCATCCGTGGCGCCAAGGATCTGGTGGCCCTGCTCAAGCAGGGGGCGCTCCCCGACGAGGTGTGGCACAAGGTGGGTCAGACGGTGCGCCGGCTGCACGAGGCCGGGGTCTGTCACGCCGACCTCAACAGCCACAACCTGCTGCTCGACAAGGAGGGCAAGGTGTGGGTGATCGATTTTGACAAGGGGGCTATCCGCTCCCCTGGTAGCTGGCAGCAGGCCAATCTGGAGCGGTTGCTGCGCTCCTTCAATAAGGAGTCGCAGCTGCACACCAGTTTCCACTTCGTGCCGGAGAACTGGCAGGCTCTGATGGCGGGCTATCAGGGCAAGACGGGCTGAGCTCGGCCTCCACTTCGTGTCTGAAGGTTGGCAGGCCCTGATGGCGGGCTATCAGGGCAAGACGGGCTGATGGAGCGGCTGGTGCGGATGAAAGGGCACCAGGGAAAAGCGGGTTGGCGCTGTTGCTCGGCGCAATCGCCAATGTTACTTATTGAGTGTTGCTGTCTGGGCAGACAGTCAGATCCGGTTTCGAGGCGCGTGATGGAAAGGTATGAGACTCCCGGGGTTGAGGTCATTACCCCGCTTGAGGTGATGCTGAAGGCAGAAGCCATGGCGATGCTGGAGGCCGGGATCTGGACCTGGTCGGTCGAACAGGGCCTGAGGCGCGATCCCTCCTGCCTGCAACTGCTGGGGCTGGTGGGGAACGAGCTGGATGATCTCGGCTGGCTGGCCCGGGTGCACCCGGATGACGGGCCCCGCCTGGGGGAGGCCATCGATGCCTGTCGGGAGGGGCGCAGCAGCGGGTTGCGGCTCGAGTACCGCATCCTGCA
Organism: Aeromonas sp. OTU364; assembly: GCF_038440395.1. Taxonomy (NCBI): domain Bacteria; kingdom Pseudomonadati; phylum Pseudomonadota; class Gammaproteobacteria; order Aeromonadales; family Aeromonadaceae; genus Aeromonas; species Aeromonas sp. OTU364. Next base: position 93,575 of record NZ_JASATR010000013.1, read on the forward strand.
CCATCAGGGCCACTACATCCGGCTGGAAGAGCGGGTGCGCCGCGACGAACGAGGCCAGCTGCTGGGGGTGGTGCGCCATCTGGACGCGGTCATGCCCCAGCTGGACGATCGCCACGACACCGACCCCCTCACCGGGCTCGAGAGCCGCAGTCACTTCGAGTCGCTGCTGGACGAGCGGCTGACCAGCGAGAGCGGCAGCTTCTGCCTGCTGCAGTTCACCGTGGATCACCGCAGCAAGATATTGCAGCTGTTTGGCGAGGCCGCCTGCGACGCCATGCTGGCCAAGCTGGCCCGCATAGTGCGCCGCGAATTGCGGCGGGAAGATCCCTTCGCCCGCTGGGACGAGGACGGTTTCATCCTGATGCTCTCCCAGACAGATCGGCTGAGCGGCCTCGAGATTGCCGAACGGCTGCGTCTCGAGATCGCCGATGCCAGCCTGTTGCCCGAGCGGCCGGTGACCGTCAGCATAGGTCTGGTGCAGAGCCAGAGCGCCGAGCAGCTCGATCACCTGCTGGCCCGGCTGGCCTCCTGCCACGGCCAGGCCAGGCGGGAACGCAACACAGTGGTTGGCTGATTTTTAGTCAGCGCTCACTCACCCGCCGACGTCTGTGGGTCAAAGGAGGCCTGTATCGGCAGGCCTGGTGCTTCGTCAGCCCGCGCTGCGCGCCGGCTGACGCTGGCAGACCCAGAGGGAGGCCAGCATCAGCAGGGCGCCGAGGCTGAGCCTGAACAGATCCGTATCCTTGCCCCAGAGCACCAGATTGACCAGCAGACCGGCCGGGATCAGGGCGTTGTTCATGATGGCCAGCACGCCGCTGCTCACCAGGGTGGCCCCTTTGTTCCACAGGAAGTAGCCGAGCCCGGATGCCCCCACCCCCAGCCAGAGCAGTATGCCCCACTGCAATCCACTCGTCGGGTATTGCGGTTGGCCCAGCAGCCACCAGGCGGGCAGGGCGATCACCAGGGCCCCCAGATAGAAGCAGCCAAACACCGCCAGCTGGGGCGGTTGCTGTGCCTCTCGCGCCAGCAGCACCTTGTAGCCCACCTGACCCAGGGCGAAGCAGAGGTTGGCTCCCTGCACCACCAGGAATCCCATCACATAGCTCTCGGTCAGGCCGTCGAAGCGGATGATGGCCGCCCCCAGCACCGCCAGCAGCGCCCCCCACAGGTAGGTCGGCTTGAAGCGCCCCTCCAGCAGATCGTGGATCAGGGTGACGTAGATGGGGGTGAAGATGGTGAACACCAGCACTTCCGGCACCGTCAGCAGCAGGAAGGAGTGGTAATAGAACAGATACATGATGCCGAGCTGGATGGCGCCGAGAGCCATCAGCTTGGCCACCAGATCGGGGCGCAGCCAGCGGCGGCGCAGGAAGGGCAGGAACACCAGGCTGGCGAGGACGATGCGGGTCAGCACCGAGAAGTAGGAGTCCACCTGGCCGGCGAGGTAGACCCCGATCAGGCTGAAGGAGAAGGACCAGAGCAGGGTAACCCCTATCAAGTAGTTCATGTGATTGAATTGTCGTCAGTTGTCAATTTGGAGGGCGCTATGATGGCCGAGTTGGAAAGCGCGATCCAGCGTTTATGGGGGCAGTTGCCACAGATCGGTGTGTTTGCCTTTGAGGCGAGCAACGGGGCGGGCTCCGCGACCGACTGGAACGGCCGTGGCGAGGGGGAGGTGCGGGTGACCGATCATCAGGGGGGCTGGCTGTTTACGGAGCAGGGGCGCTACACCACGCCCCATGGCCGGGTGCTCACCATGCACAACAACTTCTGGTGGCAGCGCGGCGAGCGGGGGATCAGCCTCTCCCACCTTCGCCATCAGTCGCCGGTGCTGCTGTTCGAGCTGTTGCCCCAGGGGGACGGGCGCTGGCTCACCGCCGAGGCGCACCTGTGCGGTCAGGATCACTACAGCGCGGAACTGACGCCGACCGAGGACGGCTTTCTGCTCGCCTGGCAGATCACGGGGCCGCGCAAGAACGAGCGGCTCAGCTACCGCTACTGGTCGGAGGGTGGAAAACCGGCATAAAAAAACCGGCGCAGAGCGCCGGTAGCGGGGACAAATCGGAGGTTTTTTTTAAAACGGTCCCAAAAACAGGAGAGATACACTCTCGTCACACATTCAGAGATGGCATTCAGGCATTCAGGGCATAGCTCAGCATGGCCTGCAGCTTGCTGTCGAAGAACCAGGGCAGGGTCAGCATCAGCAGGCCGAGCAGTCCGGCCAGCCGGTGGCGATATTGCCAGCCGGCTATCAGCACCAGACCGCCGCAGAGTGTGGTCAGGATGCCTGACATAGGCTGGCCTCCCGACGGGCACGACGCTGCTGTGCCCACTGGTTCAGGGCGACCGAGCCCAGGATCAGCGCCAGTGCCACGGCTGTGGTGGAGTGCACCTGCTCGCCGAGGAACAGGGCACCCAGCATGACGCCGAACAGCGGCACCAGGTAGTTGCTGAAGGAGGCGAAGGTCGGGCCCGCCTTCTGGATCAACGCCATGTAGAGGAAGTAGACCAGACCGGTACAGAAGACACCCAGAACTGTCACGGCACCGATGGCCTGCTGGCTCGGCAGGGTCAGGGCGCTCAGATCGGTGACGAAGGGCGCGGCCAGCAGCAGCTGGATGGCTGACGAGATCAGTATGTTGCGGGCCACCACCACAGGGTGGTCCTTGGCGAAGCGCTTGATCATCAGCAGGCCGATGGCGAAGCAGCTGGCGCCGAACAGTATGGCCATGGCACCGAGCAGACCGGCGTTCATGCCGTTGGCCAGTTTCGGCCAGAACAGCACCAGCACGCCGACGAAGCCGATGACCACGGAGAGCAGACCGCCCTTGGTGATTCTTTCACCAGAAATAAACAGGGGTGCAGCCAGAATGGTCACAAAGGGGATACAACCCATGACCACGGCGGCGATGGCGCTGTCCACATACTGCTGACCCCAGGCCACCATGATGAAGGGGATGGTGGCATCGAGCAGGGCGATCAGCATATAGGTACGCCAGGGGGTGTGCTCGCTCTTGAGGCGCATGAACAGGCAGAGCAGACCCAGGGTCAGGCTGCCGCACAGGGCACGACCGGCCGCCACCATGATGGGGGGCAGTTCGGTCACGGCCTGATGCATGAAAATGAACTGGGAGCCCCACAACAGGCCTATCGCCAGCAATAACAGATAGCTACGCATGTTAATCTCCGTGTAATTCGCCCGCGCATTCTATGCAATCTGCTACTATGCCAAAAATGAATTGTCGTCATTCAACTATGGCCAATATCGATGGAACTCCCCCTTTCCCGCCTCGACCTCAACCTGCTCAATGTGTTCGACATGCTGATGCAGGAGCGCAACGTCACCCGTGCAGCGGAACGGCTCCACCTCTCCCAGTCCACCGTCAGCCACGCCTTGGGGCGCTTGCGCCAGGCGCTGGACGACCCCCTGTTTGTCATGAGCCGGCGGGAGATGATGCCCACCGAGCGCGCCAAGGCCCTGGCCGGGCCGGTGCGCCAGGCGCTGGCCATGCTGGAGCAGGGCTTGCGCCAGGCCAAGGGATTCGAGCCCGCCAGCGCCCAGCGGGTGTTTCGCATCGCCACCCCGGGCTCGGTGGAGCACGGCCTGGTGCCGACCCTGGTGGAGCGCATGGTCCAGCAGGCGCCCCATTGCCGGCTGGAGGTGTGCGAGCTGGCGGACAGCGACTACGAGCGGGAGCTGGAGAAGGGGGAGCTGGATCTGGTGATCGGCTTTGCGGGCGCCAACAATCTCTCCCCTCGCTTGTGGCGCGAGGAGTGGTTCAGCAATCCCCTGGTCTGCCTGTCACCCCTTGGCAGCGCGCTGCCCGATGAGCTGGGGCCGGACGAGCTGGTGAGCCGCCCCCACATCCACACCTCCAGCTGGGGGCACAGCCAGGCCATGGTGGATCTCTGGCTGGCCCGCTTCGGGGTGGCGCGGGAGCTGGGGGTCAGGTTGCCGAGCTTCATGGCGGTGCCGCAGCTGATGGCGACCGGCCGCTATCTGGTGGTGGTGCCCGAGATGATAGGGCGCCACTTCTGCCGCTACTACCCGCTGCGGCTGCATCAGCTGGAGCCCGCCATTCCCATCGTCTACCTGATGGCGGGCCACCCGCTCAGCGCCCACGACGAGGCGATCGGCTGGTTCAAGGGGCTGCTGCACCGGCTCGCCTTCGAGCGTTACGGTGCAGACGCGCTGGGGGCGCCGACTCAGCGCAACCCGGCGAAGTAGTCCAGCCCCATGGCGCTCTTGACCTCTGCCAGCACCTCGTCGGTGAGGTCGCGGGCCTGCAAGGTGCCCTGCTGCAACAGGCGCAGCAGCTTCTCCTTGTCGGCGATGGCCGCCTGACGTCGCTCCCGCATGGGGGCGAGCAGAGTCTGCAGGCAGTCGTTCAGCACCTGCTTGCAGCGCATGTCGCCCAGCCCGCCGCGCTGGTAGTGGGCCTTCATCTCGGCCACCAGCGCCTTGTCCGGGTGGAAGGCATCCAGATAGGCGAACACCGTATTGCCCTCCACCTGGCCCGGATCGCTCACCTTGAGGTGATGGGGGTCGGTATACATGGCAAACACCGCCTGCTTGATCTCTTCCGCCGACATGCCGAGCTCTATGGTGTTGCCGAGGGACTTGGACATCTTGGCCTTGCCGTCTATGCCGGGCAGGCGGCCGGTGTCGCTCAGGATGGGCTGACATTCGGTCAGCACCTCTTTTCCTACCAGGGCGTTGAAGCGGCGCACTATCTCGTTGGTCTGCTCCAGCATGGGCAGCTGATCCTCGCCGACCGGCACATGGGTGGCGCGAAAGGCGGTGATGTCGGCGGCCTGGCTGACGGGATAGACCAGAAAACCGGCCGGCAGGCTGCGCTCGAACCCTTTCTGCTGGATCTCCGCCTTGACGGTGGGGTTGCGCTCCAGCCGGGCGACGCTGACCAGGTTGAGGTAATAGGTGGTGAGCTCGGCGAGGGCGGGCAGGGCGCTCTGCAGGCAGAAGGTGGTCTTGGCCGGATCCAGGCCGGCGGCCAGGTAGTCGGCCATCACCTCCAGCACGTGATCTGTCACCTTGGCCGGGTTGTGGCCGTTGTCGGTCAGCGCCTGCAGATCGGCGATCATCACGAACTGGCGGTAATGGTGCTGGGCCTCGACGCGCTGGCGCAGGGATCCGACGTAGTGGCCTATGTGCAGTTTGCCGGTGGGGCGATCGCCGGTCAGGATAACGGGGTTGTGCATGTCACTCTCTCCAGTGGGGTGGGCCGGGAGGCGACAAAGGGATGAAAACAATGACCGCCTCTTGGCGGTCACGGTGTTTTCTTTGGGAAAAATTACATAGAAAAGCAGTGCCGCCTGTTTATAAGCAGCACCACCAGTAGTTGTGATTGACGATGGTCATGTTCATGGCAAATCAAGCTACGCCTGTTTGATCACTTCTGCAAGGGCACGACCAGCAGATCGCAGGGCACCGTATTCATCAGCTGGCGGGCGCTGGAGGTGAGCAGGCTCCAGAAGCTCTGGCGGTGGCCACATACCAGCAGGTCTATCTGGTAATCCTTGACCGCCTGATTGACCCGCTCGCTCAGATCGCCGCAGATCACCAGCTTCTTCTCTATGGGGTAGTCCACCGAGGCGAGGAAGGCCTCCAGCTTCTCTTTCGCTTCGGCGATCACCTGATCCTGCACGTTGTCGATGTCGATATCGATCATCTCGGTGTAGAGATCCTTGAGGTCCACGTCCACATGAATCACCGACAGTTTGGCGCCATTGGAACGGGCCCGGTCGACCGCCTTGTCGATCACCTTGCGGTTGTCTTCCGACAGGTCGATCGCCGCCAGTATGTGCTTGTAATAGGTTCCACTCATGGGAATTCTCCTCACTGATCCTGGGTTCACTATACCAATGTCCGCTGAAACTAAAACGGCGATGTCACCACAGTTTCAGGATTTGCATGGCAAGCCCGTACTCCCTGGTTGCCATTGCGGATAAAGGATCGCACATATTTTGAACAGGAGTTTGAAGCCGATCACAGCCGTTCTATTGCCCCGACTGAGTGAGGGGAATAGGATGTGCCCGTGCTTCGCAATGAACACAACACAACAAAAAGCATCTGAATAACGCTTTGGGGAGCCTTGTGCTCCCTCTTGTTTTTCTGCCCCCTTTTCTTGCCCCTATGCCACCCGACATCAAGGTAATCCATGGCTTCTTGGTTATGCTCTAGCCAATTCCCGTGGCGATGCTGCCGACGCTCGCTGCGGCCGATCCCCGTATTCCATCGATCCCTTGGAGATTCATTCATGATCATTCATCCCCAGATCCAGGGCTGTGTGGCCCGCAACTGCCATCCCATCGGCTGCCGCGCCGCCGTGCAGCAGCAGATCGCCAGCGTCAAGGGGGCGGGCCCCTTCAACGGGCCGAAACGGGTGCTGGTGCTGGGGGCTTCCTCCGGGTTCGGACTGGCGTCACGCATTGCGCTGACCTTCGGCGCCGGCGCCGATACCCTGGGCATCTCGTTCGAGCGCGGGCCTTCCGACAAGGGGCTCGGCAGCGCGGGCTGGTACAACAACATCTGGTTTCGCCAGGCGGCGGAGCAGGAGGGGCGCATCGCCATCAACCTGATCGGCGATGCCTTCTCGGACGCCCTGCGCCAGCAGGCCATCGACGCCATCCGCCAGCAGCTGGGGCAGGTGGATCTGGTGGTCTATTCGCTCGCGAGCGGCCTTCGGGTGCTGCCGGATGGTCGCCAGGTGCGCTCGGTGCTCAAGACCACGGGCCAGCCCTTCAGCGGCTGGGGGCTGGATCTGGAACAGGACGCCCTGGTGCAACAATCCCTGGCACCAGCGACCCCGGAGGAGATCCGCGACACCGTCACCGTGATGGGGGGCGAAGACTGGCAGCTCTGGCTGCAGGCGTTGCAGCAGGCGGATTGTCTCGCGCCCGGCGCGCAAACCGTGGCCTACTCCTACATCGGCCCCGAATCCACCTATCCCCTCTATCGGGATGGCACCATCGGTTATGCCAAGGAGCATCTGCATGCCACCGCCGAGACCATCAACCTGCAGCTGGCCGAGCTCGGCGGTCACGCCTGGGTGTCGGTGTGCAAGGCGCTGGTGACCAAGGCGAGCGCCTATATTCCCGTGCTGCCTGTCTACCTCGGCCTGTTGATGGGGGTGATGAAGGAGCGGGGCGTGCACGAGGGCTGCATCGAGCAGATGCAGCGGCTGTTTGCCGCCAAGATGTACGGGCCCCATGGGGTGGTGGCCGACGGCAACCGCCTGATCCGGATGGATGACCACGAGCTGGATCCGGCGGTGCAGGCCGCCGTCTCGGCGCTCTGGTCCAAGGTGACACCGGACAACTTCCACGCCCTGGGGGACTTCGCCGGGCTGCGCCAGGACTTCATGCAGCTCAACGGCTTCGAGCTGCCCGGCGTCGACTATGGGGCGCCGGTGGATGTCGCCTCCCTGACCGAGCTGCTGCCCTGAGTCAGGTGCCTGTGTCAGGCTACGTTGCAGGCAGGCTGGTTGGGGGCCGGAGCCAGCCAATATAGTCTGGTTGCGTCCCTGGTGTCTGATGTTCGAGGCGTTATGGCTTCAGGCTTTCAGCCTCAGGCGACATTGCAGCTTGGCTGATTGGGGGCCGGAGCCAGCCAATATGGTCTGGTTGCGTCCCTGGTGTCTGATGTTCGAGGCGTTATGGCTTCAGGCCTTCAGCCTCAGGCGACGTTGCAGGCAGGCTGGTTGGGGGCGGGAGCCAGTATGGTCTGGTTGCGCCCCTGACGCTTGGCCTGGTACATGGCCATGTCGGCCCTGTGGATCAGCTGGCTGAGGCTGTCATCGTCCGGTGAGCGCTCCGCCACCCCTATGCTGATGGTCATGTGGGGGGCGGCCAGGTAGGCGATCCGGTTTCTCAGCTGTTCGGCCAGCCGCCAGCAGGTGGCCCCGTCCTGCGTCATGGCCACCAGAAACTCCTCCCCGCCCCAGCGCCCGACCTGTTGCAGGTCCGGCGCCCAGCTCTTCAGCTCCCGGGCCAGTTGCCGTATGGCCTGGTCACCTGTCTGGTGGCCGTGCCTGTCGTTGATCTGCTTGAAATGGTCGATGTCGATGATGAGCAGGGTCAGTGGCGCATCCAGCTGCCACTGCTGCTCCAGCTGCTCCAGCAGGGCGCGCCGGTTCGGCAGCCCGGTCAGCTGATCGAAGGTGGCGAGCTTGTAGAGGTGGCGCGAGCTGCGGTGCAGCCTGTGGGTGGTGAGTCCGAGCAGGATCAGGGCCCCGATCAGCAGGACGACCAGCATCAGCTGGTAGTAGCGGGCACTCTGCTGATACAGCAGTTGCTGGCGCTTGTTCTCGTTCTCCTGCTGCAACGCCAGGTTGCTGGCCTCGCTGCGGGCCAGGTCCATCTCGACCTGGAAGGCGGCGGCATGCTGGCTCAGGGTCTGGTTGAAGTGCTGCCTGTAGTGCTGCATGTAGCGGGTCATGACACCATAGGCCTCGGGGTAGCGTCCCAGGTCTGCCAGCAGCCTGGCCTGCATCGCCTTGCCCTCTATGCTGACCGGGCCTGGCTGATTCGTCAGCAGTTGCAAGGCCAGCTGGGTCTCCCCCCGTCCCTGCAGGGTTCTGGCCCGGATCTCGGTCAGCCGGGAGGCGGCCTGGGGATAACCCAGCCCCTCATAGATGGCCTGCGCCTCCTCCAGGCTCTGCCAGGCGGAGTGCCAGTCTCGCTGCGCATTGAACACCATGGCCCTGTAGCCGAGGACGATGGCGCGATAGTGGGGCGAGAGCCCGGGGGTGGCCAGCAGGGCCTCGAGCAGCTCGCTCGCCCGATCGGGGCGCCCCATGTCGATGTAGAGCCGCGCCATGTTGGCCCGGATGATGGCCTGGCTGTTGGGTTCGTTCAGTCGCACCATCTGCCCGAGGGCATCCTGATAGTAGCTCTCGGCCTCCCGGTGGAGGCTGAGATCGGCATAGAGGTTGCCAAGGGTCATCATCAGACGGGCACACTGCAGGGTGGAGAGGGCGCTTCTTGGCCCTTTCTGCTTGAGCTGGAAGGCGGTCTTGAGCTCGGCGATCGCCTCCTTCATCTGCTGGGTACGGTAGAGGGCGAGGCCATTGAGGGCATGCCACTCGGACTCCTGCTGGAGATGGCCCAGGATGGCCGGCCTGAGCTGGGTCAGCAGCTGGAGGGCTTGCTCGGGGGCCTCGGTATCCAGGGTCAGGGCAATCTGCTGCAATCTGAAGTCGAGCAGGCGCCGGCTCTCCTGCTGGGCACTGGCCAGCCCGCGGGCGCGGGCGTTGTCCAGCAGGGCCTGCTGGTAGCGTCCCAGGGCGGCCTGGGCAAGGGCTCTGGCATGGAACAGCTCCATGTCCTGCTGCGGGCTGGCGTCGAGGCGCTGCAGATAGCCGACGGGATCCCGCGCCGCCTGCAATTCAGCCTCTTCCAGCAAGGAGGGAGTGGCCTGCAACTGGGTTATCCAGAGCAGCGCCAGTGCCATAATGAATCTCATTGAATCCTTTCCCCGACCACTGGCGCCATCATAATGGCTGACGCTACCTACACCATGTTTCTTTGCTTCTCTATAACCGTATGGGTGACAGGATGAGGTGAAGCCGGGTCACAACTGCGAGCGCTGACCGTCGTATCTGGTTGCGTCAGGCTGCAACAGTGGCGACAATCGTGACCAAATCACAGTGGAGAATCATCATGTTGGCCAAAGCCATGATCGAGAAGTTGAACGAGCAGATTAATCTTGAATTCTATTCCTCCAATCTCTACCTGCAGATGAGCGCCTGGTGCGAAGACAAGGGCTTCGAAGGGGCTGCCACCTTCCTGCGCAAGCACGCCGCCGAGGAGCGCCAGCACATGGAGCGTCTGTTCACCTACGTGAGCGAAACCGGTGGCATGCCGCTGCTGGGGGCCATAGATGCGCCTCCCCACGAGTTCAACTCGCTGGGAGACATCTTCCGCACCACCCTGGAGCACGAGTACCACATCACCAAGTGCATCAACGGCCTGGCCCATGTGGCATTCACCACCCAGGACTACTCCACCTTCAACTTCCTGCAGTGGTACGTGGCCGAGCAGCACGAAGAGGAGAAGCTGTTCAAGAGCATCGTCGATCGCCTGTCGCTGGTGGGCGAAGATGGCAAGGGTCTCTACTTCATCGACAAGGAGCTGGCCGAGCTGGCCAAGGGTGCCCCTGCCAGCATCATGGACGGCAACGCCTGATAGTCGTGGACACTTAGTGTTCAGCCAGTACAATACGGCCCCCTCGTGGGCCGTTTTCGATTGATGCAGCCATGAAACCGCCGCTGTGGTTTCTGCCGGATGCGATGACGGCCCCTTGGCAGGGGCCGTTTTTCTTTTGATGGGTGAGTGACGATGAAGCAGGTGGATGTGGTGGTGATCGGGGCCGGGGCGGCCGGCTTGATGTGTGCGGCCCAGGCCGGTTATCGGGGGCGATCCGTGCTGCTGCTGGACAACGCCAAGAAACCGGGGCGCAAGATCCTCATCAGCGGCGGCGGTCGCTGCAACTTCACCAACCATCAGGCCGGTCCCCACGCCTTCCTCTCGGGCAATCCGCACTTCTGCAAGTCGGCGTTGGCGCGCTACACCCAGCAGGACTTCATCGATCTGGTGGACAGGCACGGGGTGAATTATCACGAGAAGACCCTGGGCCAGCTGTTCTGTGACGAGAGCGCCAAGGAGATAGTCGAGGTGCTGCTCACCGAGTGTGACTGGGCCGGGGTGACCCTGCAGTGCCAGACCGAGATCCTCTCCGTCAGCAAGAGCGAAGAGGGCTTCGTGCTGACCACCAGTCAGGGGGAGATCAGCTGCCACTCCCTGGTGGTCGCCACCGGCGGCCTCTCCATGCCGAAACTCGGCGCCACTCCCTACGGCTTCAAGCTGGCGGAGCAGTTCGGTCTCAACGTGCTGCCCACCCGCGCCGGTCTGGTGCCCTTCACCCTGCATCAGGAACAGAAAGAGGCGTTCGCCGATCTCGCCGGGGTCAGCCTGCCGGTGGCGGTGACCGCCGAGGATGGCACCCGCTTCAAGGAGGCCATGCTGTTCACCCATCGCGGTCTCTCCGGCCCCGCCATCCTGCAGATCTCCTCCTTCTGGCTGGCGGGGGAGAAGATCCACATCAACCTGCTGCCCGAGCTGGATATACCGGCGGCCCTCAAGGCCTGGGCCCAGGCCCATCCGGCCCAGGAGCTGAAAACCGTGCTGGGGCGCGAGCTGCCCAAGCGCTTCGTCGACAAGCTGGTGGAGCTGGGGCAGCTCCACAGCAAGCCGATGCGCCAGTACAACGAGCGGGAGCTGGAGGCGGTGGCCACCTTGCTGGGGGACTGGCAGATACTGCCGAACGGCACCGAAGGCTATCGTACCGCCGAGGTGACCCTGGGGGGGGTGGATACCAACGAGCTCTCCTCCAAGACCATGGAGGCGCGCAAGGTGCCCGGTCTCTACTTCATCGGCGAGGTGGTGGACGTGACCGGCTGGCTCGGTGGCTACAACTTCCAGTGGGCCTGGTCTTCCGGCTGGGTTGCCGGCCAGTACTGCTGATGATGCAGCCCGGTGTCGTCGATGACCACGATCACGGGTTCAGTAGTGACAACTTCCAGTGGGTCTGTCATCCCCTCCGGCTGGGTGGCCGGCCAGTACTGCTGATGATGCAGCCCGGTGTCGTCGATGACCACGATCACGGGCTCAGTAGTGACAACTTCCAGTGGGTCTGTAATCCCCTCCGGCTGGGTGGCCGGCCAGTACTGCTGATGATGCAGCCCGGTGTCGTCGATGACCACGATCACGGGCTCAGTAGTGACAACTTCCAATGGGTCTGAAATCCCCTCCGGCTGGGTGGCTGATCAGTACTGCTGACGTACCCTTGCTCTCATCAACGTCCAACGCGGCCTTCTCAGGCCGCGTTTTTTATGGGTGCTATCCCACGCGGGGCGATCCGCTACCCCTTGCGGATCGTCGGCAAGAAGGCGGTCAGCAAGCCGATGAGCGGCAGGTAGGCGCAGAGCTGGTACACGGTCTCTATGCTGGTGGCATCGGCCAGCTGACCCAGCAGGGCGGCGCCTATGCCCCCCATGCCGAAGGCGAAGCCGAAGAAGAGGCCGGAGATGGTGCCGACCTTGCCGGGCACCAGCTCCTGGGCGTAGACCAGGATGGCGGAGAAGGCCGACGCCAGGACGAGGCCGATGATCACCGAGAGCACCGAGGTCCAGAACAGGTCAACGTGGGGCAGCAGCAGGGTGAAGGGTGCGACCCCCAGGATGGAGATCCAGATCACCCGCTTGCGGCCGATGCGGTCACCGACCGGCCCGCCGAGCACTGTGCCCGCCGCGACGGCGAACAGGAAGGCAAACAGATGGAACTGGGCGCTATCCAGGGACAGGCTGAACTTGTCCATCAGATAGAAGGTGTAATAGCTGCTCAGGCTGGTCATGTAGAAGAACTTGGAGAACATCAGCAGGCCCAGGATGGCCAGCGACCAGCCGATCTGGCGGCGGCTCAGGCCGCTGCCGGCATGGGCCTTCATCCGCTTGTGGAAGTTGGCCCCGTGATGGCTGGACCAGCGCCCGACCAGGCAGAGCACCATGACGCCCACCAGGGCGAACAGCGAGAACCAGGCGGCGCTGCCCTGTCCCTGCGGCACTATGATGAGCGCGGCGAGCAGCGGACCTATGGCCGAGCCGAGGTTGCCGCCGATCTGGAACAGGGACTGGGCCAGGCCCGGCTGGTTGCCGGCCGCCATGCGGGCGACCCGGGAGGATTCCGGGTGGAAGACGGAGGAGCCCATGCCGATCAGCATGGCCGACAGCAGCACGGCGCCAAAGCTGCCCGCCTGTGACAGGGAGAGCAAGCCTATCAGGGTGAAGCCCATGCCGAGGGGAAGCGAATACGGCATGGGCCTGCGGTCCGTGTAGAGGCCGATCAGCGGCTGCAACAACGAGCCCGTGAACTGGTAGGTGAGGGTGATGAGCCCTATCTGGGTGAACGACAGATCGAGCCCCAGCTTCAGCAGCGGATAGATGGCCAGCAGCACAGATTGCATCATGTCGTTCAACAGGTGCGAGAAGCTGATGGCGGCAATCACCGGATAAGTGGTGGTGTTCAGGGGGTCGGCCGAGGGCGGGGCGGCGATCGGCGTGTCGGTACTCAGGGTCTTTTCCATGGGTGAGGTATCTGCGGTTTCACACTCCCTCTACCATGCCCTATCCAGGTGCATCTGGACATAACCAAAGTGGGCGAACGCCGGGGCTGCTCTCGATCGGCGTGCCAGCCGTTCATCCTGAAGGTGTGGGGATGGCAGGTCAGATCTTGTGCTTGGCGCGTGGCGGATTAGTATAGAAAGCCTGCCGCCGCTATCCGGCCCATCGCCCGCCATGGAGGGAACATGTTCGAAAGCCTGGGAGTCATCAACGTCTGGACCTATCTGGTGGGGCTCTTCTTCATCATCATAGCGCCGGGCCCCAACTCCATTTATGTGCTGCGCACCGCCGCGGTGCGGGGCATTGGGCCTGGCTATCGCGCCGCCCTCGGGGTCTTCGTCGGTGACGCCATCCTCATCTTCTGCGCCTATCTGGGGATCGCCTCCCTCATTCGCACCACCCCATTGCTGTTTACCCTGGTGCGTTATCTCGGCGCCATCTACCTGCTCTATCTGGGGGTGAAGATCCTCCATGCCAACTTCATTGCCAGGCGCGAAGGGCAGGAGTCTGCGGTGGAGCTGGGGGAGCGCTATTTCTCCAAGGCCCTCACCCTGAGCCTCACCAACCCCAAGGCGATCCTGTTCTACGTCTCCTTCTTCGTGCAGTTCATCGACTTCAGCTATGCCCACACCTGGATCTCCTACCTGGTGCTGGCCGGCATGCTGGAAGCCATGAGCTTCGTCTATCTCACCCTGCTGATCTTCGGCGGCACTCTGGTGGCTAGCTTCTTTCGCCGTAAACAGGGGCTTGCCCGGCTGGGCAATGGCCTGATAGGTCTGTTCTTCATGGGCTTCGCCGCCAGATTGGCGACGCTCTCCTCCTGACCTTCGGGATTGCTGACCCAGGTTGCCCGGTGCCGGTCACCTAGTCTGGCCAGCAATCCTTGCCGACCGGGATGAAGCGGGACTGGTAGACGATCAGTTTCTGGTTGCCTGCTTGGCCGATCCTCGGGTTCTGGTAGGTCTCACCGGGCAACAGGTATTTGCTGTCGGCCTCGCTGTCCGGCTGCTCACAACCTTGCTTGACCATGAATTCGAAATAGGTGTTGCCGGTATTGGTGATGCTGCTCTGTGCCGAATCCAGCTGGTATTCAAAACGTGACTGACGCGGGCGCACCACCAGAATGGACTGCAGGGCCAGCTTCACCTCTACGGTTCCCCGGTGCTGCGTCTGACTGCCGTCATCCACCTGGGCCGCCGGTGACTCGGTGAAGGTGATCCGGTAGTAACGCTCATGGTCATCGGCCGGCCCCTTGTAGTAGAACTTGACGTTCTGGGCCTGTTTGGCATGCAGGGTGAAGCGCTTGGGGGCATACAGCAGCTCACCGGGGACGGTGGGCAGTGCCCTGCCCCTGGCCGTGGGGTCGCTGATTTTTTCCATCTGTATGTCGTACAGCTTGGGCGAGGCGCTGTTGTTGGTCAGGGTTCGGGTGATGAACTCCTGCTTTGGCGCCATGGCAAGAGTCATGGCGCCGATGTCGAGGGCGGCGGCCTGTGAGGCGAGCAGGCCGCCCAGCAAGGGCCAAAGAAGACGATGCATGTTGTGCTCCATGGTCAGCGCCAGGTCCCCTTGATGGTGATGGTGCCGCTTTGCTCCACCTCACCTTCCCACATCTCGTCGCCCATGGTGCGCTGCACCATGGGATCGGTCAGGTCGAACTCCAGCGCCAGCTTGTAAAACCGGGTGATGCCCTGGCCGTTGACGGGATCGTTCCACTCCTGCGGCGGCTGGTTGTCCCGTATACCCAGGGTGCGAATATCCACCGGTGTGCGATCGCAGCGAATGGTGTGCCGTGAAGCCGCACCATGAGCCACCGAATCGAATACCAGCCTGGTGGGTATGGGGACGGCCTGTTCGGGTGCAGACGAGCCAGCAGGATAGAAGGTGCAATGTCCCTGATAAGGCGAACCTCTGTCCTGTGAAATGGAAATTTCCAGCATGTCGGCACTGATGGGGCCGCTATCAGAGATATTGTATGAGAAGCTCAGAATATCTTTTCCGACCTGGCCCTCCCTGTAAGGGTTACTGACGCCTTCCGAAGATAAAATGGAAACGCTGAAGTCCCGTGGCTTTATATGAATTTCTGTTGTGCCGCTGAATTCATAGTATCCACTCTCGGGGGCATAGCCATTCTTCATGTTGAAGTTGATCAGACTGCGAGTCAGTTGATCTTGCAGTCCCAGTCTCACAACTTGTTTGAAGAAATTGCTGGACAAGAAAAGATAAACCGATGGCTGCCCTCTTAAATAGCTGATGTTGTAGCGAGAACCTTTGTTTGCCCAATTTTTCAAATCTGCGCTCATTTGCAGATCCGCAGCATCAATGGCGCTATTCAGCGAGCTGTTTCTGACATTGGTATACATATAGGGCTCGGTGTAGTTCTGGCTGCCATCTTCGTTGAAGTTGTAATCAAGAAAACGACACAAAATCCCATCTCGGGTGCCCAGCCTGTAATTCTCACAGCCTTGTGAACCGGGCAAAACATAGGGTGTCCCATTGCTGTCCACAATGACTTCGCTTATCGCATTGGTTTGTACGAAGCGAAGATGGCCTGCTTTTTTGTGCTGCATGTTTCTCACATACCAGTAGCCACTGTTTTGATTGATACAGCGTTCACCGGCTGCCGCGTCATATTTGAGTGTGGTCATGCACAGGTTCATTTCCCTGTTCAAGATGGCTCCCACAGGCATGGTCCGAAGATAGTCAAAGAAACTCGAACTCAATTTGCCATGACCCCAACCAGCAGATGCCCCGATGAGGCCGAAGAAGCCGAGATCATCAACGACGGCCGGTTTGTTGACTGCCTCCGCTGTATCGGGGTCACAACGGGTATAAGTCATGATGCAGCGTTGGTTGACGTAAGGGCGGCGAATAGGGCCGTTTTCCCACATATCGACGTTCCAGTTGTTGATATCGGTGTTGTATCCGTTATCAACGTACGCCAGGCTCACCTGACCATTGCCTTTGAGCGAGGTCCAGGCATTTGCGCCGGTCAGGCGTGGATCCAGACCATCGGTCGGCGCAACAAACAGGTTGTTGTCTTCCTGATTTTCAATAAACAGAAAATGGCGCAGCGCGGCATTCGGCCAGACGGTTTTGGATACAGCCGCACTGCTTTGCTGTGCCCAGCCGGCGCCAAGTGCAATGACCAGCAGCAATCTGTGTGTGATGTTCATGTTCAATATTCTCTCACCATGGCATAGGTGGGCAGTCCCTGGCAGGTCACGACGCCGACCCAGGCTGCGCCCGTGTGTTGTGCAAGATCCAGGTCGGCTTCACAGAAGTCGCTTCCCCGGCGGAAAGTCAGCATGGGATTGGCCTTGTCCACATCCAGGGAGAACTCGCCTGCCTCGTTGGTCACCGTGGTGCCGATGTGGTTGTCAATGCGGGCATTCGCAAGCAGCGAGCCGTCTTCTGCCCTGAGTACGCCGAACACGGTGACCATCTCCTTGATGCTGCTGCCGGCATCCAGGGTGGCGACGTTGCCGGGGAACAGGGTGTAGCGCTGCTTGCCGGTGTTGATGTCATAGCTGTCCTTGCCCGTCTTGCTGTTGAGCAGTTCCACCTCGTACTCCTGATAGGGCGGGAGTGCCAGGAATGTCTGTTCCCCTTGCAGGGGGTAGTCCTGTCCATTCACCTTGGCCAGCATCTGTCCTTCACGGTGGATGCCGGTATTGATGATGAGGCCTGAACCTGAGGAGCTCCGGCTGGATGCGACCACGTCATTCTCCGTGGTGATCAGGGCACCTCGTGCAATCAGGTTGCCATTCATGTCGCCACCGTGGCCGCGACCCAGCGTCATGGTGCCGCCGATGACCCTGTTCTCGAACCCCAGGGTGCCGGAAAGCGCCATATTGTGCGTGTCGCTGCCGTGCATCATGCGGGAGGCATTCAGCGTTGCCAGGTTGATGGCCCCCTCCATGCGCTTCTGATAGCTGAGGTTGGCTGTGGTCTGGCCCTGCTCGTTGCTGCTCATGCCGAAGCTGAACAGATTGTCGAACGGGATGGAGTAGTCCAGGGTGATGCTCTTGTTGCTGAATCCATCGAGGGTACTGCTGTCACTCTGCAGGCTGGCGCGCATGGAGAGGTTGCCGTATCGGCCCGCATAGAGGTGCTGGTAGTAATCCGCATAGCTGCGATCGCTGTTCATCTGACGGTCGTGCGTGGTGTTGAAGGTCAGTTGGCCCAGGCCGCTGACCCAGCCACCCAGATTGAGCGTGATGCCGGCGGAGTAGAGCTCGGTTTCACCCACTCCCAGGGTATCGCCCGCGTTCAGTTTCTCCTGGCTGACCCACAGGGAGGCGTTGTCATGGGCCTGCAGGGAGAGGCTGGAGGCCAGCCGCCAGGAGTGATCGGTGGCCAGCATGCCTTGCACCTGGGTGCCGAGGCGATCCGTAACCTGCCAGCTGGCACGCCCCTCGCCGACGGCCGCGCCCCTGAAAGCATAGGTCGTCGTGGCCAGTTCAAGGGTGTCCAGCGAGCGCGCCAGCGACAGGCCCAGCAGGGGGGAATCGCCGCTGCTCTGGCTGTTCTCCATCATGCCCCCCCACCACTGCCATCCCCACTCCCGGGTAAACCCCGGGTTGCCACCCAGCTTGGTGACACGCTGGGTGGTCGTGCTGGTCAGGCGGCCGTCGACATAGACTTCGACCGTGACGTTGTAGACCCCGTTGGGGAACGAAGAGGTATCTATGTGCTGGTTGCCGATAGCCAGGTTTTGCAGGCCGATCAGGCGCTCATCCCGATAGACCCTGGCCTCGCCGTTGGCGGGCATGAAGACTTGAACCGGGGTGGTCGATTCGTTGGTTGCCTGTTTTCGAGATTGTGCCTGGTTGCCATAGGATGCGCCGTAGAGGCGGCCCGTGGTCAGGCCCGTCACTACCCCCAGGGTCTGCAAGTCCCACGTCGACACCATGCCCGCCGCGATGCGGCGATCATCGAGATCCCGTTCGTACATGGCGCGGTAGATATCGCCGCTCTGTTCCGGCTCGCCCAGGTTGTAAAGGGAGGCATCCATGGCGACATGGTGCGCGCCGAGTCCGACGATGCTCTCCAGTTGCAGGAAATTGGAGTCGTGGTGGCCGCTCTGGGGATTGTTGATGAAGGAGTAGCCCAGGTTGTAGCGCTGTACGCCCGTCAAGGTGTCCACCGTCGGGGTCAGTGCGACGCGGTTGTCAGGCTGCCTGGCCTGGCCAAAGGCGTCCCGTGACACCCGGATGGTGAGCAGCATGGCGACAAGGTCCAGCTGCATGCTGGCATCGGCGTCGATCTGCAAATCGCCTTCTGCAGAAAAAGTGCGTTTTTGCTGGCTGGAGAGCAGGGTGGTGAGGGCGTCGTTCAGCACGCCTTGCTGCTGGCCGGCACTGAAATCAAGGTGCAACAAGTGCAGCTTGCCATCTTGCAGCAGCAGGGTGGCATTGCCGATGGTGTCGTCGGTCAGGGTGTCGATCCTGTTGTCCTCATCCGTGTATCGGAGGCGCACCGGTACCGCCAGCCCCTCTTCCAGTGCCTTGGCAAAACTGGCAGGAATGATGACGTTGGCGATTTTGAGAGGGGCAGCAGTGCTGGCCGAGGCTGACATAGCAATCAGCCAGGAGAGCGGCAACAGCCAGGCTTTTTTCAACATTTCGAGCACCATGGTTCCGGATGTAGACAACGGGAGGGCGTCACCCTGCAAGAGGGTGGGACGGTACCGTTATTGGGGGTTACTTGATGACGACGAATTCCTGACCCAGCCAGAGCCCCAGGTGGCTCTTTGGATCACGCATATTGACCTGCCTGAACCGACGTTGCTTGCCCGGCAGGTCGTAGTAGGTCTCCTTGCACAGCTCCTCGCCTTTCAGGCAGGGGCCATACGCCACCGTGCGATAGGAGGCATTCCCCCGGTTGGTGAGGGTGTCGTCCTTCAGGTCATAGGCGAATCGGTGCTGGCGTGGTGTCACCACCAGAATGGTGCCTATCTGGGCGGACGTGGTGGCAACCGCCTGACGGTGTTCGTTGCGCTGATCGTCGACGGAGAGGGCCGTGTCCAGCCAGCGGATGCGGTAGTAACGCTCCTTGTCATCCTGCGGGCCCTTGTAAAAGAACCTCACGTTGTTCCTGGCATTGGCGGGCAGCATCAGTCGGCTGGGTGACAACATTAGCTCGCCGCTGACTTCCATGGGGATCTCCTGTCCCCCCTCTTCCGGTGAGGTGATGCGTGTCACGCTGATCGTGACCAATCTGGCCTGGTCGCTACCATTTTCAATCTGTTTGGCGACCTCCTGACTGCCCGCATCGATGAAGGTGGTGACGGCGCCGACATTGATCGCCTGGCTGATGCCGGGAATGAGCAGCAGCCATATCGCTGCAATTTTCAGGTTCATGATGTGCCCCTAAGAGAACAAAGGGCCCCGCAGGGCCCCCAATGGTACGCGGTGGATGAGTTAGCTCCAGTTCGCCATGAACTCGACGTTGACTTCGCCGCTCCACAGACCGTCCGGCAGGGCTTCAAAGGTGGTGGGGGTGCCGTTGGCAGTGGCACTCTCGATGTTGAAGGTGAAGGAACCCTGTGCGGTGACGCGCTCGGCATCATTCTTGAAGCCGTTGGCAAGAGGAGAGAGATTCCCCCCCGTGATGCCGGCGGCGGTGTCGATCAGGGTGGTATAGGCGGTCGTGCTGACCGGTGCGCCGCCCCACAGCACGCCCACGTCGACGGTGGAGTCGCCGCCCAGGTGATTCAGGGTGCCGTTCAGTTTCTTCGCCTTCAGGGTGAAGTCGGTCGCGCTGGCATCCCCCTTGATGGCGACATCGAACAGGCCGTTGACGGTGTTGAATCCCTTGATCCCTTCGGCATATTGGAAGGAGAGGCTGGAGAGCGGGGTGACGACCAGCTCGGAGGTGGTGTCTTTCTTGGCAGTGGCCTGCCAGGTCGCGACGGCGGACGCTTCTACGGCGGCGTGAGCGGTGGCGGCAAGGCCCAGGCTGGCCACGGACAGAGCAATCAGAGTCTTCTTCATTACGATATTTCCTACATATCTTCTGGATGGTATTGACCACCCGGTTGGTTCCTTGCCCGTCGGGGGCATGCCTTGCCACCTTGGCGATGATTTGACCAAGAGTGGCAGCCGGACCTGGAATATGTTGTTCCGCGGACCAGCTCGTTTTTTCGTCGACTAAGATAGCGATCGGTGCTGTCCGGATCGACCGAATGGTGTGTAGGAAAAATCCCAAAGGGTGATGGGGTGCCTGCTTGATAAAATTATTTATTTTCCTTTTCTTTCAGGGGGTTGTTGCACCTCATGTATTTGATTTATATGTTTTTTTTAGGGCTTTTTTTCATGAGCCGAAGGCGATGAAAAAACCAAGGGTGGGGGGAGTTAAAGAAAGGGATCCATCCGGCAATGGTCGAGCTCCATACGGATCAATCAAAGTGCAATATATTGATAAATATATAGAAATTAAATGAAGCTATAATCATGATTAACTTGAAAGTACCATTTCTATATTTATTTAACATATCGAGAACAAAAGTTGACTGTATGGTGTAGCTGCCTGATTTGTAGTTAATATGCTCGTCGGACAGGGCTGAATAATGGATCTATATATGGCGAAGGTATTGATAGTAGATGATCACCCAGCAATAAGAATGGCCGTAAACATGTTGTTGAAACAGGACGAGCATCATGTTTTAGGTGAGGTTGATAATGGTGTCGATGCTATCGCCATGGCCAGGAACACCCAACCGGATATCGTTATTCTTGATATTGGAATACCGCAGCTCGATGGCATCGAAGTGATTAAAAGAATCAAGATGCTGGATGTTGGCGCCAAGATTCTGGTGCTGTCAGCACAGTCCACCCACCATATTATGGTGCGGTGTCTGCAAGCCGGTGCCGAGGGTTTCTTGTCCAAGCTGGATGATTTGTACTTGCTGAAGGATGCGATCGCAAAAATAGAGAAGCAGCAACTCTATTACCCCCGTGATGTCATCGCCGGCGCCAGGCATGCCCATACGGTCGATCGGGAAGATCTGCTGTCGACTCTCTCTTCCCGCGAGATGAGCGTACTGTTGCAGATTTGCCAGGGCCACGCCAACAAGCAGATTGCCCAAAGCATGCTGCTGAGCGAGAAAACCGTCAGCACCTACAAGACCCGGTTGATGAAGAAACTCAACATCACCAACATCGTCGATCTGATCAGTCTGGCCAGACGGCAGAAGCTGTTGTGATCGCGATGAAATCCCTGCTGCTCTTCCTTGTTCTGCTTTGTGCGTGGCCGCTGTCGGCCAATGCGCAGGAAGAGCCACTGCTCCAGGTCTATTCGCGGGATGGCGGGGAATATCTGGATGCCAGCCCCCTGCCGCTGCATGGGGAGGAGTGGCGCTGGTTGCAGGAGCGTGAGCGGCTGATCCTGGGGGTGCCCAGACCCGATAATCCCCCCATGGATATCACCCTGCGAGCCAACGCCTATGAGGGGGTGACAGCCGACATCGTCGGCATGCTGACCCATCTGCTGCACATCGAGATCCTGGTGAAGGGATACCCTTCCAGGGCGGCTGCCATCGAGGCGCTCAAGCGAGGGGAGATCGACATGCTGAGCGCCTCGAACGCTTATGAACAGGAGCAGCAGCTCCTGTTGACCGATAAATATATTGAGGATGATCCCGCCATTTATAAAAATATCGCGATAAGAGAGCGTGAAATAAA
The DNA here is from genome assembly GCF_038440395.1 of Aeromonas sp. OTU364. Classification (NCBI taxonomy): domain Bacteria; kingdom Pseudomonadati; phylum Pseudomonadota; class Gammaproteobacteria; order Aeromonadales; family Aeromonadaceae; genus Aeromonas; species Aeromonas sp. OTU364. The sequence goes on from NZ_JASATR010000013.1 coordinate 115,461, forward strand.
ATCGGTGGCAGTCCCCGAGTATTATTTGCCGTATACGGATATCATGCGCTATTTGTCGGACTACAAGATAAAAATATACCCGTCCCGCTATAGTGCATTATCCGCGGTGGCATATGGTCAGGTTGACGCCGTCATGGTGGACATGATCTCCGGCAATTTCATCGTCAACAAGTTCTATCAGAGCAGCATTCAATTATTGAAGCCGCTCTATATCGATACCGCCGGTTTTGCCTTTGCCCTCAACCCAAAGGAGCGGAGGCTCAAGAGGATTATGGATATCGCCCTGGGGGAGATCCTCGAGGGCAAGCGGGCGGAAGTGGCCAAACGCTGGAATGGGGGAGGCCTCTCCATCGGTGCCAGCAAGATCGACCTGAGCCGCGAGCAGTGGGAATGGCTGGCCAAGCGGGAGAAGATCCGGATTGCGGTGAACAGCGGCATTCCCCCCCTCAGTTTTTACGACATCACCGGCACCATGCACGGTGTGGTCGCCGATCTGCTGCAGGTCATGCGAGCCAAGCTGGGGGTGGAGCTAGAGATAGTGCCCATCAGGACGCCGGAGCAGATGAACCAGCTGCTGGATAGCGGTCAGGTGGATGCAGGGGTGCTGAGCCCGTCTGCGGAGCGCAGGAACCGCTATCTGTTCAGCCGAGCCTTTGTCCTCGATCCCCTCTCCTATGTGGTGGGGTTGCGTCACAGGAAGGCCCCCCCGGAGTCGCTGCTCAAGACCGGCACTGTGGCCATGGTCAGGGGCTTTATCTCGACCCAGGCCATCGAAGCTGAATACGGCAAGCTGACGACGCGGCAGTTCGACACGATTGAGGACGCCATGCGCTGCGTGGCGACGGAGGTATGCGATGTGACCATACTGCCGCTGCGGGTGGCCAAGTACTATGTCAACAGCAAGTTTCCCGACAGCCTGCTCATCACGGGAGAGCTGTTCGATTCCATCCCCATAGGTGCCGCGTTTGCGGTCACTCCAGCTTACCCCATACTGCGGGACATTCTGGACAAGGTCATCACCATCATTCCGCCGGATGAGCTGGAAGGGCTTTCCAACCGCTGGCGAGTCAATGTCAAACAGGAGAGCGTCTCCTGGCAGAAGTTGATCCGGGAGTTCGGGGTCTTCATCGCGTTGATCCTGCTGCTGACCCTCTGGGTTGGCCTGTGGGGGTTGTCGCTGCGCAAGCAGATCCGCGAGCGGCGGCTGGTGGAGGGGGCGCTGAGCACCCAGCTCAAGTTCATCGCCGATCTGGTGGACGGGACACCTCACCCCATCTATGCGCGGGATTTGAACGGGATCCTGGTGCTGTGCAACAGCAGCTATGCCAGCTTCCTTGGCGAGCCCAAGACCGCCCTGCTCGGAACGGGTCTGGACGACGCGCGCACGCGCTGGCCTTTTCTTGCTCCCCTGCATGGGGATCTGGCCCTCTCCCGTGACAGCCGCCGTGCCCAGGAGGGCGACCATCGCCTGAGCCTGCCGACAGGCGGAGTCGACGTCTATCACTGGGTTCAGCCTTACTACGATCTTGACGGCAATGTGCAGGGGGGCGTGGGAGGCTGGATCGACGTCAGCGAACGGGTGCGCCTGCTCGATGAGCTGGCGGTGGCCAGCCAGGAGGCCCAGGAGGCAAACCGTGCCAAGAGCACCTTCCTCGCGACCATGAGCCACGAGATCCGTACCCCCATGAATGCCATCATCGGCTTGCTGGAGCTGGCGCTCAAACGGGGTCGGCTGCACGAGGAAGATCAGGCCTCCCTCGCCATCGCCCACGGCTCGGCAAGAGACCTCTTGAGCCTCATCGGCGACATCCTGGATATTTCCAAGATTGAGTCTGGCCGGTTCGAACTGGCCCCCGAGCCCCATGACATCGTGACCCTGACAGAGTCGGTCGTCACCGTCTTCAACGCGCTGGCGAGACAGAAAAACCTGCGGCTGGAGCTCGTCACGGGCAATCCGTCCTGGGTGCAAATCGATGGCCTCTGTTACAAGCAGATCCTCTCCAACCTGATCAGCAACGCCATCAAGTACACAGATCGCGGGTCGGTCACGGTGACGCTGGTCTCCTGGGTCTGCGACGGCTGGTGTACCGTGCAGCTCACCATCCTGGATACCGGCATCGGCATAGACCGGGCCGAGCAGGCCCGGTTGTTCGAGCCTTTCAGCCAGGCGAGCCAACCCGAGAAAATCCAGCAGTCGGGTACAGGTCTGGGTCTGATGATCTCCCGCTCCCTGTGCGAGGCGATGGGGGGCTCCCTGCAACTGGAGAGCGCACCCGGGCAGGGCACCCGGGTCAGTGTCGAGATGAAGCTGCCGGTGGCCGATGCCGTGACGATGTCCTCCGAACCTGTACAGGATCCTGCGGTGGAGCAGGGGCGACGGTTGAAGATCATGGTCGTGGACGATCATCCTGCCAACCGGTTGCTGGTCAGCCAGCAACTGGCCTATCTGGGCCATGACGCCACGGCCGTCGAGTCGGGGGAGGAGGCGTTGCGGCTGCTGGCCGGAGCCAGGGTGGATGTCATCATGACCGATTTCAACATGCCCGGTATGAACGGGTTCGAGCTGGCACGCCAGTGCAGGGAGCTGGAGCAGTTGCACGGCTGGCAACGTACCCTGATCCTCGGGCTGACGGCCGATGCGCGGCAGGAGCAGATCAATGAAGGCCAGGCGGCAGGCATGGATGACTGTCTGTTCAAGCCGGTCGGACTGGAGGCACTCGATCACTGCCTGCGCCGGCACATGCAGCGGGAAGAGCAGACTGGCATTGCCGCTTGCATGGAGGAGATCCGGAAATACCTTGGGCCGCTGACGGCGCACCAGTCGACCCTGATGGTGCCCCTGCTGGCCGAGTTCGTGCGGGCCAGTGACGACGATATCTCGGGATTGCAGCGGGCCGCTGAGGAGGGGCATGTCGGCCAGTTCATCGACCGCATACATCGTCTGAAAGGGGGGGCCAGGATCATGGGCACCATGAAACTGGTGGCGACCTGCAGCGAAATAGAATCCTGGGAGCTTGAGCAGGCCAGGCTGCCCGAGGCGCTGGCACGTTTGCAGCGAGAGTACGAGGTCGTCCGGCTGGCGGCGACCCAGTTGCAGGTGATGGACGGGCAGGAATGAAGGCATGGGGACATGCCTTCGGGGTCTTTGGTCAGCCCGGCCAGTAAACCATCAGTTCATAGGCGGCTTCGCCCACCTGGTCCGGTCTGGCGGAAGGGGCCTGATAGCTGAGGTAATAGCGGGTCGCCTGCATCAGAGGGAGGGCGTGGCTCGCCTCGAGGGGTTGTCCGTTGAGCGCCAGCGTAATCCTGAGATCATCCTGCTGTGGCAGGGAGCCGTAGAGTGCGCGGGCTTGCAATCGATAGGTGGTGTTGAAATCCGGGTGGCTCAGGTCTGCTGCCAGGATCTGGACGGGAGCCTGTGCCGGATCCGAATTGATGGCCTGGAGGCCGGGGTGGGTAAGCGCTACTTCCATGTTGGTCTCTTTGCTGGCGGTGGCTTGCCAGTTCACCAGGCTCACCTGCGTATTGGCGTGAACGGCGGCGCTGCTGCAACCGATCATCACTGCCAGCACCATGCTTTTTTGAAACATAGTTATCTCCTTTGTCGGACTGGGCCCCCCTTGGCGAGGGCCTCCTCTTATCGGCCCCTTCCCCGAAAGCTGAACCGCTCTGCCGGGATTCGACCATGAGTCGACGGCAGATAAGGGGTATGATCCGCCCCCTGGCGCCATGCCATGTCGTTGACGGAGGAGAGCCATGCTCGAAAATCAGATGATGTTGTTGGCGGTGTTTGAACGGGCGGCGCTGATGCTGATGACGCTCTTTCTCCTGACCCGCACCCGGCCGTTCCAGCGACTGTTCCAGAAGCGGGATCACACCCCGGCGGAGCTGCTGCTGGTGGCCGCCATCTTCGGCCTGTTCGCGGTGTTCAGCACCTACACCGGCATTCCGGTGGAGGGGGCCCTCATCAACGTGCGGATCATCGCCATCATCTCCGGCGGCATACTGTTCGGCCCCTGGGTCGGCATCCCGGCCGGGGTCATCTCGGGGCTGCACCGCTACCTCATCGACATGGATGGCCACACCTCCATCCCTTGCCTCATCGCCAGCATCATCGCCGGCCTGCTCGCTACCTGGCTGCACCTGAAATGCCGCAAATCGCGGCTCTGGCTCTACGGCATACTGGCTGGCATGGCCTGCGAGGGGCTGACCATGCTGCTGATCTGGCTGCTGACCGAGCCCCATGCCGTGGGGGTGGAGATCGTCAGCCACATCGCCTACCCCATGATCGCCGGGACCCTCTGCATCGGCCTCATCATCAAGCTGGTGCAGGATCTGGACGACGAGAAGGAGCTGATTGCCGCCAAGCAGGCCAAGCTGGCGCTGGACATAGCGAACCAGACGCTGCCCTTCTTCCAGAACATCGACCGCCACTCCCTCGGCCAGGTGTGCGCCGTGATCCGGCGCGAGATCGACGCCGATGCGGTGGCCATCACCGACACCCGGGACGTGCTGGCCTACGTGGGGGTGGGCAAGGATTACTACGAGCTGGACGAGCACCACGCCATCAGCGACATGACCCAGCGGGCGGTGCTGCTCGACCAGATCATCATCAACAACGATCTGCGCCAGTATCATCTGTCGGACTTCCATTCGGTCATCATCATTCCGCTGCGGGAAAACGGCGCCGTCAGCGGCACTCTCAAGATCTACTACCGCCGCACCCACAGCATCACCAGCTCCCTCAAGGAGATGGCGGTGGGCCTCTCCCAGCTCATCTCCACCCAGATGGAGGTGTCGCGCATCGAGCAACTGAAAGAGATGACCCGCAAGGCGGAGTTCACCGCCCTGCAGAGCAAGATCAACCCCCACTTCCTGTTCAATGCCCTCAACGCCATCTCGTCCTTGATCCGCATCCGGCCCCAGCAGGCGCGCCAGCTCATCGCCAATCTGGCGGACTATCTGCGCTACAACCTCAACAAGGGGGACGAGCTCATCGACATCCAGGAGGAGCTGCAGCAGGTGCGCGACTATGTGGCCATCGAGCAGGCCCGCTTCGGCGACAAGCTGGAGGTGGTGTTCGAGGTGGACGACGTGCACATCCAGGTGCCGAGCCTGCTGTTGCAGCCCCTGGTGGAAAACGCCATCCTGCACGGCATCCAGCCCCGCAGCGCGCCGGGCCGGGTCACCATAGAGGTGAAGCAGCTGGCGGGGGGCATCCGGGTGGCGGTGCGCGACACCGGCTACGGCATCAGCCAGGCGGTGATCGACGGGGTGGCCGCCGGTCGGGTGGAGAGTCGCAGCATAGGCCTGATGAACGTGCATCAGCGGGTCAAGCTGCTGTACGGGGACGGCCTGCACCTCAAGCGACTGGAGCCGGGAACCGAAGTCTGCTTCTATCTGCCGGATCAGGAGGCGATGCCATGCTGAGGGCCATCATGGTTGAAGATAAGTGTGTGCTGCGAGAGGGGTTGTCATGCTGAAAGCCATTATTGTCGAAGATGAATGTTTGATGCGGGAGGCGCTGGCCTCTCCTGCGCATCTTCAGGGGGCAATGCCATGCTGAAAGCCATCATAGTGGAAGACGAATATCTGGCTCGCGAGGAGCTGATCTATCTGGTGAACCAGCACAGCACCATCGAGATAGTGGCGAGCTTCGAGGATGGGCTGGAGGCGTTCAAGTACCTGCAGGATCACGAGGTGGACGTGGTGTTCCTGGATATCCAGATCCCCTCCATCGACGGCCTGCTGCTGGCCAAGAACCTGCACAAGTCCAGCCATCCGCCCCATATCGTCTTCGTCACCGCCTACAAGGAGTTTGCGGTGGAGGCGTTCGAGCTGGAGGCGTTCGACTATATCCTCAAGCCCTACAACGAGCCGCGCATCATCAATCTGCTGCAAAAGCTCGAGCATGCGGGCAAGTCGCAGCCGGGGCAGGGAGAGGTGAGCATCCCGCACAATCGTACCGTCAATCTGGTGAAGGGGGAGCGGATCATAGTCACTCCCTGCGAACAGATTTACTACGCGGAAGCGGACGAAAAGCTCACCCATGTCTACACCCGCACCGATCGCTACGTAATGACCATGGCTCTCAGCGAGTTTGTCAGCCGCTTGCCGGCGGAGGGGTTCTTTCGCTGCCACCGCTCCTACTGCGTCAACATCAACAAGATCCGCGAGATAGTCCCCTGGTTCAACAGCACTTATCTCATCCGGCTCCATGATCTGCCGTTCGAGGTGCCGGTCAGCCGCAGCAACATCAAGGCGTTCCGTCAGCTGATGCGGCTCTGATTGTCATTCATGCCCGCCGATCTGCATTTCATGCCTTAAATGGTCGGCGGGAGTGGTGTCTTGCCTATAGTGGCCCCAGTTTCCTTAAGGCCATCAACCGAGACGCATCATGACCAAAGAGATGAATCGCACCCGCTACCTCACCCTGTTGGGGACCATCATCACCCAGTTCGCCCTGGGATCCGTTTACACCTGGAGCCTGTTCAACGCCCAGCTCTCCGACAAGCTGGACGAGCCGGTGAGCCAGGTGGCCTTCGCCTTCGGCCTGCTCAGCCTCTCCCTGGCGGTAGCCTCCTCCCTGGCGGGCAAGCTGCAGGAGCGGTTCGGGGTGCGCAATGTCACCCTGGGGGCCGGCGTGCTGCTCGGCATCGGCTTCTTCCTCACCGCCCACGCCAGCAATCTGGCCATGCTCTACCTCTGCGCCGGCATTCTGGTGGGCTTCGCCGACGGAACCGGCTACCTGATGACCCTCTCCAACTGCGTGAAGTGGTTCCCGGAGCGCAAGGGGCTCATCTCCGCCTGCTCCATCGGTGCCTATGGCCTCGGCAGCCTGGGCTTCAAGTACATCAACCTGCTGCTGCTGTCGAACAACGGCCTGGAGGCGACCTTCCAGCTGTGGGGGCTGATCGCCATGTCCATGGTGCTGGTGGGCGGCATGCTGATGAAGGATGCGCCCCAGCAGGCCGCTTCCGTGCAGCAGACCGAGAGCCGTGACTTCACCCTGGCCGAGGCGATGCGCAAGCCCCAGTACTGGATGCTGGCACTGATGTTCCTCACCGCCTGCATGAGCGGCCTCTACGTCATCGGCGTGGCCAAGGACATCGGCGAGAAGATGGTGGGCCTGCCTGCCGTGGTGGCCGCCAACGCCGTTGCCATCATCGCCATGGCGAACCTGGGTGGCCGCCTGGTGCTGGGCATACTGTCCGACAAGATGTCCCGCATCCGGGTCATCACCATAGCCCAGCTGATCACGCTCGGTGGTATGGGATTGCTGCTCTTTGTGCCGCTCAATGCCAACCTCTTCTTCGTGGCTGTCGCCTGCGTCGCCTTCAGCTTCGGCGGCACCATCACCGTCTACCCTTCGCTGGTGAGCGACTTCTTCGGGCTCAACAACCTGACCAAGAACTACGGCGTCATCTATCTGGGCTTTGGGCTGGGCAGCATCATAGGTTCCATCGTGGCCTCCCTGTTTGGCGGCTTCATGGCGACCTTCAACCTGATTCTGGTGTTGCTGGTGGTGGCCCTGGTGCTCTCCCTCACCATCCGCCTGCCGGCTCCCGTTGCGGTGGCGGCGGATCGGGGCTGACCTGGTCCCCACTGCGGTAAAAAAGAAGACCCGGGCCTTGGCCCGGGTCTTTTCGTTGGTACCAGCGACGCTTAGCGCGGCGGCAGGCCCAGCAGGGTGCGTAGCTGGCTGGCGGTGGCCTCGACCGTCGGCCAGTCGCGGCCGGTGACGGTGACGTGGCCCATCTTGCGGCCGGGGCGGGCGTCGCCCTTGCCATAGAGGTGCAGGTGAACCCCGGGCAGGGCCAGGGCGCCGGCCCAGTCCGGCGTGCCGTCCTGCCACAGATCCCCGAGCAGGTTCAGCAGGATGGCGGGCTGAACGTCAGCCTGCGCCGGCAGCGGCAGATCGCACAGGGCGCGCACCTGCAGCTCGAACTGGCTGCAGCCGGCGTTGTCGATGCTGGGGTGTCCCGAGTTGTGGGGGCGGGGCGCCATCTCGTTGACCAGCAGCGCGCCGCCGACCAGGAAGAACTCCACCGTCAGCACCCCCACATAGTCGAGGGCGGCGATGATGTGCTCGGCGATACGCTGGGCTTCCGCCTCCAGGGCGGGGACATTGGCCGGGGAGCGGGTCTGATCCAGGATGCCGCCGCTGTGCCAGTTCTGCACCAGGGGCAGGGCGCTGATGGCACCGCTCGGGCTGCGGGCCAGGGTGAGGGCAAATTCCCCCTCCAGCGGCAGGCGCTTCTCCAGCACGCAGGGCACGCCGCTGGCGGCCAGGGCCGCTGGCAGCTCGTCGGCCTGGTGTATGGTCCACTGTCCCTTGCCGTCATAGCCTTCGCGGGCCGTCTTGAGAATGGCGGGGAAGAGGTCGCTGGGCAGGGCCGGCAGCGGCTCGCCCGGCAGCAGAGTCAGGTTCGGGGCGACCGGCACCCCGGCGCGGGTCAGGAAGGCTTTCTCTTCCCGGCGATCCTGGCAGACGCGCACGGCGCTGGCCGCAGGGCGCACCGGCAGGTATTGCTCCAGCAGGGCCAGGGAGGCTGCCGGTACGTTCTCGAATTCGCAGGTGACGGCATCGCAGCGACTGGCCAGATCGCGCAGCGCCTCGGCGTCGTCATAGGCCGCCACTATCTGGGCGTCGGCCGCGGCGCCGGCGATGCTGGCGGGATCCGGATCCAGCACTATCACCTGATAACCGAGGCGATGGGCCGACATCACGAAATAGCGGCCGAGCTGGCCGCCCCCCAGCATGCCGAGGGTAGCGGGGGGCAGTATCATGCCGGGTCCTCCAGTTGCAGGGCCAGCACCCGATCGCGCTCGTTGGCGCGGAAGCTGTCGAGCTGCTGGTGATAGCGAGGGGCGTCGCCATCCTGGGCAACCGACAGCAGGGAGACGGCAAACAGACCGGCGTTGGCGGCCCCCGCCTCGCCGATGGCGAAGGTGGCGACCGGCACCCCTTTGGGCATCTGCACTATGGAGAGCAGGGAGTCCATCCCCTTGAGCTGACGGGTCGGGATGGGCACACCCAGCACAGGCACCGTGGTCTTGGCGGCCAGCATGCCCGGCAGGTGGGCGGCCCCGCCGGCCCCGGCGATGATGGCGCGCAGGCCGCGTTCGCGGGCACTGGCGGCATATTCGAACAGCAGATCCGGGGTGCGATGGGCGGAGACGACGCGCGCTTCATAGGGCACGCCGTGCTCCTTGAGGATGCGGGCTGCCGCTTGCATCACGGGCCAATCGGAGTCAGAGCCCATTACCAGGCCGATCATTGGGGGGGTCGTCATTACGGCTTCCTCGGGGGTGTCAAACGTTTGCCGCATGTTACCAAAAAGCCGTGGGACCTGGCTCAACATTTCTTGCGTCTGACCCTGTCGGATTGCGCCTAACTGAGGCCATGACAGAGGCGCAGGGCGGTAATTGTGCCACTCGACACCCTCTGGTGGGAAAAAGTGACAGCAGCAATCCAGATGGCTATACATCCAATCCGGCTCTGCCTATAATCCCCCCGCTTTGGCGCATCATGCTTAAAAGGGAATCCGGTGAGAATCCGGAGCTGGCGCGCAGCGGTAAGGGGGAACGAAGCGACATCAGGGCACTGCCGTCAGGTGGGAAGCCGTCGCCGTAGGCCATCAGCCCCCAAGCCCGAAGACCTGCCAAAGTTCGTATTTCGGGCCGAGAGAAACCGGCCACGAAGTAGATGCTTACGCGAACTTAAGGATCTCTCATGTCCAAGAAATTATTGGCGGCTGCCCTGTTGCCAACGGCGGCCTTTGCCCAGTCTTCCCTTCCTGCCAATGATACTATGGTGGTCACCGCCAACCGGGTGGAACAGCCCGTCAGTTCTGTGCTGGCTCCCGTGGTGGTGATCGATCGCGCCGAGATCGAATCCCGCCAGGTATCGAGCCTGACGGATCTGCTCAAGACCCTGCCCGGGGTACAGATCACCACCCTGGGTGGCCGGGGCCATATCAGCAGCCTCTTCATCCGCGGCACCAACTCCAACCACTCCCTGGTGCTGATGAATGGCCGTCCCATCGCCGCCATGGTGGCCGGCACGCCGGATCTCAGCCAGATCCCCCTCGGCAACATTGAGCGGGTCGAGTACATCCGCGGGCCGCGCGCCGCCGTCTACGGTTCGGATGCCATAGGTGGCGTCATTAACCTCATCACCAAGACCTCCGCCAAGAATGGCAGCGAGACCCACCTGAAGGGGGGCGCAGGCAGCCATGGTTATGGTCAGGGCCAACTGCGCACCGTGCAGGCGCTTGGCCAGCAGACCGACATGAACCTGCTGGTGGGCTATGAGCGGACCGATGGGTTCGACGTGGTGGCCGGTGCCCAGCAGCCGGATCGGGACGGTTTTGACAGCCTCAATGGCCAGGTCGGGATGAACCATGCCTTCAACGACGCCTGGAGTGCCGATTTCAACGCCCAGGGTTATGACAACCAGACCGAGATGGACGACCCCTATCAGTCGGCCGACCAGAGCCGGGTGAAGGCCTTCCAGTACGACGGTGGCATCAAGTTCCAGAGCGAGACCCTGACCAGCCGGCTGGAAGCCAGCTACGGCGAGAACAAGCTGAAGAGCTGGCTGGAGAGCCAGGGGGAATCCAGTGCCCAGCCGATCCACACCGGCTTGACCCGCTTCTCCTGGATCAACAGCTGGAGCGGCATCGAGGGGCTTAACCTGACCGGTGGCGCCGATTGGCAGCAGGAGCAGATGAAGTCCGATTCGCGCAGCTATGGCCAGGCCTTCAATGCCCCGGATCGCGACAACACAGGTCTGTTTGCGGTGGGCAGCTATCGCTGGCAGGCCCTGCTGTGGGAGCTGTCCGGCCGCACCGATGACAACGAGCAGTATGGCCGTCACAACACCTGGTCCGCCGCCAGCGGGCTGGACATAGATGACAACCACAATGTGCGGTTGAGCTACGGCACCGGCTTCAAGGCGCCGACCTTCCTCGATCTCTACTATCCCGGTTATGAGAACCCGGATCTGAAGCCGGAAGAGAGCAAGAACCTGGAGCTGGACTTCTCCGGCCGTTACACCGCCTGGGATTGGTCAGTGAACCTCTATCGCAACCAGATCCAGAACCTGATCTCCTGCCAGAGCGCCTTCTCCAGCTGCAAACCGGACAACACGGATGCCGAGATCCGCGGCGTGGAAGTGGCGCTGGGGCTGGAAACCGGTCCGCTCCATCATGACCTGAGCTTCGATTACACCAAGACCGAAGACAAGAACGATGGCGATCAGCCGCTGCTGCGCCGTGCCAAGCAGAAGGCGAGCTGGCTGACACAGGTACAGCTGGGCCCGGTGGATCTGTCGACCGAGCTGCTCTATGTGGGCAAGCGGGACGACAAGAACTTCAGCAGCTTCCCCGCAGAGCGGGTGGTGCTGAGCTCTTACACCCTGGTCAATCTGGGGGCCAGCTACGGGGTGACGCCTGCGCTGACCCTGGGCGGTCGCATCGACAACCTGTTCGATCGTGACTATGTCCCGGCCTATGGCTATGCCTCGCCGGGCACCGAGTTCAAGCTGACCGCCGACTACCGTCTCTGATCCGCTGCTCTGCTTATATAGAGAGGAAAAAGCGAGGCCCCGTCCTGTACGGGGCCTTTTCTATTGGCCGCCGGCGGGAGTATGATCGCCGCCTCGCATCCAAGGGGGAGCTCTGGTGGCCAATATTCTCGTGTTCGACTCCGGTATGGGCGGCTTGACCGTCTATGGGGAGATCCGTCGCACCCTGCCGGCACACAACTATTTCTACTGCTTCGACAATGCCCACTTCCCCTATGGCGAGCTGAGCGAACCAGAGTTGATCGCTGTCTGCACCGGCTTGGTCAGCCACATGGTGGCCGAACACGCCATCGATCTGGTGGTGATCGCCTGCAACACGGCCAGCACCATAGCCCTGCCATCCCTGCGAGCCACCCTGAGCATTCCTGTGGTGGGCGTGGTGCCCGCCATCAAGCCTGCCGCCGCCCTGACCCGCAATGGCTGCATCGGTTTGCTGGCAACCCCGGGCACCGTCAGCCGCGAATATACCCATGAGCTCATCGCCCAGTTCGCGCCGGGCAAGCGGGTGTTGCTCAAGGGGGCGACCGAGCTGGTGATCGAGGCCGAGCGCAAGCTGGCGGGACAGACGGTCAACATGGGGCTGCTGCGAGAGGTGCTGGCGGACTGGATGGAAGGGGAGGAGAGGCCGGATACCCTGGTGTTGGGCTGTACCCATTTCCCGCTGCTGGGGGATGAAATCCGGCAACTGATGCCGGAGGCCCAGTTGGTGGACTCGGGCAATGCGGTGGCAAGACGGGTGGCCCATCTGCTGGCCGCGCTCCCGTCCACCCTCACCGGGGAAGGGCAGGGCCATGCCTATTGCAGCCTGCTGGATGCCCGGGCCCAAAAACTGACAGCCCCCTTGCAAGCATGGGGGCTGTCATCACTCGAAGAGGTGCTGTGCTGAGTCCTCAGGCGTCGACGTCGGCGCCTTCTCTCTCATCCCTGTCCCGCTTGTCGTTGGCTTCACGTACCTTAAGGGTGCGCTGCTGATACTCCTTGTCATTGAGCGCGGCTATGGCCTTGGCCGCATCGGCGACCGGCATCTCAACAAATCCGAAGCCCCTGCGCTTGCCAGTGGCCTTGTCTTTCATCAGACGGACGGAAATCACCAGACCCTGCTCGGCAAAGAGCTCGCGCACGGCAATCTCGTTGGCACGGTAGGGCAGGTTGCCTACATATAAGGTGCATGTTTCTTGGCTGGCATTCTGCTCGGCCGCAGCGGCAGGAGCCCGGTTAAGGAACAGCGGTACCACGAAACCGCCAATGGCCAGACCTACGGCAAAAATGACTTCGGCTTTCAGGGAAAACTGCAGGGCCTGGGCAACCAGATAACCGACCAGCGCCAACACCAGAGCGAGAACGGCCGCCTGCACATAAACGGGAAACTTGGATAAATTCATCTTTAAAGACCTTTTGTAAATGAAAGCAAAAAAGGTGCAACACTCTATTCACCTCCATGGTAACCAGCTTTACGACAGGACGCTACCATGGACCACTCGGGACACATTATCCGCTTCAGTATGGCATTCCTTAAGCAAGGAAGACCCGGTTAAATGCCAATAAAACAGAGCTGAAATCATCGGCTTGTGGATAACATTGTATATATACACTGGGTAAGCTGTTTCTAACTGGATAATTTGAAGTTTCCGTGACTTTCTTCAAAAAATCCCTTGTCATCGTGATC